>JAAOXV010000036.1 GCA_018220955.1 Candidatus Altarchaeota archaeon | reverse complement strand
TTTTAAATATTAGCAACGGCTCTAAAAGCTTTTATGCTCGAACCTAGCCAATCAAGTATGGTAACATATCTGATAATGGCAGTTTTATCCATGATATTCTTTGGTATAACTCATTTTATCAGAAAGATTGGGTTGCCTACAGATGGAAATATGCTTCCATACTTGTTGATAGAAAATCTGATTGTGCTGGTTGCAACAGGCTTGATTTTTCTGGCATATAAAAACCACGAATTTCCGGCATTAAAATATCCAGTACTTAGTGGTTTGGCTGCAACAATCGCGCTTGTATTTTTTCTGGGCGCACTCAGTCGAGGTCCTATAAGTGTGGTCAGTCCGATTACAAGCTCAAACTTGTTGATTGCTGTACTACTTGGGATTTTCCTGCTTGGAGAATCAATTACTTTGTTCAAAGGTGCAGGAATCGCATTAATTCTCGCTGGAATATTCATGCTACAAATGTAATTTTTTAAACTCGGTCAGCTTAGTCACCCATGCACATATTCTATGTGCCTGTTCCACAAGGCAAAGGCAAAAAGATTGCAAAACACCTAGTGGAAAAAGGAATGGCCAAGTGTGTGAATATTGTGGCGAGTGAGTCAATGTATATTTGGAAAGGCAAAGTAGATGGAACAAATGAAGAAATATTGCTGATAAAGACTGCATTTCCAAAAAGAACAGAAAAAGCTATTCGAGAAGTGCATCCATCTAAGCTGCCAGCAATCATACAAATAAAGGCCATTGCAAATATAGATTATGAGCGTTGGTTGCTTGAGCCTTAGTAAATTAGCTCAATTCAAAAACCTTATAGAGCTCGCAAAAACAAGCTCGCATGGCAAAAAATAAGAAAAACATGACTGCTGCAGTTGTTTGGATGTTGTCGATATTCGGCACGCTTGTGGCTTTGATGTCAGACAAAAAAGACAATCTCGTGATGGAATGGGGAAAGGAAGCACTTGCATTCTTTCTGGTTTCTATCGCTGTGACCTTGTTAAGCACGGTTCTACTACTGATACCTGTGCTCGGTTGGATAGTCGGTGGATTGATGCTTATTCTGTATCCTATCATGGCTGCAATACTATATGTTTGGGGTGCATGGAAGGCATACAATGGCGAAAAGCCAAACATTCCGATTGTTCACAAGCTGGCTATGGAGATTAAGCTCTAAGCTTGTCTCCAAGCTTTTTTCTTATTTCACATACCTTACACATAGCTTGGCTAGTGGGTTCACTACACAGCTCACAGTCCTGTAATTTAGTATGAACTTTTGTCACCTTTTTCTTGAGCTTAGGTAAAACATTCAGATATGCGTCCATAATACGTTTTTTCGAACCTGGTTGCTCATTCTCTAGCTGAAATACAAAACGCCTGATACTATCGCGCAGGCTCTCGTGCAGATAAGGACACTCTGTATCTGGCAGCTCAGGAAATTCAAGCTGTGAATAAAGCGCCACTGCTTTTTCAGGGATATGTAAAAAAGGTTTGAACCTTACTACGAATCCTTTGTTTTTGAGCGCACCAGTCAATATACCCTTTCGCGTCAGCTGACCAAGATTACCAGAAAATAAGTTCATAAAAAGAGTTTGAACTTCATCATCCAGATTATGTGCAAACAATACCTTAGTCGCTCCAAGCTCTCTGGCTTTTTTGTTTATTAGATATCGTCTGAACGTCCCACAAATCGCGCATGCATTCAGCTCAAGCTTTTTTTTGTTCTTGGTCAAAACATAGCTGTCAAGATTACTGCCAAAATCCTGTTCAAAGCTAACTATATGAAACTTGATTTTATTGTCAACACAAAATTGTTCAATAAACTGACGAGAGATGTCGCGATATCCTTTGATACCTTCATCAATCAAAATTGCATCCAGCCGGATACCTTGCTGGTCTGTGAACTGCTTGGTTATCTGCAATAGAGCTGTTGAATCTTTTCCACCCGACACAGCTATTGCAAGGCGGTCTGCGGGTTCAATAAATTCTGACAATACTTTCTTTGTTTCATGTCTAAATTTTTTCTGAAAATGTTCGGCACACAGAGACTCTGTATTCCAGACATACACTGCCTTTTTCCCGCACTTGCACTTAACCACCAGACCACACCTTGAGCAGCTTTACCTTATCCCCATCACTCAGCTCCTCAAGCTCTGTTACAATAACATTGTTAAGAACTGTGATGAACTCTGCCGGATTATATCCAATCTTTCTGAGTGCTTGTTCAATGCTTGCTCCTTGTGCAAGCTCAAGCTTGTGGCGCTTGTCTTTGTATTCTAT
>JAAOXV010000035.1 GCA_018220955.1 Candidatus Altarchaeota archaeon | reverse complement strand
GGGTTTGAAAAGGGGCGAAGCCCCTTTCTTCGAATCCGGCCGGCCCCACAAGCTTTTTTCGCTAAAAAACCTTGAACAAAAGTCAGAGATCGTCCACTTCAGCAGGTTTCATCAAAAACTTATCAAAAATCATATAACCTGTTTTGTTTAATCGAACTGTGTCTAGAATCATTGGATTTTTGGAAAATAATGATAAAGAAAAAAACAAGTTTGATTTTTCTGGTGATGCGCCTTGGGAACAGGTACTAAACCTAAAAAAAAACCTCACCGATAAGTTAGTGATTGATAGACTAGAGATTAAGATTGGTGGAAAAGATGTTGAACTTCCGTTGGGTAAAATGAAAAACGGAGTGGTTGTTATCGAGAATCTTGAATCTGGTTGGTTGGAAAAAGGATTGATAAAACATCTTTCAAAGCTTGTGGATTTTTTACAATTTGATTCTGGTGAAATAAAGCACTGGACTATCATAGAAACTCCCAAAACAAAAGCTAAAAAGGCATTTGACCCGACAGTCGAGCTGGAAAAATCAGGAGCAATAAAAAAATATAGTCTGCCTGGAATTTATTTTTGGGCACCAAAAGGAGCCAAACTATTGAATGGTGTTACAAATATGCTAAAGGGATTTTTTGATAGATTAGGTTTTGAAGAAACGATTTTTCCAAAAACAATTCCATTTGATATGTGGATAAAGAGTGGTTATGTCAAAGGAGTTGGACACGAAATCCACTTTCTTTCAGTTCCCAAAACTAAGCAAGCGTATGAAAAAATCAAGAATCATATTCTTTTGTTTGGAGAAGTTCCATCAAAAGAATTACAAGAAGTGTTGAGCATTCCGAATTCAGGTTATGTGCATTCACAGGAACCTCCGCTTTACTGGTTTTTTGAGAATCAGGCACTTGACAAAGAGCTTCCAATTAAGTGGTATGACTATAGTGGGCCGTGTATGAGGCACGAGTCTGAACCAAAAGGAATTGAGCGACTTCGGGAGTTCCACAAGCTGGAGGCCGGATGGATTGATGAAAAAGACCGCACACTTGAAATCAAAAATCAAGTAATGAACTCACTAAAGAATTTTTATGATGACCTGAAACTAGAATATCGAATAAAATGGTCAGAATCAGCTTATTTGGCATATAAGGATGGATTGGAAAAGGGGCAAAAGCTCATAGGAATAACTGATTTTGAGGCCTTGTTGCCAAAAACCAACGAATGGCTTGAGGTCGGGACTGTGCTTATTTATGGAAGTTCTTATGTGAAAAATTTTAATATAACTCATAAGCAAGGTAAGAAAATGTATAGCGGATGTGTGTCGATTGGGCTTGATAGGACTGTCGCAGCCATAATCGCTCAGCACGGACTTGACTTGCCAGCTGCGCTGAAAAAGTTTATTTAAACACAAATAATACTAATGTCCTGGCGGGGGTGGCGGAGATGGTCAAACGCGCTGGATTCAGGGTCCAGTCTCTAGTGAGTACAAGGGTTCGAATCCCTTCTCCCGCACAAACTTTTTGGGAAAAAGTTTGATCAAAAACTTTTAAGATTTACCAACTTTTGTAATCAACAAAACCGTCTGGTGCAAACAAGTATGCTGTATCGTGACTATCCCAGATATTGCATAAGTATCCACTTTTTCCGCAGGCTGAGTTTATCCTGACCTTACAGCCAGCGCAGATACTGGTGTTGATAAAAATTACATCATTGCCTGTATCTTCGAGTCGCCACTCAGCTAGCTGCTTTTCTTGATTGCAGATATTGACTAGTTCTGCCCATTCAAGCTCATGGTTTACTTGAAACAGAGCAATACAGAACTCGTTTGACGGTTTCCACAAACATCCGTTCGCCTGCAAAATTACTCTGTATTCAGCTTGCTTGACTGCTTGTTCATAACCCATATTTGGGCTGATAAAATAGCTCTTTGCTAGACCATTCGCAACCAGCAACTCATTCAAGTTTTGACCATCAATAAACACATATCTTAGCAAACGGTCATAATGGTCTTTGTTTTGAAGGTCCCGTTCTAGCCAAACTGTTTTGTTAAGAACCAAATTCTCAAGAAAGACCCTTGCTTCATGATAACAAGCTTGTCCTCTTTCAGGCGCGTTTATTCCAATCATCCTGACTTTTCCTGTATTTGTGACAAACGTGTCACCATCTGTGACAGCTGTGACATGCGCTATTTCGGCTGGTATGAGCAGCGAGAGAATCAGATAAGCTAGGTTGAGTAAACCCACATATGTCAGACTGATTGAAATTTATAACCACAAGCTTTATGGTTTTCCAAGCTTCAGATATTCGTGATTTTTGATCACAAAGGAATTGATGGGCTGGTGGGTGGAATTGAGCCAGGCATTGTGAGTGCAATAGTTGGTAAAGCAGGTACAGGCAAGACAACTCTTTCACTTGCGATTGCTAAATCAGCAACAAACCCATATCTCTTGGATACAGAAGGACTTTCGCTTAAACGGGTTGAGCAGCTAGGATTGACAGACCGACTTAATATTATGAAAGTCCGGAGCTTCAAAGACCAACACAGAACAATTCAGCGGCTTAGTCGACTTGCGGCAGATGCAGATTTGCTTATTATAGATAGTCTGGTTATGTTATATCGACTCGTGATAAAACAGAATCCTGAAAAAATTAATACACAACTATCCTTGCAAATGGCTGAGCTGCACAAGCTGGCGGAAGCAAAGTCCATACCTGTAATCGTGACAGGTCATATCTATGAGCATGAAAAGAAAAAACACATCACCGGCGGTGATATCTTGAAATATTGGGCAAAGATGATTGTCCTGATAGAACGAACAGGCAGGCCAGGAGTAAGAAAAGCTAGTGTAATCAAACATAGATGGATGCCAGAGGCAAAGAGCTGTAGGTTTAGGTTAACTCAAACTGGAATTGGCTAAAATTATAAACACGGATTTCCCACTAGTTTTGCGGGGCCGTGGTCTAGTTGGCTATGACGTCGCCTTTACAAGGCGAAGGTCGCTGGTTCGAATCCGGCCGGCCCCAAACTTTTTAGAAAAAAGTTTGATCAAAAACGTTCGGGGTTTTCCCACGCATGGGGTTTACCC
>JAAOXV010000034.1 GCA_018220955.1 Candidatus Altarchaeota archaeon | reverse complement strand
CCTCCGGGACCTGTCTCGGTGGATGCGGCCGCCGGGATTCGAACCCGGGTCAATGGCGTGGCAGGCCACTATCCTACCGCTAGACTACAGCCGCTATATCTGAAGAATGGTTTAGCTAATTTAAAGCTTTGTTAGCGGTTGAGAATTGAATATATGATAACTGCAAATAACAGTGAGAACGCAACTATAGCTGAAAAACCCATAGGATGGGCCTTAAATGGAATTTCAATAAAGTTCATACCATAAAACGCTCCGATTATGGCAGGAATAGAAAGAGCTATCGTGATATAAGTAAGATTTTCAATCTTCCGGCTCATGGTAAAAGAGGTCATGGAGATAAATGTGTCGAACGCGTTGGTCAAGTCAGATTTGAGTGTCTCAGACATACTAATCATCTGGTGCAGGTCTTCATAGATATCTTCAAACCTCAGCACCTGGACTCGATTCATCTTAACTATCAATCCTCTTGCAAGAGTATTATAGACCATCTCATTCTCTTTCAACACGCGGAGCAGGGTACTAACATCGTCCCGGATTTTCCACATTTCAATCGCCATGTTTTCATCTCCCTTACCTTGTGACAACTTTTTCTCGAACAACTTGAAGTTTGCATTGGTTTTCTTGAATATATTCTGTATCTGTTTGTTTATCTGCCTAAGCAGCTTTTGCAGAAATTCTACATGGTTTTTTGCACAAAACACCTCTGGTTCAGAAAAAAAAGAACTATCGAATTTTCTTACAATAAAGATTGATTTTTGATATAAGAAAAGACCAAAGCTCATTTCCTGAAAATGTCCGTTTGACTCAACAGGTAACTTGAGCACTGCATGAATATATCCTGCCTGTTTCAAAAGCTTGGGTACCTCATCAACATCAAGCGAATCATCTATGTCATCTTTCTGAAATCCTTTGTCAAGTAAAAATTTTGTATCCTCTTTTTTTGGATGCACTAGGTCAACCAAAACCGATTGATCTGTTTTCTCACTTATTTTTATACCATCCAAAAGCCTAATAGTCCGTCTCACAGGTTTTTTTTAGCTTAGATATTTAAAAGGTCTTGTCTGAACTCTGGGATGCTTGAATTCTTATGGGACCCGTTAGTGGCTTTGGTAGAACAGTTCGGGATGCTAGCTGTCTTTGTTACTATGTTACTTGAGTCAGCTGGCGTGCCAATACCAAGTGAGATTGTTGTGCCATTTGCCGGATTCATGGCATCACTCGGACACCTATCTTTTTGGCAAGTTGTACTAGTATCATCGCTCGCCAACTTGGTTGGCTCAATCATAGCCTATTTTCTTGGTTCAAAATTCCGTCCATATGTACCAAAAATTTTGGAACATCATTTGGAGATGTCTGACAAATTCTTTGGCAAGTATGGAACCAAGGCTGTCTTTGTCGGGCGTCTTCTGCCAGCTATCAGGACATTTATCTCATTTCCTGCTGGCGCATCCGGAGTTCCTCTGACTAGCTTTGTAGTATTGACCTTTGTTGGTGCTCTTCCATGGAACTTTGCTTTGGCAGCAGCTGGTTATTTTCTTGGCCACAACTGGGAACTCATTCACAATAACTTGATGCCAATATCAATCGGGCTGGTTCTAATAATTGCAGCTATAATTTTGGCTGGTTTTAACAAGCGATTTTATAAATCCGGAAAAGAAAAATAGTCATGGACGGAATCGAATTCATTGTGAATATACCAAAATGGAAAACAGCTTATCGGGCGAGCTACAAAGGTGAAGACGGCGTTAGAAAATTCTGCTATCTAGTGAATGGAACTAATCATCTAAAGATAAGCTCGTTCACAGATATCGACATTGCTGGAATTGCAAAAGATCTAAAACAGGATATGGGTGAGGAATTAGCTGTTTTAGGAAAGCTGGGAAGAAAAATAGCTAGAAAAGTGAAAGAGCCTGAATTGAGAATGTGGGTAGCAGCCGAAATCGTTCAGGAATCTGGGCTCAAAATAATGCCTGAAAAACGTGGACTCAAAAAAATGATTAAAGAGATATAGATTTAAACCAATTGGCCTGGAACTTGTATGGACCAGCTAATAGCTGTTGGAATCGCAGTCCTTTTTGTGATATTCTTTTTATATGTCATATTGCGAGGTCGATTTTTCCAGTTTGCTTTTGAACTACCGATTGCGCTACTGATTGCCTATGGATTTTATCGGCTTGGGTTCTCAGAAATTATAGCATACGGTGCTACGCTTTTAGCAGGATTTTTCCTGTTTTATGTAAATAAAGTATATCAATAATCATTCAGTTGTCTTCTTTTTCTTTTTTGCCAATTTCTCTGGCAAGGTATCTCCTTCATGCAAAAGTCCACTTAAGTTAAGGGTCATGGCTTCATCCGTGCCCTTCTCCACTCCCTGAGGCATCTGTGGAAAATTGGTTGGGAAAATTATCTTTGTGCTAGCTCCTTCTGCCAGTTTTGGTATTGCTTCTGTGATATACAAATACGATAACGCTTTGTCATCCAGCTTACTTGCTGCATCCGCTAGCGCCTCTATCAAAGTCCTTTGTGCTCTGGCCTGATACTGTGCGGCCGCCCATTCCTCTTTTGCCTGTCTCCTAACATGCATGGCTTGCTGAATCGTATCTGGTATTTTCAGGTTTTGCACTTCTACATCTATTATCTCGAGTCCCCAATCAGAGGTCATAGGAGTAATCTTCACTTTGACTATGTCATTTACTTTTTCTATTTCTCCATATAGCTCATTCAAGGTCAAGTTGCTGGCAATATCACGCAGAGCTGCAAACACATAACCAGATACAGTTTCCTGAAATTCCTGTACTTTGATGATTGCCTTTGCAGGGTCCTTTACCCGATAATACACAATCGTATCTATTCTAACTCGAATTTCATCAGCTGTTATCACTTCCTGCGGCGGCAGGTCCATTCGCTGGACTCGTAAATCCAAGCGATTCGCTTTCTCAAGAATTGGTAGGATAACTATCCAACCAGGTCCAGAAACCCGATGAAAATGACCGAATCGGAAAACTACAAGTCTCTCATATTCTTTTATCTCTCTGATTATGCCAAATACCCGAAGCAGTTGAATAATCACAAAAATCGCAAGCAAGGTCACTATCGCATCTGCGTATTGCCTGGCTGCTGGGACAAAATAAAGAAACATCACTGTAAATGCAACAATGACAAAAACGATTTCCGCCTCAACAACTGTGCTCTTAGCCAGATTTTCCTTCATAGTGCGGATATCCACAATAATATTATGGATAATGAATATAAAAGAGTTCGCCGAAGGTTCTTATGGCAAAAATCGGTCTAGAAATTCATCAACAGCTCGACACAGACAAGCTATTCTGTGAGTGTCCAAGCAAGCTGAGTGATAAGGCTGATTTTGTTTTTTCAAGAAAGCTAAGGCCAGTCTTATCTGAGCTAGGAGGTCTTGATAAAGCAGCAGTAGAAGAGTTCAAAAAAGGTTTTTTGGTGAAATACCAAGCCAATACCAACAACAGCTGTGCAGTTGAATGGGATGAAGAACCACCACATGCGATGAACACAGTGGCGCTTGAAACTGCGCTCAAAATCGCCAAGCTAGTAGGGGCAAAGCCTGTTGATGAAATACAGATTATGAGAAAGCTGATAATCGATGGTTCAACTGTTAGCGGGTTCCAGCGAAGCTCACTGATTGCAATGGGTGGAGTAATTCAAGGAGTTAGAATAGACCAGCTCTGTCTTGAAGAAGACTCAGCCAGGCCAGTTAAAGGCAAAAAGAGCTTTATGCTCGACAGACTCGGAATTCCACTAGTTGAAATAACAACCGCACCAGACATCACAACAGGTGAACAGGCAATGCGAGTGGCAAGGCGAATCGGTGAGCTACTTCGTATGACCAGAGTCAAACGAGGTATTGGTACCATCAGGCAGGACTTGAATGTTTCTATTAAAGGTGGCGCAAGAGTTGAGATTAAGGGTGTTCAAGAACTTCATATGATACCGCTTATTATTGAAAATGAGATTAAAAGACAAGGGAACTTGATACGGCTCAGAAAACAGATAAATGTAAAAAAAGGTAAAGTTAAGGAAGTCAGCAAATTCTTCAAAAACTCTGAATCAAAGATTTTCAAAAACAAAAAAGTATTCGGACTTCTGCTTAGCGGCTCAGCTGGGCTGTTTGCAGAACAGATTCACAAAGACAAACATCTTGGAAAGGAACTGGCAGAATATGTAAGGTCCAAAGGTGAAAGAGGCTTTGTTCACACTGATGAGGACCCTGATAAGTATGGCATTAAATTAGAACTGAAAAAAGTAAAAAAAGATTTTGGTGCTGGCAATAAAGACTTGATTGTGTTGGCAGCAGGATCAGAAAAACCAATCAAGCTCGTAGTTGAACGGTTGAGTCAACTAGCAGCAGGGATAACAGAAGACACTCGAAAAGCGCTCGAAGACGGGTCAAGCTCATACTTGCGTCCATTGCCTGGCAGCGCCAGAATGTATCCAGAAACAGATATACCACCAGTCAAACCGTTCAAAGTAGAAAAGCCGGAACTGCCACAGGCACGATTGGCTCGGTTAGAAAAGATAATGCCAAACTCGATAGCTGAAAAGCTCTATCTAAGCTCAGATTATTGGCTCTTTGATGAACTCGGTGGAGACCGTCTAGCAGCAATAATGGTGACTGAAACCGTGCCATCACTCAGGCGAAAGGAACTCAATATTGACCATGTCAAACTAACAGAAGTGTTGGAGTTATGTAGAAAAAATAAAATCACACACGATAGTTTAGCTCAGGCAGCCGAAGCAGCACTGGCAGGAAAAATGGTTGAGATAGGTAAGGCTACGGAACAAGAGGTAAAACGATTCATCAAAAAGCTGATTGAACAAAAACAAGATTATGTTAGCTCTGATCCAAATGCGATAAAGGGCTTAATGGGACTTGTGATGAAGGAGTTTCGAGGCAAATTTTCTGGCAAGAAGATAGCTGAGATATTAAAAAAAGAAATAAAAATTTAGTCAGACTGGGACGGCATCATCACAATCCCTCACAAATGAGGTTCAGATACCATGGGTGTCATCCTCCTGAATGTAAAGAGCTCTTGTAGTTAAAAAATGTATGGTTAAGGTTATAATGCCTTGAAAAACCGGCTTGTATGAACTGGTCCAGGCTAAAAAGCGCACTAAGCTGGCTAATGGCGATTGGTCTCTTAGCTGGAATAGCTTGGCTCTGGTACATAGGGGAACTTTTAAAATACTTCAATTCTCTATTGAACCTGCCGCCAATGCTACTGGCAGTGTTAGCAGTGGCTGGTCTGGCGGCGATTGCAGTAATATTCGGTGATTAAATGGCAAAAGTAAAGCGAGCTCGTCCATCAAAAAGGTTTGGACCTAGATATGGAGCTAGAGCGAAAAAGAAAATTGATGAGATTGAACGAGTACAACGGGCCAGCTACAAGTGTCCAAGCTGCGGCGCTGAAGCAGTCAAGCGAGTGGCAGTCGGGATTTGGCAATGTCGGAAATGCGGATATAAGTTCGCTTCTGGCGCATTCAGGGTGGTATAATGGGTAACTATAGATGTATAAGATGCGGAAAGATGGTAGGTATCAATATCAGTTATGATAGAGTGAGGTGTCCGTTTTGCGGCTACAAGATTCTGGTAAAAACAAGACCAGCAGCAATAAAGACAGTCAAGGCGCGTTAAGTGCCGAGCTGGTCCTTCCAAGCTCAGAAAATGTTTTTCTTGCATTGGCATCAGAAAACATTAGCTGGTCAGATAACAAGCTAAGGATAATTATAAAAGCCGACAAATCGAGTCAGCTAAAGGCAAGAATCAATTCACAACTGAGAATCTATGAATCCTTGCAAAAAATTGAGGAGGCGATATAATGGAAGAACTTTCACCACAAGCAAAACACGCTCTTGTTCAACTGCAGACATATCAACAACAATTTCAGATGTTGATCTATCAAAAACAACAGCTTGAACTACAACAAGAGGAAATCAATTCTGCCGTAAATGCGCTTGAAAAAGAAAAGGTAGATGAAGTATTCAAGGCTATTGGGCCAGCGTTGGTCAAGAAAAAAAGGATTGATGTGCTGGCAGACCTAAAACAAACACAGGAAAAGCTGGAGATAAGAGTAAAAACTTTTGAATCACAAGAGAAAAAGCTCACAGCAAAGATGAAGGAGCTAAGTGAGAAAATCGGGACGTGATATTATGGAAGAGTTTGACAGAGCAATCGAGATTCTTGAAAAAATTCTTCAGGATGGTTCAGTGCCGAGAAACATAAAAGCAAACTGTCAGAAGGTAATGGACAGGTTAAAAAACCAAGACGAAAAACAACACATCAGGATAGGCGCTGCAATCAGTATGCTGGACGATATTAGTCAGGACCAGAACCTGCCTTTTCACATCAGAACCCTTGTTTGGGAGATAGCTAGCCTGCTCGAAGTCTCAGCGGGAAAGATTAAATAATCCTTTTGTGTCAGAAATTTGGTGATATAATGGGAATAATCGATGAGCTAATCAAAGGGGATGACGCACATGTTGTGCAAGCAAAGGTAATCCATACACAGAACGCAAAGCTCAAGCTAGATCTTATGGTGATGGAGAGGTATAATGATGTTGAAAAAGTGTTGAACAAATTTAGGTCTGGAGACAGAATCATCATTGTCAAGGTTTCGCCTCTGCGTGACAAGGATATGACCGAGCTCAAGAAAGCAATCAACCGTATGAAAACTCACTGTAATGTGACTGGTGCCGATTTGGCTGCGCTTGACGACAGTTGGATAATACTCGTCCCACCAATCGTTCAAATAGAAAAATGATTGGTTTTGCTTGACAGTCCAGCTTGAGCTATAGCCATGTAAATTCACAATTCTTGTGACTCCATTAAGGGAACACGAGAAAGCTTTTAAATCAACCTGTATTTTACAGTTAATGACCGACATAGAATATAAGGTTCAAAATATTGTCGTCACAGGGAGATTCGGTGATTCTCTAAATCTTATTCATATAAACGAAAATGTAGATGGTTCTGTTTATGAACCAGGCAAGTTCCCAGCTTTGAGAATAAAGAAATTCAGTGTTGGGTTTTTGTTATACTCGTCCGGAAATTTTGTCTGTAGCGGTGCGAAAAGTGTGAATGATGCTCAAACAAAAGTGAATCAGCTAGTTGAAGTACTTGAAGAAGGCGGAGTGACTGTGAAAATACCGCAGATAGCAGTCAGGAATATCGTAGTCAGTGTTGATTTGAAACGAAGTCTTCGATTACACGAGCTGGCATATGCAATACCTGATTCTGAATATGATCCAGAAGCTTTTCCTGGAATGAAGCTCAAAAAAGGTTCGACAAGAATACTAATCTTCCGAACAGGAAAGGTCATTATCCCAGGTCTAAGAACTGTCGAGGAAATTGAGAAAACAATTGACTGGCTTGATAACACACTCAATGATGCTGAGAAGGAAATAGATACCTTCAAGAAACCGACCAAGTTTTAGTCAAAAGCCTTAGTGAATTTACTGACCTGAAGTTTTGCAGACTCACGTTTCTTTTGATGCTCGGCCAGCATACTGTTCAGCTTGCCAGTCAGCTGGGCTTTGCATTCACCACACAATATCTCACCTGACAAACATTTTTCTCGCTGGTCAATTTGAAAGAATGTTCGCAAGTATGAATAAACTACACACTTGTCTGGCTCGCCTCCGAGCTTTCTCTGCTCATCCACACTGACCCGACCGCCAGTGAACGCGTTCCCGATTTTCTTTTTCACTATGTTTGGCAGGTCGGTCGTGTATATTGCCGTCTCTGGTTTACTTGAGCTCATTTTGTCGCCAGTCAAACCAGGCAGGAATTTACTAAGTATATCACCCGGTTTTTTCAATCCCTCTTTTTCAGCAACATCGCGTGTCAGTTTGACAAACACATCCTGATCAAGTCCAATTGGGACAAGTACAGGTAGGCCGAGTTTCAAGCTCGGATAAAGTATATGTGCCGCCTGCATAGCTGGATAAAACTGAATACCTATATTGGTCTCACCACTGAATCCAAAGGCCGACCTGACAGTATTTGCGGTCATCCGTCTAGCCAATCGGATAGACAGATTATACACTTCCTGCTTTATGTCCATCATATCAATCATCACTTCGGTATTGTCTGGGTCAAATCCAATCGCGATTATGTCGAGCAAATTCTCATAATCCTCTTTTTTTACATCCTCCTGACTCAGCTCTGAAT
Source organism: Candidatus Altarchaeota archaeon (assembly GCA_018220955.1). Lineage (GTDB taxonomy): Archaea > SpSt-1190 > SpSt-1190 > SpSt-1190 > SpSt-1190 > JAAOXV01. Next base: position 21,134 of record JAAOXV010000034.1, on the reverse strand, counting down.
TTGCCAAGAGCTTTTCATCATCGCTTAAGGGCAGAAACACAAATGAACCAAACCGGTCCTGTAGGTGCTTGACAAACCGATAGACAAGCAGATGAGCTATATGCATACGTTTGCTCGGACCTCGTCCACTCACAATAGCAAACTTACCTGATAATAAAGTGTCTAAATCTCGGTGTGCAAAGAACAGCTCAGGCACAAGCGGGTGGTCTATTCTGGCCGCCAGCCTAGCGTCTATCTTTTTGGCACCAAACTCCCGGATAACTTTGTCATAATCTATCTCTCCACTCACATCATATGCATTAAGCATAATTGAGTCTCACAATCTGAATTTTTATACTTGGTCATTTTCTAACCCAAATAAACCCAAGCTAACCTGCAAGATTATGGCATTTATAGCCTGCTTTTGGCCAGATATGCTAATCCAAGAAACTCATATTAATGAGCAGTTTGTCTTGTTAGTGTGTTAAGGTCTCACAACTGTGGCGAGCTCAGGAAAACTGATATCAAGAAACGAGTCAAGCTGGCAGGCTGGGTTCATTCTCTTAGGTCTTTTGGAAAAAAGGCGTTCATAGACCTGCGTGACCGCCATGGAATAACACAGGCCGTGCTTGGCGAAGAATTTAAGGCAGTTTATAGTGAACTACCCAGAGAATCGGTCGTGCTAGTCGAAGGGGCAGTTGTTAAAAGAAAACAGCCAAATTCTGCCATTAACACAGGCGAGATAGAAGTTATAGCTGACAAATTTATTGTTTTGTCCAAGTCAAAACCGCTTCCACTTGAAATATTCAACCCAGACATCAAAACAACTGAAGAAAAGCGATTAGAGTACCGATTTCTGGACCTTCGCCGACCAGAAATGCAGAGAGCAATGGAGTTCAGATTCGGGGCAGAGACACTAATTAGGCAATATATGTTACTAAAAGATTTTGTGGAAATTGAAACTCCGTTTATGAGTAGACCAACCCCAGAAGGGGCCAGAGATTTCCTTGTGCCAAGCCGGAGCTTTAAAGGTAAATTCTGGGCACTTCCGCAGAGTCCACAAATCTATAAGCAGCTCCTAATGGTAGCTGGGTTTGACAAATATTTTCAGATTGTCCGGTGCTTTAGAGACGAGGACCTAAGAGCAGACAGACAATACGAATTTACACAGATTGACATTGAAACCAGCTTTTCAGAAGAGTCAGATATACAAGAACTATCAGAAGGCCTAATTTCATTATTGTATGCACAGCTGCTCGGAATAAAGTTGAAACGGCCATTCAAGCAAATGAGTTGGGAACATGCAATAGACCTATATGGATCAGATAAGCCAGACACCAGATTCGGGATTGAGCTGATTGAGCTTACTGACGAGCTTAGAGAAAGTGGATTCAAGATAATTGAAAAGCAAATCAGAGCTGATGGAATAGCAAAAGCCATACTTATTCCAGAAGAATTAACCAGAAAGGAAACAAAAGCAATGGAGAAAATCGCAAAAGACTATGGTTTTCCCGGTGTTGCCTGGACGTGGATACAAAAGGAACTAAAAGGAGGGGTGGCTGAGCAGCTAGAGCCAATAAAAACCAAGCTCAAAAAACTTGGGAAAGGAACTTTGTTGATATTAGCTGGAGATTGGGCAAGGGTCTGCGAAGCACTCGGTGCAATGAGATTAGCTGCTGCAGAAAAGCTAGATTTGCGAAAAGGTCTTGATGTCTTGTGGGTGACAGACTTTCCATTGTTTAAATGGAGTCAGGAAAAGCAAAGACTCCAAAGCGGACATCATCCATTCACTTTACCGAAACCAGAAAAGTTGTCTGACCTGTTTGAAAATCTCAGTGAACAAGAGCTACTTGACATTCGGTCACAGGCATTTGACCTAGTAATAAATGGTACAGAGGTCGGTGGAGGAAGCATGAGAATAACTGATAAAAAACTTCAGGAACGGATATTTGAGTTGCTAAAGATAGACAGAAAGACTGCCAAAGAAAAGTTTGGGATGTTGCTAAAAGCATTTGATTACGGCGTCCCGCCGCATGGCGGAATCGCGTTTGGTTTTGACCGACTATTGCAGGTAATGCTTGGTAAAGACAGTATCCGTGATGTGATTGCTTTTCCAAAAAACAAGGTCGGCAGAGCTCTAATGGAGGATGGGCCAGCCAAGGCAGATCAAGAGCTACTGGATGAATTGGGTATAAAGACAGGTGATTGATTGATTGAACTGACTTTCCTAGGAACAAATGCAACCAAGCCGACACTTGAGCGGTTCACTAGTTCGATTGCAATCAGGCACGAAGGCGAAGTCTATTTGTTCGATTGTGGTGAAGGAATACAAATCCGAATAGGTCAAAGCGGATTCAGCCTTATGAAAATCGACAAGCTGTTTGTGACTCATCTACACGGAGACCATGTGCTCGGAATTCCCGGCATTCTCTTCTCAATGGCAAAAAATCAGCGTGAAGCTCCTTTGAAAATTTATGGGCCGCCAGGCACAGCTATGTCAGTACACCATATGCGACGCGCGAGCTATGGTAGAATCCCGTTTGAGATAGACGTAATCGAGCTTGAGCCAGGGGATACAGTCGGACCAATCACTGCTTTTGAAACAGAACATACTGGAAACTCAATTGGCTATGTGTTCAGAGAGCCAGACACAACCAGGATTGACAAGGCCAAGATGGATAAACATGGATTCAAACCAAACTCAAAATTCAAAAAGCTCAAACAAGGCGAAACGATTGAGATAAATGGAATTAAGCTAAAACCAAAAGACTGGCTGATTCCGGTGAAAGGTTCGTCGCTCGCATACACAGGAGACACGGTCAAATCAGATAAAGTTATTGAGGCAGTCGCTGGTGTGGATCTCCTGATACATGAGTCAACATATTTATCTGAGGACGATTCTGGCTTTGATTATGGACACTGCTCTGCAAAAGACGCTGCGCGGGTCGCAAAACAAGCAGGTGTTGGCAGTTTATTCCTGATTCACTTTTCCCCAAGATACGCTAATCTGGCACCTTTGCTAAAAGAGGCAAAACAAGTTTTCAAAAACAGCTTTATCGCAAAGGATCTCGCAAGAGTTACTATAAAGGATACGATAGTCCAGGTGGAATAATGGACAATCAAATAATCAAAAAGTTTGGTAAAGATCTTGTCTGGGCATTCGTGGTAGCAATGCTACTCAGAGCGACATTTGGCTATTTTTTCGGAACATCTCTTCCGTTTGTAGCTGTTATGAGCGGCAGCATGGAACATGATTCAATCACGCAATACAATTACTATTCTTGGATGTTGTCCAAAGGGTATAATACCGAACAGCTGGATAACTTTCCGTTTCCAACTGGGTTTAACAAAGGAGATGCATTGGTAATTGTGGAAGCTAACAACATAAGCGTCGGGGATGTTGTGGTATATGTAAATCCCGAGCTTGGTTACCCGATTATTCATCGGGTCGTAAATATCACGGATAATGGTTATACTACTAAAGGCGATCATAATCCTGTAGCAGACCCTTGGGTGATTCAAAACAGCTGGATACAGGGCAAAGCAGCAGTGATGGCACCAATGATAGGTTGGATAAGTGTGCTACCAAAAGAGATTTTTTATCGAATCTTCAATTTAGGGCCTTTATGATATGCAAAATATTATAATATCAAATGCATATTGCCAGGATGACCATTCGTTTTTGTAAGAAATGTGGAGGCATGATGATGCCAAAAAAACTTGATGACAAGACTAATTGGATTTGTAGAAGCTGTGGAAAAAAGGAAAATGTGGATAAAAACGAGAAAATTGTAATTTCACGAAAAGTTGAAGAAAAAAAGGGAATTCCGGTTGTTGATGTTGACAAACAAAAAGATGAGCTTTCAACAATAAAGGTCAAATGCGAGAAATGCGAACACAACAGGGCCTTGTGGTGGATGCAGCAGACTAGGTCAGGTGACGAGCCAGCCACTAGATTTTTCAAGTGTATAGGTTGTGGACATATCTGGAGAGAGTATTCATAGACAAGTGCCTAAACAAACCAGGCCAAAACAGAAAATACTGCAATAATCACACAAATCCTGAAAACTACCTGTTTTTCAGTATGTTTACCTTTCATCCAGAAATGCGGTAGTGAGTAGATACCTTCATTGAGTTTTAGTATCTTATCACGGTTTACTGTGCCAACTGTCGGCTGTTTCAGCTTGCCTCTAAGCTTTAATGCAAACTCGAAAAAGAAAGGGATTGAAATGACAAGTGCTACTTTTTCCATGTTTCCAATTATCGCCAGGTTCGCCAGCAAAGCTCCGAAAAAGTATGTCAGACTGTCACCTGGCAAGACTTTTGCTGGAAACTTGTTCCAATAATAAAAGCCAAGAGCAGCTCCGAGTCCAGCAAAGGCAATCACTTTTGCTGCCAAAGTACTGTTGAGAAACGCAAAATAAGCCAATGAACCAAGATAAACAATAGCCATGCCAGTCTCAAGTCCATTCAGGCCAGCAAGCAAGTTGACCATATTGGCTGCTCCCATCACACCAACAGGCACAAACACCAACGGGTATAAAATACCTACATTCACCAGACCTATCAAAGGTAAGCTCATACTAGGGTTACCGACCTTGAGTGCCATAAGAGGTATAGCCGCAACCAATGTCAGAAGCGGCTTTTGCCATTGCTTTAATCCAATCCGCTCCTGATTTGAACCCAGGTTAACCCTAATATCGTCGAGAAATCCAATCACAGTGATTATTGCTGTTGACAATAGAACTGCCATTATCGGCAAAAGATCAGACATATCACCAAAATAATAGACTCTTAGAAAAATATAGAGCGAAACCGCAAGGTAAAAACCAAAGAAGACTGGAATCCCACCGCTTGTCGGTAAAAGTGGCTTGTCTCGTTTGTGTTGGTCCCTGGCCATTATTCCACTGGCTTTCAGGTATCTAGCTATTCTAGGAGTTGCCAAAAGAGTCACAATAGCGGCAAACACCATCTCAATGATAAATGATTCCACGCCAGGTCTAATCTATGAGATTTATAAGTATGGCGAACAGATACTATTGTGGCAGACAAAAAAAAGCCAGCAATCGGTGCAAGTGTGCCTGGTCCCAACGAAAAAGCCGATTTCTTTGCACAACTCATGAACACGTTTGAGCGCGGGGTTGTGAGCGCAGAGATTGACTTAGGTGGCACGTTTGCAAAAGAGGGAGCCGGAGGCGGATTAGCTATTCGAGCTGAGACCGGGCCCAGGTCTGTTACAGACAGGCAGGTCGCAAAAGTAAAAGATATTGTAAACACATTTGCAGGCGACATTACTGTTCATGCTCCAATGAAGGCAGACCCGGCTGGTTTAACTGGAATTGAGCGAGCCAAGGCAGCAGAGATACTAAAGCAAAGTATAGAGTATTCCAAGCGAGTTGGTGCAAAGACACTTACAGTCCATCCAATTGGTTCAATGGGTTACTACTTTATTGAGCCATTTGTCGGCACAAAGCTGCCGGTTCAAAGTCCATTCATGCTGGCTGCAAACAAACAAGAGCTGAATAAGTTGTTTCAGGAATATAATGTAAAGGATGAATTAATGAAAGAACAGATAAAACGCGAGTGGGGTAATTTTATTCAAACGCTTCCGCTGACATTTGCAGAAAAGTTTGCTGCTGCGGCTGCACCGATTCATGATAATTTCAAGACCAATGTAGCACAGGAACGGGTGGTTGATCTTTTCAAACAACATAGCAACGACCTTGGAAAGGTCTTATCAGATATCAAAAAAGTCAATAATATTGATGAGGAAATCCGAAGCCGGATGATGACGCAGTTTATGAGACTTGCACCCGAGGGAAAGCTAGACAATAAAATGCTAAATGAGTTCAAAAAACATTTTGCTAATCCAGAAGTCCAGAATTTTATTGAAGGCCAATGGTCAAAAGTCAATCTTGCATCACTAAGCCCGATTGGGCGGCACGGCGAGGTGGCAAAAAATCAAAGACAAGAGCTGGAGCTCAGAGAAAAGGCATGGGAAAAAATAATGACCCGAGAAGGAATGCGATTCGGACCGTTTAGTGATTCGAAATCTATGATAATGAAGAATGTTGAAGACACATTCAGCAAGCTGCTTAAAGACAAGGAAACCCAAAAAATGCTCAAGCAAGGAAAAGTCAAGATTGCGCTCGAAAACCTATTTCCAGCCGCACCAGAAAAAGGGTATATGCAAGGCTATCCGATGTTCTACAAACCAGCTGAGATGGCAAAGTTGGTCAAGAAAATTAGGTCAATCGCAAAGGCTAATGGAGTATCGCCAGACCTGATTACCATGACCTTTGATGTTGGTCACTCTGCATCAAGCAATATCAAACCAAGCGAGTTTTTGAAAGAGCTCAAAAAGCACGGAGTCAAGCCAGGTCATGTTCATTTGGTCGGCGGACCTGGATTCGGCCACCAACACGAAGCCTGGGGAGACTGGATGGATGAAGTATCAAGAATGGACCCGGGGTTATTCAAGAACTTGATGGACATGGGTGTGGTGAATATCGAAGGAGCAGATATCGAAGATATCGAAATAACTGTAAATAATATGTGGAATGATGGCGTGCCACTCGAAGCACTGATGGCTATGTCAACTGCACCAGGTCAGGTTATGCCTAGCATGGTAGAAAAGGCGGGTTATAGTCATGCCCCCAGCTATTGGGAAGGCGTGGCTCGGGGATATTCACAGGGCTTTTTTAGTAGAGGAATGTATTCGTTTCAGTATGAAACTCTTGGTGCACCTATGCGCGCAGCATTTGGCGGTTATCTTGCTCCGGCCCTACACGGCGGTGGACATACAATCGGACCAGACAGAACTCCGCTCATTTGGGCATCAAGCCAACCAACTCTATATTCATCAAAACGACAAGGGTGATTAAATGGAAAAAATAATAAAAAAGGAAAAGCTGATTAAGGACGCAAAAAAGAAAGACATTCGGATGGAGTCGATAGAGGAACTATATGGTTTCAGTGCCAGAATAGTAAAAAAGTTCGGCAGCTTCATCAAGGCAATTGTGGTATTTGGCTCATTTTCAAGAAGAACTGAAAAAAATGAGAGTGATACTGATATAGCAGTGATAGTTGATGATTCATTCGCGCCGCTCGACAAAGCACTGTATATGGCGTTCCAGTCTGAAATACAGGCAATCCAAGAAAAACACCAGAGTTTTCATATCAATATTGTAACCATCAGTCAGTTCTGGGACTCGGCTAGACGGGGCGACCCGCTTGTCATACAAATGCTACGTGACGGAGTTGCGATATCCGACCTTGGTTTTTTTGCACCACTCAAGCGGTTGCTCTTACAGGGAAAAATAAGGCCCACACACGAAGCAGCTGCTGCTGCGATGAGTAGGGCGTTCTATAATCTAAATGGTTATACCAGTGCTTTTCTTGGCGCAGCCAGCGCACTCTATTGGTCTGCAGTAGAGGCAGCGCACGCCGGATTGATGGCACACGGACAAGTACCAGGAAGCCCGTGGGATGTTCCTGAGCTACTCAGACAAGGTTTTGTTCAACAAGGAAAGCTGGAGGACAGTGATGTAAAAGTATATGAGGCTGTTTTTGAGCTAATGAAACAAATAGAGCGTGGAGACGTGAAAAAAGTCGAACCAGCTGAGCTAGAGAGGTTATACAAGCAGGTATCTGCGTTTGTGGCCAAAATAGACCAGCTAATAAAATCCCATAGCTTTAATAACCAAGAATAATGGGTTTTTGCATGGCGGCAAAAAAAACAGCTAAACCAGCCAAAGAAACAAGAGTAAACCACGAAGAGAAGCTTAAATTTGTATCTAAGGCAAAAAAACGAAGGAAGACCTTTTATAGGATGAAAATAAAGGCCGCTGAGCGATTTTCAGTCATTGCCAGACAAAAGCTGGGAGGAATGATAAAGGGGATTGCTGTTATTGGTTCGCTTGCAAGAGATGATTATCGGCCCACATCTGATATTGATATGTTGGTCATAATAGATGATACCCAGCGTGATGTGCCAGGCGAGCTAAAAGAAAAAATAATCGCTATGTTAAATGATATGGCAAAGAAAGTAGATAAAAAGCTAACAGTTCAGGTTCACACTCTCACTGAAATCTGGGATTTTTTGAAAGAAGGAGATACCATTATTTACAATTTCTTTAGGCATATGAAACCGATATATGATGCAGGCATAATTAAACCACTCAAGCGGCTGCTTGAATCTGGTGAGGTCAGACCAACCAAGGAGGCCATGATGAAAGCTGTTGAGGGTTCGGATGTTTATATGAAAAAAATAGAGCAATATCTAGAATGGATTGTTGAACGAATGTATCGAGTAGTTACCTGGATGGGTAACGCGTATATTATGTCGGTCGGAAAAGAACCGGCCTCACCACCAGAAATACCGATTATACTAAAGAGGTTTGCTGATGAAGGGGCTATTCCAGCTGAGATACCGACAATATGTGCAGAAGTAATCAAAGCTCACAAGGATGCAGAACATGGAGAAAAGAAGCCAAATGCAGAACTCGTGGTAAAGCTAGAAAAGAAAGTTGAGTTTTATCACAAGATTTTGAAAAAAGAAATCATCAGCTCGATGATAGACAAAGAAACTATTTCGACTGTAAAATACAAGATAAAAACCATGCCAAAAATAATTTTTGAAATGACCAGTGAACGGGCGTTTGTCTGGCTGTTGGATGATGGCGTTTATATGGCATTGTATGAAAAAGAGAAGCTCAAAAAGGTGTATAAGGCATCTGTTCAAGATGGACGGGTCAGCAAATTCAAAACAGTCAAAAGTGAAAAGCTGTTTCAGTCAATGGAGGCCAGTCAACTCAAGCCGTTGCTGAATCCAAAACTAATAAAAATGATTCATTCAGCTATGCCAGACACCATAAGAAAACCAGTAAAGAAGTTGGCGATTGAATATCCTGGTAGGGCGATGCTTGATCTGACAGGAAGCATAAAGGTTTGAGCATGGTTGAACTGTTTGTGATAAGACATGGTGAAGATGACCCAAAAAAGTGCACTGCTATGAGACTTGCCAAGTTCGGACTGGTTGAGCTGATAGACAAGCCGGTTGGTGTATTGCTCAACCCATTCGCTGAAAAGTTTCTGAGCCCAGCCGATAGCTTGACTGAGCTGACTGCACTTGATGTAAGCTGGAACCTGCTCAGGTCTTTTCTCAAACATAGTCCAGCCAGAAAGCTGCCTTTTCTCGTAGCCGCCAATCCAATCAATTATGGAAAACCAATGAAGCTAAGTACTGCAGAAGCACTTGCAGCAGGGCTATGGATACTTGGTGAACCAAAGCAAGCTGAGCTAGTAATGAGCAAATTCAAGTGGGGGCCTCACTTTCTTGAACTAAACAAAGAAAGATTGGTCGCATATAGCCGGGCAAAAACCGAAGTTGAGCTTATAGACATCCAGAAGGAAAGGTTATAAATTAAAGAAGAAAAAATCTTTTGTGAGCGACCCAGCAATACAAAGACTGTTTGATAGAGTATATATTTGCATGAAATGCAATGCCAGCATCAGGGCAGAACCTTCAAAAATTAAAGCACGCAAAATCAAGTGTCGCAAATGTGGATACAAAGGTTTGAGACCAAAGAAGCGCGCCCGAAAAGGTAAGGGTAAATGATCAAGACATTCAGAGTTTTGGAATCATTGATGATTTCTCTTTTATCAGTTGTTCCTGCCATCTTGTCAGCTGGCGAACCGCTAGTATTTTTGCCGTTCTTTTTTGGACTAATGGGGGCAAGTGGATTAAACGAGTATTTTGGAGCTGAGTCTGACAAGCTATACAGACAGGACAAATCCATCCCTGCTGGCAAGCTTGACAAAAACACAACAATCAAGCTTAGCTTTGGATTGCTATTGGTCTCGCTTGCACTATCAATTAACTATGACATACTGTATCCAATCTTTTTGATAGAGGCTGTACTTGTGCTGTATGCCACTCATATCAGATGGAGCTGGAAGTTTCTCGGTCAGTTTATCTCAGCCATAGCTATTGCATCCTTTGTATTGGTCGTCTCAACCCATTCAATCAGCTTTGCAATTTTCTGGTTTGTGCTACTCTTGATTTTATCATACTTCTTACTTAGCGAGCTAGCGCATCCATATTCAGTTGAGCAAAACACGCTCAGACAGATTATAGGTGAGAAACGAACAAAAATGGTTGCACAGTTGATGCTGGTTCTAATGTCAATCTGGGGTTTTCTGCCACTTATCTATGGTGATGTTTCATACGCATTTTATTTCTCGTTCTCATTTGCAATGATTTGTTTTTCACTCTACTTCTCTATAATCGATAGATTCAAGTATGCAAAAAGAATACTCAAGGCCGTCTTGTTCATGTTCCTTTTGGCCTGCTTATCTATGCTCGTTTAATGCCTGCATGAACTCGTGGAGCTCAAGATTTATTTTTCCTTTAAACGAGTTCGGTCCTGCAATTGCGTATGGAACTGGAAAACCTGATTCTTCCTGAGTTCCTGTTATTGCTATGGTTTCTTTTTCAGACTGACTAATAAGATGCAGAAGCGATTTGTCAAGATTTTCCAAGAATTTCTTTTTCTCAGCTTGATTCTTCCATTTTTTTGAATAATAAACTATTCGCAGACTGTCGTCGCTGGTTGATTCAAGTGAGCTAGTGGTTTTAAGGTTAACCAGCTTTGCAACTCCCAAAGCAGTTCTTGATTTTGACACTAGTGTGCCATCAAGCCGCGGGAATTTTGAGAACTTTCCGAATCCGCGAAAGACCGGCCAAAGTCCTTTTTGCTCAAAAAGCTTGTTTGAGAAAGTCCTGAGTAATTTTGTGCTGGTCTTTGCATCCTTTGAAAGCGGCTCTGGCTTGTTTATTAGCTCGCCTGGTTCACACCAATTCTCACTTATCCGTGTTGAACCATCATACACTAGAATTGGCTCATGCTCACCAATTATCTCGAGTGTTCTCCCAGCAAGAATATATTTACCCTCAGCTTCTCTATCGGTCAAGAACAAACACTCTGTACCCTTATCTGTTTTTTTTATTTCACAAAATCTGAGCTGTGCGGCAGAGCGCTTTCCAAGACTGACTCCATATGAGGATGCCAGAACAGGACCCATTCCTGGAAAACCATCGAGTCCAAGCAGTCTCCAAAGCATCTCACCATTATTGAGCTTAGTCCAACCTGTTTTTATCACACCACTCACTCCAAGCTCACCCAGTCTTTCAAAAACCGGCATCCGAGCTAAATCAAACACAGCCGGTGAACCAAGCCCTTCTATGATAATCAACATCACTTCCAAAGCTGGGTCAGTCCTTTAAATCTTTATTAATCCAATCAGGCGAGTCAATTGTGGCCAACATTATTGGAGCTGGACCAGCTGGATTATGGGCTGGGTTAAAGCTGGCACAAGCTGGAGAAAAGGTTCAGATATATGAAAAATCCAAAAAAATAGGCGAACCAAATCATTGTACCGGACTTATATCAAACAGGCTCAACAGCTTTGTAAAGCCTGATAAAATCCTGAACAAAATTGATGGTGCTATAATTATAGCTGGACAAGAAAAAGTTCGGCTCGAAAAAAAAGGCATTGCAACAGTTATTGATAGGCCGAGCTTTGACAGGCAGCTCGCAGATATGGCAGCATCTGCTGGAGCAGATATTAAGGTCGGTTGTTCAACAAATTGGAGAGATTTGACTGGGACTATCATAGCAGCAGATGGGTCAACATCTAAAACAAGATTTGACATGGGTCAGAAGCTGGGTTTCTTGCCGGCTCTGCAATTTGATCTAAAAGAGCGACTTGATCAAAACTTTGTCGAGCTCTGGTATGGAGCTTGGGCCTCTGAATTCTTTAGCTGGGTAGTTCCTATTGACAAAGGTGTGAGAGTCGGGATGGCAGCCAGAGACTGCAGACCACTCAAGGATTTTGTACTCAAGAGGTTTGGTAGATTCAGACCAACCAAACAATATTCCGGTCTTGTGATTATGTCTGGACCTGTAAAGAAAACCTATTTTGAGCTGGCTGACAAAAAGATATTGTTGGTTGGTGATTCTGCCGGGCAGGTAAAGCCAACCACTGGCGGAGGCGTAGTAATGGCGATGACGGCCGCAGAAGCAGCTGCCAAAGCAATTCTAAACAAGAACGAGAAAAACTATGAACGTTTATGGAAACAAAAGATGTCAAAAGAACTATTCTTGCAAGGACTTGGATACAAGCTAATAAAGCGCAAACCAGAGGCGATGGTCAGATTTCTAAACAGAACAAAGCCTGTTCTTGAATCACGTGGTGATATGGATTTCCAATCCAGGTTCTTGGTAAAAGTATTTCCACAGGCAATTCGGTGGATGTTCGACACGGTCTTTTAAGCAAACTGTTCAAACTCCTTCGGGACAAGGGTTAATATAAAAAACACAAAGTTTTATAAATGGTAACTGTGCGGGGATTCTAATGTTTAAAAGAATTTCTATACTGCAGGTGATATAATGGCACTTGTCGTACATTCTTCAGGTGATACAAAGAAATGTCCTAAATGTAATTCTGAAAGTCTTATGAAAGATTTTACTAGAGGCGAATTGGTTTGCAAAAAATGCGGAGCAGTACTAGAAGAGAACATGATAGATTTTAGTCAAGAGTGGCGAGAGTTTGATAGTGGTGATGCCAATAAGCGAAGACGAGCTGGAGCTCCGATTAGTTTAGCCAGACATGACAAGGGAATCTCAACCGAAATAGGTATGGGATTCAGTGATATTTTCAAGCTGCCGCCAAAACTAAGGCCTAAATTCCTAAGACTCAAAAAATGGCAACAGAGAATCAGTACTGCAACAGAGAGAAATCTGAAGTATGCACTAGCTGAGCTGAAACGCTATACCAGTCAGCTCAACCTGCCACCAGGGGTGGAAGAGGCAGCCGCGCTTGTCTATAGGCGGGCGGTTGCAAAAGAACTAGTCAGGGGAAGAAGCATGGAATCAGTTGTGGCAGCCTCACTTTATACTGCCTGCAGAGAACACGGAACACCCAGGACGCTTGATGAGATAGCGGATGTTGCTAATATACCAAAGCGCGAAATTGGTAGGACCTTCCGATTCCTTGCTCGCCAGCTTGGTATCAGGATTTTGCCGACTGATCCAGCCGACTATATCCCTAGATTCGCAAGCCAGCTAAACCTATCAGGCATCACAGTAACAAAATCACTTGAAATTTTGAAAAAGGCAAAAGAGCTTGAACTTTCATCTGGAAGGGGCCCGACCGGCGTGGCTGCAGCAGTTCTATACATAGCTGCTCAGCTAACAGGAGAAAAGAAAACTCAAAGAGAAGTGGCGGATGTAGCCGGTGTAACAGAAGTTACAATCAGAAACCGATACAAGGAGCTGACCAAACAGATGAGATTTAAGGAGCTTGAGGAAAAGCCAGTCATTATCGAGGCTACAATAAAATGAGGCCTGATAAGTTTAGGAAAGCGCAAAAACTCATGAAGTCTGGAAAGGTTGTTTCAAAAGGCCTTATTGGTTCTTCTATCTATTTTACAGTCAAGTCTAACAAAGATCGGCACGTCATCTTCCGTGTGCCAGGCCAGACCTGGATTTGCGATTGCGAATACTATGTTCTAAAAGGTAAAGAGTGCTCACATATGATTGCTTGTAAGATGTTGCTCAAAGAACAAGAAAAACAAGAACTTAAAAAGTAGTTACTTTATAGTATTATATGAACTCTTCGGAGAAAAAGCGATATGATTATTTATTTAAAATTTTCTCAGTAGGCAAATCTGAAATAGGTAAATCCAAATATCTTCAGACTGCGCTTGGCATAGACCAAGAGAAAAAACCAATTGGTGTTGAACATTATGTTCATTATTTTGATATCGCAACTCCAGACCCAGAGAAAACCACAATTTTAGCTCAAATATGGGATTTTTCAGGAAAGAAACGGTTTCAGTGTTTATCTTCAAAATTTGTCATGGGTTCAAGTACTAACTTGGTTTTCTATGATTTAATGGATGTCACAAGCATTGATATAGCTAAAGACTATGTTGATTTTATTGATACAAAGCTCGGAATTGACCCGCGCAAACCGATTATGCTGGTAGGTATTTATGATAATGGGAAAAATGAACAGGTTATTGAACTGGCCGACAATCTGTTTGAACAAATCCAGGAAAATAGAGAATATGCAGAACATTTCCAAGTTTCAACAAACAAAGATCAACAAAAAATATTACATCTTAGCGGACCGAGCGAGATAGTTCATTCTGATTTACCATATGATGCTCCAATCCGAGCTTGTGCTGAAGCAGCTTATTTTGACAAAATTTCTGCAGAGGTTTGAATATGAAATTGGAAATCGGATTATTTAGCAAATATCCAAAATTGGATACAAAACATCCAGAGACAAAGTCATATCTAAAACAAGTTGGTTGGGAAGCTGAAAGCTTTGTTTATGGTCTTGGCGACACAGACTTGAAACTAAACTTCACAAAAAATGTTTCTAAAATCCTACAGGCTGCTTTGTTGTTTTATGACTGTACCAGCACATCTACTGTTGAGGAAGCTGAAAAATTTTATCAGGAAATCATCAGTACAACAAACAAAATCCCAATTGTGTTGATAGGTACAACTCATGAACATGTCGAACATTGTCTGGATTGGTATAACACAGTATCTGATAGGGCAAAAGAACTGTTTGAAACCATTAATGAAAACCAAGACAATGCAATGCATTATCAGGTTTCAACTGGTAGAGGTTATGCAATTGACATACAAGCTCATTCTGAACCAATATACAATTTTTCAGTACACGAAAACTTGTCAGCGCCATTAGCAAAGCTAAGAGAATTTCTTGTTTAGTCATATATTAAAATCCATAGAGCCAGAGCCATAAGTCGGGGTGGCGGAGACTGGTCAAACGCGCAGGACTTAAGATCCTGTCTCTAGTGAGTACATGGGTTCGAATCCCATTCCCGACAAAATTTTCCCCGCAAGCAAAAGTTTACCTCCGAAGGGGTGTTTGATTAAAAGATAATGCAAGCTCTTGTCCACTGCGGTGGATTTTCCGCAGAAAAACCTTGAACAAAAATTTGTTTTTGACAAACTCCCGACACACATATTTAGCTGAAGCACACTGATTGTTGTGGCCCTGTTAAAATGGAGACAACCGATAGCTGACTTTTTGTCGCGAGTGTTTGGAGCAATCATGATAGCAAACGGACTCGGACTCTGGTTTAGCTCATATGGTGACAGCTGCACAATGGCGCTGGCTGTTGTGCTAGAGATAGGTGGCTTTATCGGACTCTTGCTACCAGACACCGTGTTTTGGAAAAAACAGTTCAAGAAATAGCAATTTCTTTAATCGCTTATTGTGCTGAATTATAGGCAGGTACCTGTGTCGGCTAGAGGGCCGGTACTTGTGCAGGCCAGAGGGCCGGTAGCATAGTTTGGATAGTGCGGCGGGCTTCGGACCCGCAGGTCGGGGGTTCAAATCCCCCTCGGCTCGCACTAGAAACCTACGGTTTCTAGGACTTCCCTTTTTTATTCGGGGTTTACCCACTGCGGTGGGTGAAGAAAGGGGCGGAGCCCCTTCTTTTTCCGCAGAAAACCTTGAACAAAAAATTGGGCGGGGTTTACCAACTGCAGTGGGTTCGACTAAAATTATTTGAATCCAATAGAGGCATAGCCAACCACGCTTGAGCTGTCGCCGGTCATCTCGGCTGAGCTATAATACTCGATAAGTTCTGAGCTGGTTGAGCTTGGTAAAGATGCCAACAGAGCTGCAACAGGGAAAAGGCCACACATACTGATGTTGTTCTCAAGCACAGTGTCAATCAGCTGTTCTGGTTGGATAGCTAGTATCTGTTCAATCGCCAGCTTGTCCAGCTTTTCAGCCCGAGCTTCAGGAACATAATGACTCATATCTGAGCTGGCAATAATCGGCACATCGAGCTCGGCCAGCTTTGCACCAAGCTCCTGCAGACGAGGAAAAGGGACAGACGGTACAGTGATTGGTAGAAAACTAAAGTCACCAAGTATGTGCTGCAAAAAAGGTAGCTGAACTTCAATTGAGTGTTCACTCGGGCAAGGATAAATCTGCGGACCCAGGGTATCTAGCTCGGCCGCCAGCTCAGTGTCTACCTTAACTTGTCCAAACGGGGTTTTCCAGGCAGAATAAGGATGCACTACAATATCATCCCCAATTCCATGATGGTCTGTACCCAATATCACAAGGCGATCTGTTTTTTTGAGTGACTTGTAAAGTCCGGCTGCCGCAAGACCAGAATAAATCAGGCCAGCATGCGGAGAGATTCCGTGAATGAACGGTCCTGACTTCTTGGCTTGTAAAAACAGCTCAGAAAGCAAGAGCTCTAGCTGCGCTTGCTCAGCTGGATAAAAACCAATTGCTGCTGGATTTCGAATCATTGTGAATCTCTGGAGTCGTCAAAGAATGTCTCAAACTTCGCTTCTAGCTCTTGTCCCTCAGTCAACCCTTTTTTCTCATACAACACATAATGAGTCAGCACATAGAATATTGCCGCAAGTGACTTTCGACCCTTGTTATTACAAGGTACAACCAGGTCAATATCTGAAAATGTGTTGTTAGTGCTTACAAGCGAGATTACTGGTATTCTCTGCTTGGTTGCCTCAGTCACTGACTGCTTGTCAACCCAAGGGTCGATTACCATCAACAATTTTGGCTCAATAAAATAATCCAGGTTGGGATTGGTCATAGTTCCTGGAAAGAAACGACCTGTAATCCCCTGGAATCCAGTATGCTTGCAGAACTGCTCAACAGGCTTATGTGCCTGCTCCCGGTTTGCAACAATCAGAATATCTTCTGGCTCATATTGAGCTAGCATCTTTGCCGCTGTCCTAAGCCTTTCATCCACTGATTGTACATTAATAATCGCCAGCCCGTCCGGCCGAATCTTGAAGATAAATCTCTTCATAGCTTCGACTTTACTGGGCGTGCCGATATGCGCGCCGTTCTTGACCAGTATCTGCCTTGCGTTCATCTTGTCACCCCAGTGTTTTCAGAAGTGCTTTCGAGTGCTTTAAAGACCTTTCGAACATTTCCTCGAGTTCTTTTTTATTGAACCCGCCTTCGCCACCTTTTTGTAGCGAAACTATGTTTCCGTCTTTCACACCGATTGTGAGTCTTGCTTCCATCGAGAGCTCTTCTTTTCGAATAGGGTCAACTACGATTTTATCGCCTAGCTTGGCAAATGTAGTTGAAACTACTTTACCGTCTAACGGCAAACTCTTCTTAGCTGCAGCTTCTCTATCAACAACTCCGTCCTTAAGAACTGGTATTTTAGCGGTTGCTAATGCCGCAAATGCACCAAGCACACCTGCGTCAAATATATTCCCATCTGCGTTGATAGTGTATATATCGACAAATATCATCCAAACCTGCTCTCCTTTTTTGACACACAGCTTCTCAAGGTCAATCACCTTTGATTCTCTAATCGCACGGTCAATCACTCTAGCTAGCTCAATTGCATCCGGACTCGGAGGTCCTGGCTCAAACTCATTAGCGCTCATGGCTGTCAACTCTGCGTTGGTCATAAGCACACCTTGGTCTGGTCTATCTGAGAACGGCTCGCCGATACCCATCTTGATACCTACAATCACTTTTGACTTTCCAAGCTCAACCATGGCCGAGCCTTCTGCCTTTGTGACAACTCCGGTCTCAATCTTGATGGGTCTAAACTCATCTATTTTTCGACCATCTATTCTGACGCCTGTCTTTACAGAGTCAATTATGTTCTTTTTTGTAAGATCGCCTATCATTTTGATCCCTCCATGTATTTTTTCTTTAGTGCTGCCACCTGAGCTTTGTATATATCATCGAGCGACTTGTCAGCCATCTCGAGTCCTTTGAAAAACTCGTCCTTTGTGACATTACCGTCCATCTGGAGCAATACATATTTGTCAAGGTTAGGTAATTTTGCATATGCGATATCTGCCATTCCCCAGTTATCTTCTGGTTTGAACACATCCACCACCATATGCCCTTTTCCTTTTTCATCATGTATTTTTCCAAAGCTGGTTGAGACCACCAAGTCCCTCATCGGCAATCCGGCATCAGCCATTGCAACTGAGGCAGCATTCAACCCAGCCACCCTAGTGCTTGCATCCGCCTGGATAACTGAGATAAACACATCTATCGCGGTTCTCGGAAATTTTTCCACAAACACTGCTGTGTTAAGTGTCTCACTAAGAACCTTACTGATTTCACGCTCCCTTCTGCCAGGTCCAGGTCTTTTCCTGTCCTCAACAGAGAAAGGCAGCATATCATACCTAGCTCTGACAAGCGTTCTGTTTGAACGCATCATATGCTTTGGATGTATGTCCCTAGGGCCATATACAGCCGCAACCACCTTGGTTTTTCCAAACTCAACCATTGCAGATCCTTCGGCGTTCTCTATCACACCAGTCTCAATCTTCATTGGTCTTGCATCTCCTGGCTTTCTGCCATCAAGTCGCTTGCCTGCTTTAATCAGATATTTCGGTCTTTCTTCTGCCATCTCCTTCCGCCTCCAATATAGTTTTTATTTTGTCTGTAAGTCCAGACGTATGTGCTTGTTGTTCAATGGTCTTTATCACCTTGATTGCAAGTGCTTCATTACCGCCTGATACCCAGACTCGTCCGTTCTGGCCAACAAACACATTGCTGCCAGTATATTCTTTGATCATCTTGACCATCGACGCGCTTTTGCCAATTATCCTAGGAATCTTGCTTGACTTGACTTCAATCACTTTTCCGTCATTCAATTTTCGCATTCCTGGTGCTCGTACTGTCACATGGATATTCATATTTTCTTCCACGTTCTTAATCTTGCAAAGCACTGTGTCACCGACATCAAAATACTTACTTAATGGTTCTCGATTTGTATCGATATAACCGTTAGATGCTTCTGAAATCATCATCACAGCCGTGTATGGGCTATTGATTTCGATTTCCCAGTTCGAAAACCTAACATCTTTTACAATCCCGATAATCGGGTCGTCCTTTTTTGGAATGTATTTTCCAGATAATGGAATAACATTCACAAGTCTCCCTTTGATATCTGAGAGTCCTAGAAAACTGGCACGAATAAAATCGCCGTCTCTAAAAGTCCCAAATCCAGGGAGAGATTCCATGCCCTTTGATAAAATCTCTCCGGGCGTGACTAAACTTCTGTTTCCAGCTAATTCTGTCATTGTATCTCCTCCTTTATTATTACTTCTCCTTTTGTTGCATTATTCAGGAAATCATAGAAATCCGTTTTTGTTCCACTCGGGATTTCTAACCTGAGTATGAGACCGTTTGCCATCCATTGCTCGCGCAATATTTTGGCTTGGCCTTTGATTTTCCCATACAAAGATGGGGCATACCTGTTTGGTATTGTGATGTCCAGCTTGGTCATGCCGAACTTAAGAGGTAGTATCGGCTGAAGTGCCTTAACTACGTCATTCATTTGCTGAGCTGCCGAGCTCATATCTATCTTGATTTTTGCTTCATCAAGCGCCCAGCTTATTCTGTCGCGCGTGTGTGGTATATTGGTTCTAGGGTCGATTGCGTTTCTTGCAATTCTGTCGATTATCTGGTTTCTCACTTTTTTTGTCATCTGGCGCTTCTGCTCGGCTGTCGGGTGAAAATCACCTTTTTTCATTATCACAGCCGCTGCCTGTATGATATCATCTGTCCCAAATACCTGTTCGATAGCAGACTCGCTTGCACGGTCTGCTTTTCTTGCATCTTTGAAAATCTCCTGAACCGCTAGTGCTTCTCGAAAATCAATCTCACCACCCTGTCTCAGCTTCATCACTGCATCTGGATCGACCAAAATCTCGAACCGCTCACCTGTTTTGCTGAGTCTTATCACAATCGCATCTTCAATTTTTACTGCCATGAATTATCCCTTCCATCTCATCCTGACTAAGGTGTTTGAAACCCTTTTCAGTCACAACAGCAGCCGCGATTCGTGTTATCTGGAACTTGTCTTTTAGTATCTCTTTCAATGCCTTTATCCCTAGCCTAAGTGCATCATCTGTTAGGAGGCTCTCCTTGTATCCTGATTCAAGAATCTTGATTGCTGGTGTTCGGCCCTCGCCGATTGCGGTAGCTTTCCATTCTGTTGGAGTCCCGCTTGGATCAACCTCAAAAAGTTTTGGTTTGTTGTCATACCCACCAATGAGTATAGTAACTCCAAATGGTCTTAGCCCGCCATATTGGGTGAAGAGCTGCATATAGCTCGATACATCCTTTACCAGCTGATGCACCTTAATTGGCTCATCATAAATTAACCTGTGTCGTTGTGCTTCAAGCCTGGCTTCATCTATAAGTTTCTTCCCATCAGCTACCAAGCCAATGGTTGCCGCACCTACAGAATGGTCTACTTTTGAAATCTTTTCTATTGACCTAAAATGAACCAATGGATGAAGGACTTTCTTGTCTGCTACTAGCACAATCCCGTCCTTGGCGGTTATGCCTATCACAGTTGCACCTCTCTTAACAGCTTCCATTGCATACTGCACTTGGAAAAGCCGACCATCCGGGCTAAACACTGTGACAACACGGTCATACCCCATTCCTTCCGGAGCTATCATCTGCATTTTCAATTCACCTAAGTTTCAGATTCAATGGGGTTTTTATAAGTTTTGAGTTTCCAAAGTGAAAACTATATAGTCATCTATATACTAGCGATATATGCATCCAGGAACCATTTTTGCCATAGTTGCAGCAGTATCTTTTGGTTTCTGGACTGTGTTTCAAGAGCGTGCATCTGATTTTGTCAACACCTTGTTCGGAGCTGTCATAGTTTCCACGACTGCCGCACTGCTTGGTATAGCCTTATTATTGCCAAAGCTCAAATCAACCCAACTATACTCCAGCTCAAAGGGAATCATATTCGCCGTGCTTGCTGGTGTCTGCGCACTCGGCATCGATTTTTTTGCGCTAAAGGCATATGGTTCTGGTTTAGAGATATCCGTGGGCGGGCCAATCATCATTGGTGGCAGTGTTGCAATAGCCGCCTCTGTCGGGTTCCTGCTCGGGGAATCATTTACACTTGCAAAATTATTTGGATTAGCTCTTGTAATTATTGGCTCAGGAATACTGGCAAGTTTTAGTTAAACCAAATCCTTATAATGCCCAAACTCGCGAGGAGTAAAAGGGTGAGAGAAGCGTTGAAATTGCGGTTTTCTCTCGAGACT
>JAAOXV010000033.1 GCA_018220955.1 Candidatus Altarchaeota archaeon | reverse complement strand
ATCCTTAGTAGTTAGCACATTTGAGCTATTAACATCTGGTTCTATTCGACTACAGATTATGATGTCTATTCCATACCTGTTTATGGTATGGACAAGCTTGTTGTCAAGTACGCCATCCATAACAACTGTATCTGCCTTGAGTATTTCTAGATACCTAACCAGCTCGGTTATTGGAACTTTACCAAGTATTTCTGTGCCTCTAAGTATATAGGCCCCTTTTGATCCGACCAGATCATCAAGCAAGTTCTTGAACTGCTCTTTCTTATCTTTTGTCAGTCGTGGTTTTCTGGTTGGTTTAGTTATGGTTTCTCTGGTTCTTCTTGTGGTTCTTGCAGTCCTTGTTGTTTTCATTGTTCGTGTAGTTCTTGTTTCTTGCTTTTCTGGCTTGTTTGACTTGACTGATTTTCCGGTTTTGTATTGGTCAGCTGCTTCACCAGATCTGAGGGCTTTGTGTATTTCTTTTTTTGTTAGCTCCTCAACCTCTTTGCCATCTGGTGCTTTGGCAACAAAATCTAAGTCTGCCAACATCAGTAATTCCTTTATTATCAGGTCGCCGCCTCTATCACCATCCACAAATAATGTGGTGGTTTTTGATTTGGTTAGTTCGATTACGGTTTTTGGTATCTTGGTTCCTTCCATGGATATTACGCTTTTAAATCCGTTTTTTAGTAGGTTGAGTACATCCGCCCTGCCTTCCACAATAATTAGATCGTCGCTTATGTCAATTGCAGGTCCAGCAGCAAGCCGTTCTGGGCCATACTTAATCAGTTCGGCTGCTCTTACGGTCACTGCGACCTCTTCAACCATTTCTTGTGTGTCTGGCGATTTCATCACCATATCTTTTAGAATATTTTTGGCCCGGTCAACAATAAACTTGCGTTTCATTTCCCTTACATCTTCGACTGCAACTATCTTTATCTCTGCTTCACATGGACCAATCCTATCAATGGTTTCCATAGCTGATGCAATCACAGCTGTTTCTGATTTGTCCATGCTTGACGGAATTTCAATCATTCCTTTTGTCTTACCATTCTTGATATCAAGATGAACCTCGATTCTTCCAATCCTTCCGGATTTCTGTAATTCCCTTAGCTCAAGTTCTGCGCCAAGGAGTCCTTCAGTCTGACCGAATATTGCTCCAATCGCGTCAGGCTTTTCTATTACGCCGCTCGCTTTGAGTTCTGCTTTAATGATGTATTTAGCCGCAACAGGGCTGATTTTTCCCATATTATCACCTTTTTTGGTTTGCCCGGGTCTGGCTAGAAGCTATTTGAGCCATACGATGATTGAATGATTCTGATCTGCCTCCGGCCTCACCTGGCAACCTGTCTCTGGAAGAGCAGACCACCCGATTTAAAAAGGTTGACACCTGAGCGGAGTATGAATGTAAGGGATACACCTGGTCTAGTAAGGCCTGTTTTCGGTGATGAGGTAATGGTTAGCTTTCTTGTTAAAAAAACAAAAGAGGGTAATCAGGACCCGGTAGTGCGAATCGGGTTTGTGGATGCGCTCAGAAAGCAAATGGTGGCTGACGTTGTAATTACTCCAGCAACTGCCAGGGCACTTGTAAAAATGATGCAAGGCACCCTGGATAAGCTGGATGGAGCCATTAAAGGAAAGCTACCGGTCAAGAAGCAGGATGAAACTACCTATATTGGTTAGATTGAAAAGTCTTAAAATTGATTAAGTTGCTTAGAAAAGCAGGGCCCGTAGCTCAGCCTGGTCAGAGCGCCGGTCTTATATGACCATCTCTGATATACTCTTTCAGGAAAGGAGTCGGCCTAAGAAAGCCGGAAGCCCGGGGTTCAAATCCCCGCGGGCCCAAAAACTCCTGCTTGCGCAGGCAAGTTTCCTTCGCAAAGCAAAAGTTTGATCAAAAAAGCTTGCCCACTGCGGTTGGTTTCATCAAAACGAGTTCCTGCTCGCGCAGGCAAGTTTTAGAAAAAACTCGACTAAAACACGAAGTTATCTAACAACCAAATTAGAAATTCTTGTCATCAGATTTGCTTTGTTTGTTTTGATTGCATGGTGCGGACAGGCCTCTGCACAGGTATAGCAGCGCACGCACTTAGCTGAGTCAATTTTTGCTCGACCATTCACAAGCTTGATTGCATCGGCCGGACAGGCTTTCACGCAGATGCCGCAGCCAATACAGTTCGACATTATTTTTGGGATGGGCACAAGTCTGTTTACCAAAGGCAGGTTTGGCAGCCAGCTCAGTGCCTTGAGTGGCAGATAGGTTTTTGGCCATTTGAGTTTGATAGTCTTTTGTACACCAGTTGTCTTGAACTCACCAATTAGCCCAAGCTTGTCTGCTATTTTGTCTGTGTGGATTGAAAACGCGGGTTTGACCATAGACAAAGCTGCTCGGTCAACTTGGAATGGGCTTTTTCCAGTTATCAGTAGTCCAATATCAATTCTGTCGCCTGCGTTCGGCCCGTCCCCTTCCATTGCCCAACCAGCGTCCATCAAATTCCATACTGGTAGTCTGTCTTGTATTGAGGCAGCTAAGTCGACCAAAAAAGCGGAAAAGTGGGCTGTGTTAGTGAAACGAACATGATAACTTTTTTTTGCCTTTCTGGGTAACAAGCCATAGAAATTTTTGACAGCTCCGGTAAAGCCAGTTAGCGAATGGGTTTTGAACTTCGACAGATTGATGATTGCATCTGTTCCTTTTAGTGCCGAGCTTATCGGTGCTGTCTGTTCTTCTGCAAAGCCTCTGAGCTTTAGCTTGATAGCTGGAAGAGAGTCAACATCTGCTGGCAGGTAATCTAGTCCCTTAAGCGCGTCTTTTAATCCAGTCACCCGCATAAGTCCGCCAAATACTGATTGTTGAACTGAGCTATCTCCAATTGCAACAGTACATCCCTGGTCAAGCAGCTTTTCCACAACCGCCTTTACTATGCTTGGGTGAGTAGTAACTGCTTTTTCTGGTAGAGCTGGCAAGAGCAGGTTTGGTTTGACCAATACTTTTTTGCCCTTTAGCCCAGTCTTCTTGACAAATGCCTTGATAAATCGAGTGTTCTTGTAATCCTTGTAATCCGCTATTTGGACTATGTCTTCCACAGGTTTTGTTGGGTCAGGCATATAAAAAACCGGCATACAAGGCTATGTGTTGATTTTCATAGCTGGCACAAGCGCGAGTGGCAAGACTTTGGTTGCAGATGAGCTTGTCAAAAAACTTGACAGCGCACTTAAACTCAGCTTAGATGAATACTTTTTTTCAAAACAAGAAATATTGAAGATGAATATAGAGAAAAAATGGGATGACCCGCGAGCGGTTGACTGGGCTCTGTTGAACAAGAATCTGCAGGACCTGATAAACAAAAAACCAGCCCAGGTGCCGGTTTATGATTTTTTGAATGAGCGGACAGGGTTTAGAAAGCAAGAACCAGCTGAAATCATAATCGTGGAAGGGCTTTGGACGCTCGGTGATTGGCTAAAAACCGAGCCAGACCTGACCGTGTTTATAGATGCTGACCCAGACAAACGGCTTGCAAGAAGGGTGTTGCGTGATATGACTGAACGGGGAAAAACCAAACAAAAGGTGATTAGCTGGTGGAAAAAACGAATAAGGCCTGGCGAGCTTGAGTTTGTGTTGCCTTACAAAGACCGAGCAGAGCTTTTGCTACACAGTCAAGGTATTGATACTATGGTCGAAGCTATCTATCAAAAAATCCAAGAGCTTGGAAAAGCCTAATCCACATTTTTTTATAGCCGCCTGACAGATTTTTGTGATGTTCAAATACTGGCCGTTCCTGTTTATCACCGTAGTTCTGTTTGTTTCTGGTTTTTCTGTTGAACCAAAATGGTTTGATAATTCGATCAATGACACAGCTGTTTATACCGCTGAGACGGTTGAGCACAGGATAAGGTGGACAGACGATGTTGGACTCAGATATTCTTTGCTTGAGACCAATGGGACCGGTGCCAGCTGCGATAGCTGGGGAAATCTGAGCTCGGTTTTGCTGACTGGCGTAGATGATTGGTCGAACCTGAGCTGGACAATACCGGCTGCGTGTTCTGGCAAAACAATCGGATGGCGAATTTATGCTAACAATACAGGAGCTGAATGGAACAGAACAGATAGTTTTGCCTACGAAGTTCTGGTTAGACCAAGCTGGTCAGACAATTCAAGTAACTCAACTGCTGCTGGCTTTTTTACTGAACATAACTTGTATTGGCAGAGCTTGGTTGGTTTGGCCGGTTATGTCTTTAGCTTTGATAATTGTACTGGTAACCTTGTGAACAATAGCTGGGCACAGCTGACTGGAGCAGGTAATTGGACCAATGTGACCAAGCTAATCAACCAAACAGATGCGTGCACAATTCGCTGGCAGGTATTTGCGAATGACACTAACAATGAATGGAATAGCTCAGACATATTCAGCTATCAGACCGAACTTTTTTCTGACTTGATTGTCCGGACAATCGTTTTTAACGAAAGTTCGCCAAAAGAAGGAGAAGCAGTGTTGATTCAGGCAAACATAAGCAATAATGCCTGGAATGACTTGACTAGTGTAGGAGTCTGGTTTAACACAACCGACTGTCATGGTTCTGCTAGCTTGATTGAAAATTTCACGCTTGATTTTGATGGATTGAGTTGGAAGCTAGTGAATACCAGCTCAAGCTTTGCGATTTGTAATCACAGCATCAATGTGACGGTCATACAGTTGGCTGGTATGAATGACTTGAATCAGTCTGACAACCACAATACCACTGAGCTACTCATCCCAAGCTGGAGTTACTTTTATGGACAAATTCTTGGTGGTTTTACTTTGAGCGACCCGACCAGTAACTTCTCATACTGGTATCCTAGTTCTGTGAAAGGCAAGCTCTTTACTGCTGACAGCGATAGTAGCATAAATTTCAGTGCGCTGCAGCCGTTGAATGGCACAAACGATTTTAGTGAGATTGATACAGAGCTTGGTTCAGGAGATTTTCCAGACAGTGTCAGCAAGACATATGATACAGATGACAATGACCAAGCTGATATGTTCGAAAATTTTACTGTGTTTGACCGGCTTGTGCAGAATGTACCTGTAGTCAATACAAGCAATGGCTCGCCCTGGCTGACAGGGATATTATGGGATTCAAGCGATGGTGGAACCGAGTACAATGGCAGTCAGGATATAATCTTTGTGGTAAAAGTGCTCAATGACCTTCAGGGAGCTTTTGGAATAAATGATTATGAACTCAGACTCCCGGCGTTGTTGGGTGATATGATGGGCGCGTCCAGCTTGATTGATATATATCTTCAGTATGACTGATTGCGTTCAGTATTGTTGATACTGACAGAATTGTTTGTACCCACAAAAATAACAGGACCGTTTGTTTGGTTGAAAACCCATTTTTGCTGTATCCTCTTTCAACCGCTCAACTGTTTCTTGTATTCTGCTCATCTCGACTGGCCTACCTATCAGGTTAAGTCCCAGATTTCTGTATTCAATATCAATTATTTTTTTTGATAAAGAGTGTGCATACAAGCTGGCCTGCATAGTGTGTGAACGCCAAAATACCGGGTTGGATATCTTGAGTTCAACTATCCTATCCTCTTTTACAAAATCAGCCCGACCATTTATCTGAGCTCCAGCCACCTCAAGTCTTGTCCAGACCTCATCCGCACCTTTATGTGCCTCAAATCCCTGTCGCATCTTTTGTGTGTATCTTCTGACTTTTTTGATATGCTTGAGAAAAAACAAGTGCGGGCAGAAATCATAGTCAGATACTGCTGATACTGAGAACTTCATATTACTCTTTTATTGACTGGTTATAAGGACTGGAAGCTTGGCAGACCCGTATGCCACTGAATCGCTTTTATATTTCTAAGCTAAGGAATTTTGTGAAAATATCTGACCTGACCATAGTTACAGTGGTTGCCTGGCTTTTGGTCCTGAATGTTTCGCTGATGGATACTCAAACCAAGCTCAGTGAGCTTGAGGAAAATCAGACCCTTGTTCAGGCAGAGCTGGTTCAGCTACAGGATAAGCTTGACAGCTCCATAAGCTCAATAGCCGAGCTAGAGTCACAGCTTAGCTCACTTGGCCTGGTAGTCAACAGCACACTTGTCGAACAGAGACAGGAGCTGCAGGCCTTGCAGACCGAGTTTGGCTCACTTGAGACTCAGCTAACTTCGTATTTTGACTGGTTTGAGCAAAATTCTGACCTTGGTCCTATTGAATCAGAACAGCTTCATACTATTGAGGATTGTGTGCTGGCCAACATAAGATTACCGTGTGTGTGGTTTAGGAATGAGAAAGTATTTGACATTGATTATCTTGATGACATTTCGCTTGGCAAACAGGACTTTATCCAGAACGTGTCCTTTACAATTGACAGGTCTGGCGGTGACTGTGAAGACCTGGCGACTTTGTTTATGGCAGAAGCCAATTATTTGATGGACAAGTATGACCGCCCATTCGAGGCTTGGAAGGCAAGCACGGCTGGACAGTATGAGGTAATTGGAAGCTGGTATATGGAAGATGCTGAGCTGGTTGAGATAGCTGGCGACCAAGTGTATATGGTCTGCTATTCTCAAGGCCCGAGTGGACATTGTATAAACGCGATTTGCGAGCAGGACATTATGATAGAGGCTGGGCTGGATGAACGACTGGCTAACTGCACACTGATTGAGCCACAAGAGTATGCAGAAGTGATTTGGACAGCTGGTAATTCCATTGGCAATGATTTCTCTCGAGCTCCGTTCTATGGTTGGATAATCGCCATGAGCTCTGATAACCTTTGTATGCGTGAAGAGACTGGCTGGGTCTGCTTTGACAAGCTGCAACAAGACCTGCAGGCCAAGCTAGATGAATTGAAAACTTTTAAATGAGAGAGGCCTGATAGATAGTGGGGCCGTAGCTTAGCCTGGGAGAGCGCGGGACTGAAGATCCCGTTGTCGTGGGTTCGAATCCCGCCGGCCCCAGTGACCAAAAAAGACACGGCAGAGTATAATGCTCATTTTCTTGTTCAGGCCGTGATTTCCCTGATTTCTATGGCCATGCTGACTATGGGGGATTTTGGTGGGACATACTATTATGATGCCTACAATCATCTGTATGTTTATGGCTATATTTTCATGTTCAGCGGCGTGCTATCGTCCATACTCATACTTCTCGGACT
Source organism: Candidatus Altarchaeota archaeon (assembly GCA_018220955.1). Taxonomy (GTDB): domain Archaea; phylum SpSt-1190; class SpSt-1190; order SpSt-1190; family SpSt-1190; genus JAAOXV01. The sequence goes on along the minus strand of JAAOXV010000033.1, from coordinate 229 downwards.
CGGCGGATTTGCATACTCACTTCGATTCACGCTCAGGAATATCCAGACACGCAAGCTCGAGATAAAGGAACTAAAGAAGAATATTAGAAACTCACAACAGGGAGTGCTTTTTACAGCTGTGCTTGCAGCTGTTGGTGCAATCGTATTGGCAGTGACCAGCTGGAGCATCGACTGGTGGTTGGATATCGGATTTTATGGCGCATTCTTTGGCAGTCTGCTTGTTTATTTT
>JAAOXV010000032.1 GCA_018220955.1 Candidatus Altarchaeota archaeon | reverse complement strand
TCAATCACTATTGCCAACCGATCAACTATGTCACCACCAGACTCTAGGACAGTTATGCCTTCCAAGCCACCCAGTCCCTTGACAGCCCGACCAAAACCAGAACGGTCAGTGGTCACAGCCGAGCTGATTGATGCAGCCGACTCCATAGTCGTGTAACCCCAGGGCTCATACCTTGATGGAAACACGCCCATACTACCAGCAGTGATAAACTCAAAATAGCTCATGCCGAGCAGCTCGTCCTGTCGATTAAGGTAGATTGGGTAGAATATCGACTTGACTCTGTCTTCCTTTCTGTTGAGCAATCCTACCTGACGCATTCTCGACAAAACTGGGTCTTGCTCTTCATTATTCGCGAGTCTAGAAGCACATAGTGGTGGATTTTTACCGCGCCGGCTCTTGAATCTTGAAGAAAATCTCTTCATCTCTATCATTATCTCATTCATCTTGCCTTCTATCACATCATCATCTTTGGCCAGTGTGTGTATATGGGATGCTAGGTCAGACATACTTTCATTAATCATCTCGCGCATTCGCTGATAAATCACAAAGTTATCTACGACCTCGTCTTTGAATCCAAGTGTCCCAGCCGGGACCATTATGAATGAGAGAATCGTTCTGTCTGAATCTGCCTGCTTTAGCTGCTCGTTCAGCTTGCCGAGTGCATCAATAAAAATATCAAATCCTTTGTTATGAAACTCATATCGCCCAGCCGTGTAGATAACAGGCATATCTACTACTTGAATAGGATAATAGGGCGTAAAATAACCTTTCAAAAATTTGTTCAATCTATCACGTAAAAGAATCTTTTTTCTAAGCGTGTTCTGTAGATTGAGCTTGGAATCGAGCGCGTTGTATGTCAAGACATCTGGCTTTCTACCAAGAATCCTGGCGGCCTCTTCTGCAGTCAGGTCACTAACAGTGGTAAACACATCTGATGCACTTGCTGCTGCCTTTTCTGTCTGATGCTTGGCCAGCACGCCCTTGTCTCTAGCAAGCTGGTCTGTATCAACAAGCTCACTGTCAAACATAGGCACCGACCTTCCGAGCACGGTCGCATGAGTAGTAAATATCGTCGGCATACTAGGTTGTTTTGAGTTCAGATAAAGCAGCCCTGCGCCAGAAAGCCATTCATGAAAATGAGCAACTCCTTTTCCGCTTGTAGTCTTGGTGATACTCTCAATCAGCATGCCTGTTGCATATGACCAAGCAAGCGGTTCATTAAAATCAAACTTAGTATCAAGCGAGTCAATCTTGTAGTTGTTCCACATCTCTTGTTTGATTTGATTAATCTGTTGGTTCTGAAACTTGGTGGAATCAATCAATACTATTTTTGAGCTTGTTGCATCCACCCAATCACCATACTGAAACTTTAGTCCAAGCGGTTCAAGCTCGCGGAATGCGGACGCAAGCCAGTCTGGCACTTTTTTGTTAACAATCTCTATGCTATCTGGATTATGAAATCCGATAGTCAGGTACTTATCGCCAAACGCATGCTTCATGGTCCTGGATTTCGATGTTATGACGGTCCAGATGCCACCCACCTTGTTACCACACTCGAAAGAGACTTCGAAAACCCATTCTGGTTTCAAAAACATACCTCCGACAAGCTTGCTAGTAGCACACTGGAGTTAATCTAAAACCTAATTAAAACTTATGGTGCTTCTCTATAATGAAGATTTATCTCGGGTTATTCACTCATATCGACCTGGTTGCCCGCGGGACGCTTGATAGGCTGATTGAGCTGAAAAAGTTGGCAATAAGTGAGCCAGGAAAAGAGTATTTTGTGACCAAGCGGACCTTTGAAAAAGCAAAAAAGATTTTTCCTTATTATGAAAAGCGAATTGGTGGGAATGCTGGCAATGCAGCATATTTTTTGAACCAACTTGGAGTAGAACATATTGTAGCTATGCCGGTTAAGTCTCGCGAAACACTGCAGCTGCTCGGACCGCATAGTCTTGTGTTCAACAGGGGTTTGAAACAGGCCATGAATATCAAATCAAGCCAGCCAGCTATTGAGCACCTGGCCATAGAGATTCCACTCAATCTTGTCGAGGGCGGGGGGCGGATACTTGTTAGCTCTGATAAAATGACACGTGAAATGATGCTTGATAAAGAGTTTATGAAAAAAACAGAGCATGGCCTGCTGTTCTTGTCTGGTTTTCACTTAATCAACAAAAAACACAAATACAAAATAGGTGAGCTGGTTGACCAGCTAGAGACCAAGCCTGGACTGAAAATTCATCTTGAGCTCGGGGAACCGAATGAGCAGATGAGCTATGCATTCAAGAAACTAGTGTCCAAGGGTCTGGTTAGTTCGGTTAGTATGAACGCGCACGAGGCCAAGCTGATTTCCAAATCCATTGACCCGACTGTGTTGGTTGAAAAGGCACGAGAGTTTAGTCAAAAGAATGGGTTGGATGTGTCCATACATACAGCTCACTGGGCATTCTCCACATCAGCTGGTCGACTCAGAACAGTTGTTGATATAATTCAGGCATACGCGCTCGGCGAGCTCGGGTTCTATCATACCGTGCTTGGAATGCCAATTTGGCCGACACCCAAAGGAGCGGTAGGTACACGAAGACTGCCGTGGATAAACAGAACTGTTGGGCTAGGTGATGCATTCAGTGTTTTGGATGCACTTAGGATTCACAATCCGCTGATGTTTGAAAAAACTACACAGGCCTTGCTCCAGCTAGCTTAGCCAGCTCAAGTCCGGTTTTCAGGTTGTGAGCTGCTTCCTGTTTACTCACTCCACTGACATTTACTCTTGCCTTTCCTAGCTCTGTGTTGCTCTGTCTGATGACAATATGGCCGGACGCCATCTCAATTCTAGTTCCGCAGTCAGGCATAATTTCCTGAACATTTCCAAATCTCTTGCCAGCTAGCTCAGCTATTTTTTCATTAAAACCAAACCCAACATCAAGTGTTTTGATCAGTCTATATATTTTTGGCACTGGTGCGTCTATAAGCTGGGTCAGTGGTTTGTCTGACAGAATACTGAGCCAACTCACTATTGCAAGCGGGGTTTCCATCCAGAAAAATCGCTGACCCTTTAGTTCAAGTCCACCCGTGTGCCAGTTCTCCTCTATCCACATACATTTTGCTTTTTCCGCCAAGTTTTCCTGGTACGTTCTGCCAACCGAGCCAATTATCGCATCTATTCCCTGTGCTTTCAAAAAATCAATCATTATTGGTGAAACTCGCTGGTCAGTCAAAAGCTTTTTTGGCTTGAACCATCCAAGCACAGCTAATCTAGCCAGAAAGTCTGAGAAATCAATTCGGATATTGTTCAAGTAAAGCGGGCCTCGGTCAAAATCACCATCAGCACAAAAACCCCAGGCAGTCTTAAAGGTCTGTTCTGCTGGCGGGACCGGTTGTTTTCCACCAAAGCCGGTCAAGGGTAGCTCGTTTCTAAGCTCAAAATTGGCTGCGTGCTTTGTCAAGAAACGCTTGAATACAGGACCGCCAGCCCCATTCATAAAATCAAAGCTGACCTTTTCGCTCAGTTCTATTCGGCCTGTCAGCTCTTGTGAAATCCAATCAATATAGCTGTCCATCACCAGGCTTGCGTCTAGCTCAGCTGGATTCAGCTTGGCTGGAAAGAAATCATGTTTGCATCGGCCTGAAAAGGTCTTTATCCCATTATACTCGATTGGGTCATGTGAAGCAGTTGAGTGAAAACCAAGCACTGTTTTTTTCTCGCTCCAAGACAAACAGGCAGACAAGAAGGGTGCTACAGTCGCTGAAAGCGTACCATCAATAGCAAAGCTTTCTATTCCAGACGCTTGTGCGAATTGTTTGAATGCCAGCTGTATTCTGTCCCTGCCTTGCCTCTGATCACCTGTGAATATCATCAAGTCTGGTTTTGTGAGCTCCTGAATTGACTGAAAATACAAAGCTAGGTCAGTATCAAAATCTTTTCCAAGCTTAGCAGGGATGAACCGAATATCATATCCAATCATGGCCGAGCTGACAATCGGTCCAGCTGGGTCAAGTCCTTTCTTATTTCTTATCTCAGCTAGCTTGGCAATCGGACTGTTCTCTGGTGCTCGTCGCTTCTCGCATTTTCTACAGGCTATATCTCCTGGCTCGCCACAAACTGGACAGACTAGCTGGCCTGTTCCACCAAACGGCGGGACCTCTCTAATCATGCTACTCCTCCTTAGCTAAAGGATCTGTGAACTTGGCCGTTACTTCTTCTTTTCCAGTTATCTGAACACCTAGGTCTTCGAGCGCTTTGATATGCATATTCATAAGCTGGTCGACTGTCTGGACCATCTTGGTCAGCTCATTTCTCTCTTTCATCAGCGTGGTCAGCGCGCCCTTGTGAAACCCAATTTGCTCTATCTTGCTTTTATCCATGCTTTCAGGACCGGTTGGCGGTATTTAATGACTTGCTCTCAGAAACCTTTATTAAACCGTTTCTTGCACTAATCTTAGCTGCCCCGATGGTGTAGTTGGCTATCATATGGGACTGTCAATCCCATGACCCGGGTTCAAATCCCGGTCGGGGCGCTATGGGTTGGGTTAACAGCCCCAACTTTGAAAAACAAGTTAATGGGACAATAACTAAATCAGAAACGCCCAGTTGGACTTGAGGGGAAATGTTCAAGTCCTTAAAGTTGGGGGTATCGTTCTTTATGAACAAAAAGGACATATAGTTTTCCATGCCAAAACCAATATATATGAGTATATGAACATTAGTTCATATGTTCAACAAAGACACATGTAAAGTTGAGTCCATAAACAAAGAAGCCGTAAGTGAGGCAATGCATGAATTGCCCGACGGCGAAATCATTTCAAGGATTTCTGAAAGTTTCAAAGTTCTTGGGGGGCCAACACGAGTAAAAATACTGTGTGCACTGTCCAAGCGGGAGTTGTGCGTCTGCGACCTAGCAGAGCTGCTCGGGGCAACACATTCCGCTACATCACATCAGCTACGTGTCCTGAAGAATTGGAGGTGGATTAAATTCAGGAAGGCTGGAAAAATGGTTCATTATTCTCTTGCAGATAAGCACGTCATAAACTTGATTAATATGAGCATTAGACATGCAAGGGAATAAGGAGGCAAAAAAATGAATAAACAAGACTGGTTATGGACAGGCGTGGAAGCAATAGTTGGGTATGGATTCATTTACTATGCACTTTACAGCATAAAGAATCCTGTTAACCTTTATGCCAGCGCACTTACCCTGTTGGTGTTGTGTTATGTGGGCATTCTAGCCTGCCCTTGGTTCAGGCAGACCAAAGCATTCAAGGAGTTACTTGAAAAGTAACTGGGTGGAAAATGAATAGTTGAGAACACATGACCCACAAACCACGTGACCACCAAACTGAAGTAGGTTGCTCTACTTGTGCAACGGATACCCTTGAACCTAAAGGACCGCGGTGGAAACAGAAAAAAATCCGGGTGGCATCCGTGGCAGGTATCATTCTTGCCATAGGCCTTTACTTCGAATTATTGACTGAACAACACATAGTCGCCCAATTCCTGTTCCTGACGGTTGTCGCCATCTCAGGATACGACATTATAAAAAAAGCCATAGCATCGGCCTTGAAAAAGCGGCTGAACATCAACGTTCTAATAAGCATTGCATCTGCTGGAGCGTTCCTGATAGGGCATGGTGAAGAGGGCGCGGCTGTAATTTTCCTGTTCTTCATAGCTGAGTTTCTTGAGGACTATGCAGTAGAGAGGGCAAAAAAATCAATGAAGTTCTTGTTGAAACTTGCACCAAAGACTGCAACTGTCAAGAAAAAGGGGGAAGAGATAACAGTCCCAATTAAAGACGTTAAAATCGGCGACACCGTGATTATCAAACCGGGAGACAAAATACCTGTGGACGGAATCGTGATCGGCGGAATCTCATCAGTGAATCAGGCCCCAATAACTGGGGAAAGTGTTGCCGTTACCAAGCTGAAAGGATGTGATGTTTTTGCAGGAACAACAAATGAAGAAGGTTATCTTGAAATAAAAGTGACTAAAAAGTCTGATGAAACTCTCCTTTCCCGAATCGTAAGTCTCGTAGAAGAAGCACAGAAGCAAAAGTCAAAAACGGAAGTGTTTATTGACAGATTTGCAAAACATTATACGCCCGTAGTAATAGTATTGGCACTCGCTGTAATGACACTCCCCCCTTTCATATTCGGCCTGCCACTTAGTGACTGGTTTTACAGAGGACTGATTCTGCTTGTTGTTTCCTGCCCGTGCGCACTGGCAATATCAACTCCCATCTCCATGGTTTCCGGAATTACAGCCGCAGCAAGAAATGGCGTCCTAATAAAGGGCGGCACATTCATTGAAGAAATCAGAAATGTAAAAGTGATTGTTTTCGACAAGACTGGAACACTCACAGAAGGTCAGTTGGAAATTACGGACATTATTGCTCTAAACGAATACTCTGAAAGGGACCTTTTGAGGTTGGCAGCTTCTTTGGAGTCAAAGTCAAGACATCCCCTCGCCAAGATCATAGTTAAGAGTGCAAGAGAACGGGGAATCAAATTGAAGAACATCCGCAATTTCAAATCCGTTGCAGGGAAGGGACTGATGGGTGAGATTGGGGAAACCTTGTTTTATGTTGGTAACGAAAGTTTATTCAAGGACGTTAATGCGGAGATTCCTGTGAGATTAACGAAACGGCTTGAGGGTGAAGGAAAGACGGCAGTACTGGTAGGAAACAGAAATCACCTCGTTGGCGTAATTGCATTGATGGACAAGGTCAGAACAGCTTCTTCTGGTACAATAAAAGAACTGAAAAATAAGGGAATCAGGACGGTAATGCTCACGGGGGACAATAAAAGGGTGGCAAAATCCCTCGCAAGAAAACTCACAATTGATGAATATTATGCAGAACTCTCACCAGAAGATAAAGTCAGAATTGTTGAGAACTTACTGGGAAAATATGAACATGTTGCAATGGTCGGTGATGGCATAAACGACGCTCCCGCACTGGCAACAGCACATATTGGGATTGCCATGGGAACTATTGGATCTGACGTCGCAATTGAGACAGCAGACATAGCCCTGATGGATGATGACCTGTCAAAACTTAGCTATCTCATTAACTTGAGCAGGAGAACCATGGCAGTTGTAAAACAAAATATTACAGTCTCTCTCCTGATAAAAGGCTCATTTGCAATTCTGGCACTCCCTGGAGTAATCCCCCTATGGCTGGCCGTTGCAGTCGGAGATATGGGTTTAAGCCTGGCTGTAATACTAAATGCTTTGAGAATTGGAAGAATAAAGGATGTATCTTAAGTGCCCCACTCTTTTAGCAGATTCTTGATCTTTTTGCTCAAAACCAGCTTATTAGTTTTTCCGTGTTTTTCTGTTTTTACAATACCCTTTGTTTCCAGGTTTTTTACTGCCCTATGAGCTTTTAATTTTGTCATTCCGTCCATTTTGCTTATTTCTGATTGTAGAGCGACACCGCCATGTTTAATCAGGTTCTCTGTGATTTTTCTTTCGTTTGGATTTAAAAGATTTAGTACCGTCAGTTTTTCTGGGTTATTATCTATACTTCTTTCCAATTTTTGATCAACAAATTTTACTAAAATCTCTTTATGCTCTTCCATTCTATTTTCCATCTTTTTTGAAATAAAATAATATGATAGGGGTACCATGGCAAGAATCAAAAAAAATCCAAATATCAGATAATAGTAGTTGGGCATTACATGGTGACAACCACAATATTCCTTTGTGAGAGAATTTATCGGTACTCCTAAAAAGAGTAACAGACTTATCAGCAGGACCACACCTATAACAATACTCGGAATCACTACCAATATTCTTTTTTTGTGCATGATAAACTATTAAAGTGGAATGTAATTATAAACTTTTTGAGAGATTTCAGATTTATGAAACCAAAAATAAAAGGTTTCACATGGTTTCACTAAAGATTTATAATAGTTTCACATCAATGAAACTAACGAGAATTTGAGGTGATAAAAATGGGGGAACTTAAACGCGCAAAAAAACGCAGTCGTAAAGTCACGGTAAGCGTATGGAAAATATCAACAATTGTTTCGTTGATTTTATTAGTAATATCTGTTTTCACAGGTGGTTTTACTAAGATAAAATCTGTAGAATTAACAGGGCAAGTGGCGGCAAATAAAGCCGTCAAATTCATTAATGAGAATATCCTGCAAGATCAAGCAACGGCGAAACTTGAAGGAGTTGAGGAATCTAACGGTATGTATAAAATCAAATTAATCATCAATGATCAAGCGATGGAATCTTATATTTCAAATGATGGAAAACTCCTTTTTCCTGAAGCAATTGATTTAACGACCCCCCAATTACAGCAACCGCCAGAAGCTCAGGCCACTCAAACGGATGTTCTAAAATTTGACAAACCCGTTGTTGAGTTATTTGTGATGTCACATTGTCCATATGGCACTCAAATAGAAAAAGGGATTTTGCCTGTTGTTAAGGAACTCGGCAGCAAAATTGATTTTGAAGTGAAGTTCGTTAATTATGCAATGCATGGCAAAGGGGAGCTTGATGAGCAATTAAGACAATACTGCGTACAAAGAGATTACAATGACAAATACGTTGTCTACTTGGGCAAATTCCTTGAAACTGAGAATTCAGATGAAGCTCTTGAAGCAGCCGGACTTAGTGAAGCAGATATAAGTCAGTGTGTGGCAGCCACCGATGAAAAGTATAAAGTTACAGAGCTTTATGAAGACCCTCAACAGAGTGAATGGAGTGGCAGGTTCCCACCTTTCAAAGTGTATGATGTAGAAAACAAAAAATATGGCGTAAGTGGGTCGCCAACATTAGTCATAAATGGAAAAGCCGTTAACAGTGGAAGGGATGCACAAAGTCTTTTGAACTCAATATGTGGAGCTTTTACAGACAAGCCTGAGGAATGTAGTACGGACATGACTTCGTTTGGCAATCCAGCGCCTGGCTTTGGCTTTGATACTCAGGGAGGTTCAGCAACCGCTGCAGGTTGTGGAACCTAAGCCCTTTCTTTTCTACTTTCAAGGGTGACTAACAGATGATATGTATATTGGCTTTGGTGGTTTTTGGAATTTTAGGAATATTTAGTGCAACACACAGAAAACTTGCACTAGAAGCTTTTGAATGTGTTTTCAAAAAAATAAGATTACAGCCTTGTGACTCGGGATTGGATAAGAGGCTGAAAAGTCAGATAACGGGAAAATTAATGAGAAAACATCCAAAAATGGCAAGATTTGGTTATCGGCACTTTGAAGCAGTATCCCTGATATTAACAATAATTATGATTGTAAGTTTTGTTTACTCGGGGCTAGGAATTTATAATTTTGTTGCGTATGGTAATTGCAACGGTGAAAGCTCGCAGGAAGCCTGTGTTTATGAGGGATTAGGTAACGCATTCAAGATTGATGTTGATTGTGAAAGCCCGCTATGTCAAAACGAATATTGCACTTGCAAAGAGGGGAGCGGTTGTCAAGAAAAAGAAGGAGACATTTGCAAGGAAAACTGTTATGGTTCGGTGATCAAATGAGTTTAAATGTTGAAAAAATAAAAGAAGACTTTCCTATCTTTTTGAGAAAGATACATGGCAAGCGCATAATTTACATGGACTCTGCTTGTGTAACTTTGAAACCAAGGCAGGTCGTTGAAGCCATGAATAAATACTATGAATATTTTCCTGCCTGTGCTGGCAGAAGTTCACATAAGTTAGGGAGAGAAACTAGCGACCAAATTAATAATTCAAGAAAAACCTTGCAGAGATTCATCAATGCCAAAAGTGTCAACGAGGTTATATTCACAAAAAACACAACGGAAGGCATTAACCTTATTTCCAATTCTCTAAAGCTCAAAGGAGGAGATGTAATTCTTACAAGTGATAAAGAACATAACAGTTGTCTACTCCCGTTTCAACTATTGAAAAGAAAGGGAGTTAGACATGAAATATTCAAGTTTGGTAATTTAGACGATTTCCAAAGTAAATTAACCAAGGACGTTAAATTGGTTGCTACTGCTCACACTTCCAACTTGGACGGAACAAGCAATCCCATAAGGAATATTATACGACTTGCACATGAAAACAATAGTTTGGTCTTGGTGGACGGAGCTCAATCTGTTCCCCACAAAAAAGTGGATGTTAGAAGGATGAATGTAGACTTTCTGGCCTTTTCAGGGCATAAAATGTTGGGTCCAAGCGGGACGGGAGTGTTGTATGGAAAACAAGATTTAATGGAAAGACTAAATCCATTATTTCTTGGTGGGGACGCTGTGAAAAACAGCACTTACAACAATTATGAGATTGAAGAACTGCCGAAAAAGTTTGAAGCGGGGTTACAAAATTATGCTGGAATCATTGGACTCGCAGAAGCGGCGAGATATCTGACAAAGATGGGACGAGATAATCTGGAAAAACACCTAATAAATTTAAATGAGCTGATAACGGATGCATTTCAAAACTTAGACATTGAAATCTTAGGGGGTACCAAAGCTGAAAAAAGAGGGGGAATAATTAGTTTTAATATGAAGAAAATTAATCCTCATGAAATTGCAGGAATCCTGAATGAGAGTTCAAACATTATGATAAGGTCTGGAATGCACTGCGTTCATTCGTGGTTTAATGCTCATGAATTAAAGGGGTCAGCAAGAGTCTCATTATATGCATATAATACAAGAGAGGACTGCGGTGTGCTAATAAAAGAAATAATGAAAATCCATAAATTATTGTTATAAAATAAGTTTCGGAAGTTGGATTAGACAATACTCAAACTTCTTCTTCAAAATTTGCCATAAAACTAGTGGGAGACGATTCTTATATAATACACACCCAGCACTCCCCTTCCAGGCTACTTTCAAGGAATTTAACCACCTTTATAAAACAGTAAATATTGTGTCTTTATGGATGGGCTCTCAACTAAATTAGAAACGCCCGGTCGGGGCGTTTTGCTTTAAACACATTATCAGATAACTGATTATTTAATAAAGCCATAAATCTCTGAACCATATGCAGATTCGGGTTTCGCAAGAAAATGATTTGTCTCCAGCTGGTACAAAGCTGATGGTCGGCGGGTTTGTTGGAATAGCCATATTGGCTCTATTATTCATGTCAATGTACACAATCGATCAAACTGAACTAGGTGTTGTAACCCGATTTGGGGAATATCAAAACGTTGTTGAAGCAGGATTAAATTTCAAAATACCTTTAGTTGACAAAGTCCATATCTATAAAATTACTCAAATGCCTTTTGATTTTTCAGGCCAAAACGCACTAGTGGTATTGACATCAGACGGGCTTGATGCTCAAATCGATATGACTATAATTACAAGACTGGAAAATCCTGAAAAAATGTATAAAGAAATTGGCAAAAACTATGACTCTTGGTTTAATTCAAAAGCAAGGGGTGTTGCAAGATTGACTATTGCAGACTACAATGCAGAAAGCTTGTATACTGAAGCAAGAGAAGAACTAGAGCAAAATCTTAAGCTTACGTTATCTGAACGTGTTGAAGGGTTTATTATTATTGAAGATGTGTTGATTAGAGATGTTGGATTGCCTCAAATCGTTACAAACGCAATTCAAAACAAAATAAAATCTCTACAAGAAAGTCAACAAGCCCAATATGAATTAGAAAAAGCCAGAATCATCGCACAAAAACGTGTAGTCGAAGCAGAAGCTGAAGCGCAAGCAATTCAAATTGTAAAAGCTCAACTTACAAAAGACTATTTGACATACGAATATATAGTTCAAATCGCAGGCTCGGAAAACGCTAAGATTTATGTGTTGCCACAAGATGTTGATTTAATAATCAATTAAACAATCAAGAAAGCTCGGTTATGGCGCTTCAAGCTATTTTATTAAGTTCCAGTACCAGTGAAACAGTGGCAACAGATGGGATAACTGTAAGCCAAATGGTAATTGGTTGTTTGACTTTTTTGGTGGTGATTGCGCTCTTTGTTGCAGCAGTCATCATAATAATTGAGCTTGGAAAAAAGGCCATCAAAAACCTTAAGCTGATTAAACAAAAAAGAAAAAAATGATTGATTCGTCTGTCAGGCTAATCAAAAAAGTAGTTGTTAATCTTGTCTACTCGAAACTCTTGGTCGGTCAGAACATTCTTTGCAAAATTCAACAGGCTTTTCCTAGCTACATCAGCCATCTGAGCTGTGCCAAAAAAGCTGTCTGGATAAAAAAC
>JAAOXV010000031.1 GCA_018220955.1 Candidatus Altarchaeota archaeon | reverse complement strand
TAGACCGTCTTTTACTCTCTGTGCGTTTATTGTTTCGGCAGTCCTTCTCAATCCTTTTTCAAAAAGAATCATATTCGCGTCATCTGCGTTCTTTGGATAAACAACATAATTCAAGGATTTTCCAAACAGTTTTTCAGCGTGCTTAACTAAAGCATCAAGCCTATCCTTTTTTGGAACAAGAATCAATTTCATTTTTTTAACTAATGTGCTTGTTAAAAAATCTTTCTATATTGAAAAAATAACCAGCCCGGGGTTGATTTCTATTGGAATTATTGATTTTCTCGATGCAAAAAACTTTTCTATTTTCAATATAGTAATATAATATATAATGTATTTCTATATAGTAATATATACAAAATCTACACTAGCAACCAAGGTAAGGTTCCACTAGAAACCAAGGTACACCTCCACTAGAAACCAAGGTACACTTCAATAGAAACTATGCTTCGGTCACTACAAACTATTATAAAACAAATTTGAGTGGTTGGATAGAGGTGTCCGAGTGGAACAAGATATCCAAAAAGTTTTCAAGTCGTTTACTCGTGGTGGCTCTATTTTTAAGAACAAATCAATGTTACAGTCAAAATTTATTCCAGCATCATTTCCTAATCGAGAACAAGAAGTGACGTTATTAGCTCAAATACTCGCACCATCCCTTAGATCTGAGCTTCCATCAAATACTTTTATTTATGGCAAACCGGGAACTGGTAAAACTACAATTGCTAAATTTGTTTGTAATCAACTGGTTAAAGCTGCCAAAGAATCAGCAGCACCAATTGAATGTATCTATATCAATACTGCCCTCAAAAGAACTGCTGATACAGAATACAGACTTTATTCTTATATTGCAAATCTTCTCGGAACTCCTGTGCCTCATACCGGCTTACCGACAGATGAAGTTTATTCTAGGATGGTTGAGGCAATTGACAAGACTGAACGTGTATTGATTTTTGTATTAGATGAAATAGACTTCCTTATTGAACGAAATTCAAAAGTACTCTATACCTTGACTCGTATCAATTCTGAGCTTGAGAAAAGCCGAATCGTATTTGTTGGAATTACGAATGATGTAGGAGCTCTTAATTCAGTTGATCCACGTATCAAGTCGAGTCTATCTGAAGAAGAACTTTTCTTTGCTCCATACAACGCAGATCAGTTAAAATCAATTCTATCAGAAAGAGTAAAAGAAGCGTTTCATTCTAGAGCTATATCTGATGATGCGATTACTTTATGTGCTGCATATGCGGCAAAGGAACACGGAGATGCGAGACGGGCACTTGACCTATTACGAGTTGCTGGTGAATTAGCTGAACGTGCAGGTAAACAGCGCCTTTTGAGAGAACATGTGGAATTGGCTCTTGAAAAGCTTGACCGTGATAGGGTAATTACAACCATCAAAACACTTCCACAACATTCCAAAGTTTTGTTGTTTTCAATCCTTAATTTAAAAGAGTCATTTATATCTACAGGACCTTTATACGAAGCCTATTCATCATCAGCTACATCAAATGGACTTTCACCACTTACATTACGAAGAGTTTCTGACTTGCTCAACGAACTCGACACACTTGGAATTATTTCTGCAAGAATTATATCTAAAGGTCGATATGGTAGAACCAGAGTTATCTCAGCCGAACTTCCGACCAATCTTCGTGACAAAGTTCTTAATATCCTAAGGAACGAAGTTTTGTGATTGATTCCATGGATGAAAAATGGTTCAAAAAAGAAATTCAACAAGTCTTTAACAAAGGTGTTCGCGTCATTTATGAGGACGCTTTGAAGATGATTTATGAGGATGCGTCCTTGATAAAAGCAATTAAAGAATCAGATTTTGTTCCTCCTGAAATCACAGGCTCTTTTCTCAAAGGATTGACTAAACCTATTTCAGAAAAACAAGAAAAAGAAAAGCAATCTAATGGATACGAAGTAACAAAAAACTATGATGATTGGGAACCAGCAACATCAGAAAGTTTTATACAGTACTTTGTTTCTCGATATCAAAAAATCTCTTCACTTTTATGGAAGCGACAAAGTCTCAAGAGCGCAATTTCAATAGTAAATGTTAATCGAGCAAGAGGTGATAGGGAACGAACAGCGGTTATTGGAATGGTTAAGGGTATTCGTGATTTGAAGAGTGGAAAAAAAATTGTTGAAATTGAAGACCCCACTGGATTGTTATCTGTGTTACTTCCTCCAATTAGTGGATATGATGAAATCGTTCCTGATGAGGTCCTTGGTGTAGTTGGGCGTTCTGGTCGTGACATTATTTTTGCAGAAGAGATAATTTTTCCAGATGTTCCAATTAGTAACAGCTGGCCAGATACTGGAGAATCGTGGGCCATGTTTTCATCTGATTTACATATCGGCTCTAAAAAATTCAATAAAGAACACTTCAGCAGATTCGTTAAATGGTTGAATAAGGAAAAGAAAGTAAAGTACTTGTTTCTTGCAGGTGATCTTGTTGACGGAATTGGAATGTATAAAGGCCAACAAAGCGAACTTGATTTTGACTCGATAGAAGAGGAATATGATGCCTTAGCAGACCTGCTTTCAGAACTCAGGGAAGATTTGATAATTTTTGCTGGCCCTGGTAATCATGATGCGAGTAGGGATTCTGAACCTCAACCACCTGTGCCAAAAGCGTTTGCAAAAAAACTATATGACCTAAAGAACGTAGTAATGGTATCGAGTCCAGCCTGGATACGTGTTGAGGGGATTTTGGTTTTGATGTATCATGGTACAAGTCTTGATGGTTTTATTGATTCTATTGACTCAATAAAATCAATTGGTTACAATCGCCCGACCGAAGCTCTTAAAATAATGATAAAAAAACGGCATCTAGCACCCTTGTTTGGAAGAGGCAGAACTTTTCCGGATCAAAACGATTTTCTTGTCATCGATCCAATTCCAAATATTTTCCATACTGGCCATATTCATTATGCCGAAATTGGAAATTATAGAGGGATTCGCTTGATTTCTTCTGGTACTTTTCAAGAAAAAACAGAGTTTCAAGAAAAACTTGGACATAATCCCACTCCAGGTCTTATGGTTTTGACTGACTTGAAAACCGGAAAGTCTGAGTTGATTGATTTTTCAAAACAGGACGTCCTTTCTCAGTCATTGGAAAATTAAGGTCAATAAATTTCTCAAGATTATTTCCTGTTATTTTTAGTTCAATTTCACCAAGTATGTCCGAACCTTTGTCACAGATTCCAAGCTTTCTTGCAAACGCAGCTTGTTTGTTCAAAAACAAATATGTTGAGTCATTTTCAAGATTTTTTATTAGCTGAGATCGGACTGTATCGAGAACTCGCTTGATCCACACAAGGCGTTTCAAATATTCAAGTGACCCTGTTTTCCCAGTACCTATGAGACTGGCTCCTTTTCTTTCCATCCGAATCTCTGGAAATAAGTTCTCAAGCGCCATTCTGAGCTTTGACTCACTTTCAGTCAACATTATTTTTGCAGAAACAGTTATGTCAACCATGTATCCAAACCTTCCTGTCTTTCAGTCTCACGCCCAAACACCATCTCCATTCTTTTTTCTATTATGTCTAAGCGGCTTTTGATGTATTTTGAAACTTGATATTTTTTTGCCAGCTCAACACTGGGTTCATAATACTTTTTTACAGTGCCTTCATAAACAGTCAACACAATTTTACTTCCACATTTGTTACATTTTCCCAATAAAGGAGTTCTATCATATTTGGTATTACATCTAATACATCTGAACCTTTGATTTCCGAACCGTCTTAGGTTACCGCGTATGTCTTTTAGGAAATGAGTTTCCAACACCTTTTCTGCAACAATCCTTTCATTGACTGCCTTGATTTTTTCGGCAAGTTTGAGCTGAACTCTGACTTTGTCTAGCATAGGTCCAAGTGAGCGATATGCAGTTATGCAGGGCCCTGCAGCGATATCATTTGTGCTATGTGTGTAGTTAATACCTCGATTCTGTTTTTTGATAATGTCTTTTACCACACCGATTCGTACGTCCCAAGGAAATCTCTTGGCTTTTGCAGCCTCATAAAATTCAAGTGGATATTGTTTGACAATGTCCATATCATGGACTTCATCATCAACTTCTGTTAAGTCAAGTTTGGTGGTAAGAACAAGAGGTACATCCATTGTTTTCCCACCACGACTGTTGGGTAGATATTCTCTTGAAAAATTGAGAAGTGCGTCCATTAACAAAATCACAGAGTCTTCATCTCCATCACAGTTCCTTTTTTTGGCAGCATGCCAGCTTGGATGAGCATAACCAACTCTGGCTTTTGTAAAACCAACTATTCTTGCAACAATTCCTGCTGATGTGTGTGGTGCTAGACCAATAACGATTTTCCCAACCAAATCTTGTTTGGAGTGTACATTATAGAAAGGCTCAAGCCCATAGAATTTTGTAAGTAAATCGTCAACAAATTTGGTGACATTCACCAAGTAATCCGCACTTGAAAAGGCGTCAGCATCAGATATCAAGATGTCTTGTGGCAAGAGTTCTAAAATTTGTTCAGAGTTCCTAAGTGGTTTTTCAAACATATCTTTTTCATATCCGAGCTCAATTAGTTTGTCTATTGAGACATCAACTTCAGATGGTTTGAAATGCGTTAGTGCAGAGTCTGTTGAATCAATCCTGACTGTGCCGTCTTTGTTGACAAACAAATCATAACTTGCTCTTAAAAGGCCCTTTTCAAGCCTTTCAGGAATCTTAGTATTTGATGACATACCTCTTACACCTTTCAAGAGGGCTGGCGTTTTGATACCAAGCTTTTCAGACATGCCATACAAATCTTCCGAAACAGCAGTTTTAGTATATCCGCGAGCAGGAAGGCCACAATGTGTGCTTTCAGTAGTCACAACTCCGCATCTGATACAAGTGAATCTTGGAATTGCCTCAGTCCCACAAGATTCACACTTGAAATAATATGTTCTTCTTTTACATTTTGGACAAACTCGCAACGCCAAATCAGCCTTTAGCCCAGCTCGCAACGACTCAACAATGTTCCGCATTCTTTCAGTCCTTCCTGCCGGAAAAAGAACATGCGGCTTTCCTCTCATCATCCGTCTTTCTGCCTTTTCAGGTCTGCCCATCCTGGCACCTACAAACCTTCCAGCTTTTGGCATTATTTTAACAGGGGATAACTTGTTTATCATTTCATTTGGATCAAAACCCTCAACAACATTTCCTGACAAAACATATTCAAGTATTTCATTGTCAAGCTCATCTACAACAACCTTACTTTCAACAACCCTGTGTGGTACTCCTAATGTCTCAAGGATGGGCTTTACTTGTTTCCATTTTCCTAAATTTTTCTTTAGCTTGATGATATCATTTATACTGACCAAATCCCAAAAATAGGTGAATTTTGGATGTAATGGGATTTTGAGAGTTTCTGAGATATCTTTTGCCGTTTTCCAATCAACTTTTTCTGGAATTTTTTTGCCCTTTGCAATAATCATCGCATTCCACCATTCTTCACACCAACCAGGGACCTCGAGCTGATGCCCGTTGGTCAGAAATTCTCCATAGCTGATTAAAATATCCCCAACAAACAGTATTTTTTCTATATGAGGTCTTAATTCTATTGCTTGGTCCGAGCTAGATATTTTGATAATTGACCCGTCGTTCAGTCTCACAATCGGACCGTCGATTGAATCTACCGGTGCTACGGCCGCCGCCTTGCCTGGTAGTTCGGTTTTTATCTGAGTTCCAATCGCCAAGAAATCATCAACTATCGCCATTGTGGCTGGGTGAACTCCGACCGATGCGAAACCAGTATTTCTTGCTCGACCATATCTGAGTCTGAAACCCCCTATTTCGTTTGGAAAGCTAAAGACCGGCCGCCCGCCTGGAATCTCATTGAGATATGTCGGCCCTTCATCCTTTGCTTTGGATGAACTGTGTTTCATATCTTCAAGCTTCTCAAGCCAAGCCCAATTGGAAAGATTAAAGTTCGGCCCAAATTTCTTTATTCGTTTTATTAGCTTGGCTGATTTGAGTGCTATCATACTCATGGTAAGAGCCATCCCTCCACGAATTCGGTTTGTTTCAATTCTAGGTAAGTCCTTGTAAGCCAACACCTCAAACTTCTCTGTTGGTTCACCAGCTACCTCAACTGGAAGATTTTTTGCAATCAGTCTTGTCTCATCTGGATCTGGCCAATATTGGAGGCGTGTGACTCGCTTATGATAATCTTCAAGCTCAAGCACATACCTCTCTATCTCTTCATCTGTTGCATCATACTCATCTAATTCAAACTTCTTTCTCAAATAATCTGCAAGAATCATAATCATTGCGTTTGTTGTACCGCCCGCACTTCGAATTGGACCTGCAAAATAGACAGCCAGATACGATTTTCCATCTGCACGTTTTTTTATTTCGATATGGGTTACTCCTTCAAGTGGAGCTGTTACTACACCAAGAGTCCAATAAGCCGTCCCAACTCGAAGTCCGACTTCTATGGCTCTTTCTACAGAATCCCATTTCACGAACTTACCATCAGCTGTCTCGTTTGCAATCAAAAACCCAATTCGTTCATCTCCTTTTCCATACTTAGTTTCCATCTCAAGTAGGCGTTCTCGTAGCCCCGAGTTTTTGAGCTCTGGAATCATGGTGCTTAGGAGTCCCTCGACCCTGCCGGTTAGGTCTTTTGTTATTGAAATCTCAACTTCTGGAAATGGATCAAGTCTTTTTGCCCTGGCCTTGACAGCGATTTTATATGCGTCAAGTGACCTTTTGTGTAAGGAATCAAAGTATGTTTTCATTTCCACGTTTCCAGATAGCGTCACAATTTAAGATACTTCACTTCGTAAGACCAATGAATTATTAATAGCCAGACAAAGGCTTAGCATGCTCTCAGGAATGACTGACTATCTCACCAATACCCCTGGTATTGATGGAGAGGTTACTCATTTTGAAGTTTTTGAGGTTCCAAAATTTCAGCCGACCGGACAAGGAGAACATATCTGGATGCTTGTTGAGAAAATAGGGTTAACCACACATGAGCTTGTCCGAAGATTGGCTAGGCAATTCAATGTGAGTCCGACTAGATTTGGCTATGCAGGACTAAAGGATAAGCATGCAAGGACCATTCAGTGGTTATCTGTATGGGACATAGACCCAGAACAGGCAATAGTTTCAGCAAACAATTTCAAAGTTCACATGGCCATGAAAACTGCGAGAAAGCTTAAACCTGGAACACTTTATGGCAATTGGTTTCACATCAAGCTCAGTTCAAATGATGCTCGACCAGCCAAAGAAACGCTTGAGGTTTTAGAGCATAGAACGCCCAATGTTTTTGGACCTCAACGATTTGGAGGTAATGAAGAGATTGGTAGATTATTCATAATAGGCCAAACAGAAAAAGCGAAAGAGTTGATGAGAACAAGAAGAATACCTAGAACAATGACACGATTTATGATTGATGCATATGGTTCGCTTCTTTTCAATAGAGTTGTTGATCGCCGTCTGAAAGACCCTGAACTTAAAGGAGATTTGATTGGTCGATTTGGTCCCACGGGTCCGTTGTATGGCAAGAATGTCCCGCTTGCTCAAGACAAAGCAGGAGAAATTGAAAGACAAGTGCTGAGCTCAGAGGGGCTTGAGCTAAGTGATTTCTCAGGCAAAGGTAAGCGAAGAGCCTTATTTGTTTCCCTCAAGGGTCTTGAGACCACGGTCTCTAAAAACGAACTTGAATTGAAATTCTTTCTCCCCAAAGGCAGCTATGCAACCGCGGTTCTAAGAGAAATACAAAAAAAGTATTGACTACTTGAATTTGGCCTTTAGTCTACGCCTGAGTCGCCCCAGTCTTCGCATTTTTTTCTTTCTCCACTTCCAACGACTCTTTTTACCTTGTCGTTTTTTCCATGGATGCGATGTTTTTGTCACTTGAGCCTTCGTGTTGTGGAGTATAAAAAAATGACGGTAAAACTGCCAAAACGTAAGCTTTAAATTTGACCTTTTTGTGATTAAAACATGGCATATATAACAAAAGCAGGCGTTAGAGAATTTACCAAAAGAAATGAGATGAGAGTCTCCGGGGAAGTTTTTGGCGCTCTTGAAAAGAACGTTGAAGAAATACTCAGAAAGGCCACATTGAGGGCCAAAGCAAATGGTAGAAAAACTTTGAAGGCAATGGATCTGTAAAGATTTACCTTAAAGGTTTTAAACCACTTTTTTTTATTTTTTCATGGATATGCGTAAGCTCGCAAAGCAGATGAAGACTAAACAGCTTGAGGTTACTAAGGTTATTTTTGAGCTAAAGGACAAGAAATTAGTGTTTGAATCTCCAATGGTGGTTGAAGCAGATATGATGGGCAAAAAAATCTATCAGGTCTTAGGTGAACCAGTTGAAGATACGGCATCAAATCAGGACATACAAATGATCATAGAAAAAACCGGTTGTTCCGAAAATCAGGCTCGAGAAGCCTTTAAACTAAAAAAGGATTTGGCTGAGGCTATCGTATATATCATGGAAAAATGATGATTTGGAAAAAGCATCAGAAACCTGCTTTGAGTGGATTAACAGAACCAAAGGACATTAAATGACATTTGACAAGGATATTTCGCTATTCCTATCCTAAAATCAAAGGTTTGATACTTATTTTTCAACTAAGTCTAACAATTCGTCTGGTTCAGAGATAAACAATAACATGCCCTAATTCCAAAAGGGCTTTGTCCTTGCGTATTGCTTTTCGGATTTCAACACTAAATCAAGCATTTCGTCTTGGTTTTGGGCTTTTAATAAAATCCTGCCGGCTGTATTGGGTCCGACTCCGCGTGCGGCTAGAACAAGGAATGCATCTTTACCATGACTCAGAACAAGACCTGCAGTTTTTCTGATTTTTTGGAGCTCTCTTTTTTCTTTTACATTCAAGTCCCTGCGTTTGAGTAATTTAGGCTCATACACAATCGAGAGCTTTTTTGCTCCACAAAATGGACACTTGTCTGGGATATTTTTTACACTAATTTTTGCATACCAAGACTTGCAGTAAAAACACATTATTGGAAGAACTTTGTTTTCAAGTCGTTGTTTCAGGAGTCGCATAACTTCTGATTTAGGCCTGTTAACTCCTATAATTTCCGGATAAAATTTTGAAACTAAGAATTTTCCAAATTCACTTAGATGTTCAAAGCTCTTGATTGCGAGTTTGCCTGATTTGATATCATTAACAAATTCACGTGTTCCTGAAAGATCCATTTTTTCTCGTAGTACTTCTCTTTGTGCTTCTTCATCAATTAAGCTTCCCTGCCAGATTGAAATCAAACGTTTTAATCCGAACTTATCGAGTCGTGCATTTGTGTCAATAACTCCAAATCGTTTAGCTACATTGACAAAACGCCGTCTATAAATTGGAGCTCTGCTCAAAACAAGCCTCAATCCGCGCTCTATTTTATTGACATCAATTGATTCAAGTAGTTCCTGATTAAACCGGCCTTTGATAATTATTGCGTATTGATCTGATTTAACGCCAACACTTTCTCCAAACTCAGTTGTCAAGAAACCAGCCAAGAGATGTGCCAGCGAATTATTGATTCGATTTCCCGCCCATGTGATAATGACTTTCAAGTCTTGATAATGTTCAATCCTAATTACATTAGATTCGTATTCTCCAAGCGATTTTATTTTGTGAACAGCATTTTTTGATATGGGATACTTGTTTGGATTCCTGATTGCGTCTGGAATTTGCGAGGCCACCATTCTGTGAACTGGCATTAAGTCCCCAGCCCAAGACGCAGCTTCTGCCATACTTCCAGATAAATTAGCAAAAACCTTTCTATCTTCAATACAGGAAAGGGTCCAGCTGTTTCCTGCAACAACAAAACTTTCTCCGAGCTGAAGAGCATTGACAAAAGAGTCATCAAGATAACCGACTCGTTTTCTGGTCTGTGCATCAATCAAAATATATTTGATATGTGACGGAATGGTTGAGATATTTGAGAAATAATATTTCCAGACTCGCCGCCTACGTCTAAATCTACCATTTTCTAGATAAATAAACCCCAGTTCTGCAAGAAGGTCAATGACATCATTGAACATAGAGTAGTCCAAATTCCGAAAAGGATATGTTTTTTTGAAAAGTTTGAATGCAGCTTCTGTATTCACAAAATCTTGGGATAATGAAATTCCAACAAGTTGATGCGCCAGCACATCAAGTGGTTCTTCCATTGTTTTGGTTGGTTCAAGTTTTCCTTTAAGTGCAAATTTTCCGATAACGGCCGCCTCTGGGGCTTCCCATATATCAGATAAGATTATGCCTTTAGATGTCCGGTTAAGTGAATGGCCGGAACGACCGAGTCGTTGTGTGAATGTGCTTACACTTCTTGGAGAACCATATTGAACCACGCGTTCAATATGCCCAATATCTATTCCAAGTTCAAGTGAGCTGGTAGCAACTATCTTTGACAAGTCACCTATCTTGAACTTTGCTTCAACAGATAATCTGTGTTGTTTGCTAAGACTTGAATGATGAACATCAATGTCCAAAATCTGTTTTAGTCTGGAGCTAAGTATCTCTGCAGTGCTTCTGGTATTCACAAAAACAATCGTCCCTTTTTGTTGAGATAGCTCTTGAATTCTTTCAAGTTTTGAGGCGACCTCTGATGAAGTGTGAATCTCATCAGCCAAGTTATAAGCAGATTTAGTTATGTCCGGAATCTCTATCACTACATTTTTATTTTTCACTTCTTTGGCTGTTATAATTTCAATATTTCCATTTGGAATGAGAAAGTTGGAAACAATTTCAGGTGAACCGACCGTGGCTGAAATTCCAATAAGTGTGAATGAGCTCAACAGCCGCAATCGTTCTAGTCCGACTGAAAGCTGTGTTCCTCGCTTGTCTTCAATAAGCTCGTGAATTTCATCAACAACAACAAACTCAACATGTCGCAGAAATTCACGAATCCTTTTTCCAGTTAATAGGATCTGAAGTGTTTCAGGTGTGGTTATTAACATATTAGGTGGATTGATGGCCTGTTGACGCCTCACATAATTGGATGTATCCCCATGCCTTACTTCCACAACAAGTCCTATATCCTCACCTAGCTTTACCAGGCGTCTTACTATGTCCCGATTGAGTGCCTTAAGTGGGGTAATATACACACAAGAGATAGGCCTTTTGTCTAAAATATGATGAAATATAGGAAACACAGCCGCCTCTGTTTTTCCACTTCCAGTTTCTGCGATAAAAAGTACATTTTTCCTGGCCAAAACCGCAGGAATCCCTAATCTTTGTATGGGTGTCGGGTTTTCAAAACTCACTTTATCCATTAATCTCTCATCCAATAGCCCAAACACCGAATTTTGTTTCATTTTAACTCTCACTTTAGAGTCTGATTTATAAGTAATTTGTCAAAGATGGGCGTGTAACTAAAAGTTCACTTGAAAATTGAAAAGAAAGAGGTGATATTAATGAGGTCAATGAGCTCAAATAAGCACAAGTAATATTACTTAACCTTATTTGAGTTTGATGTGTGTTGATACTTGAGGTTAATGATGCAAATTGAGCTCAAAATAACAATATTAATGATGTCAATCAGCTCAACTAGATTAATTGAGCTCAATCCGATATTTTTGAGCGCGAAGTTAAAAACACAGGGAAAAATTACAAAAATAGCCCCGACCGGATTCGAACCGGTGTCCCCGGATTCAAAGTCCGAGATGCTTGACCACTACACTACGGGGCTTGCTGATATCTACTAAACTTACCTGTTTTTAGGTTTTTTGTGTGTTGTGGTTTACTGAATCATGATGACACTTAGTGGTTTGAAATGTTTGATTTGAGCTTCAGATAGATTAACCAGCCAATGCAGATTAGTGTTCTGGAGTGCAAGGGTCGAAAAAGATACACACAAAAGACATTGTTTTTACCGAAATCATTTAATCTTTTATTGTCTTATTTTAACTGGTTTTTCTTGATTAATTTAGATATAGAGTAGACTTCTTGATATATCCTTGCGACCAACATAGCTATCAATAACAGGCTAGCTATGCCGAGAAAACCAAGAACAACCAAAAGCACATCGGTGCTTGGAATTCGGGCCAACAAACCGATTGCAATAAAACCTCCGACAAAGATGAGTGAAATAGAAACCATCAACAAATTCTCAATTGTTTCTAGCTTAATCATGCTATCTCTTATTTCCTTTGTTTATAAGTTTGGCATCTAGCTCTGCGGCTATGTCAATAATTGCTGAGAGAGCTTTGTCTATGTCTCTTTTAACTCGAAAATCAAGCGTGTCCTTTAGTGTCCTTTCCTTTAGCCTATAGATAGCTCCTTTACCTTTGTATATTAAACCTGCATTGACAAACTTCTTTATTTTGGCATATGTGGCGGTTTGACCGAGCCCGGCAATCTTTTTTAGTTCAGGGACTCGCAAACCTTCTTTGTGATCCATGAACGCAAGTAGCATTCGCACATCCCGATCGTCCCGCAGCTCAGACAATCCGAGCGAGCTTATTACAAACGCAGCAAGCTGTTCTGGAGTTTTTATTCCTGTCAGCCTCTGTTCCTTGATTTTTATTTCAAACATATCTGTTTCCTCCGAAATATTTCATATTGATACCGTAATTTCACCCTTATATCGGCAAACCCAGTTTTTCGATATAAACGAGTAAAAATACTCATATTTATGTATTATTTCGCCATATGGCGAACGAGTCTTATCTAGACACTTGCCGTGAAATCCAGGTTATTCTACAAAAAAGCGAAGATTTAAGATGTTCGCGATTTTGCGAAATATATGTCTGAACGCCCAATTTCTCAGGTCATTATTAGAAAATATGAACCGCCAACAGAAGATTTTGATGATAATCTAAAACGCTTCATGCTTTCGCTCGGTCTTATGCGTGTTGGTGACAAAAACCCTCCTATCTTTCAAATATTCAAAGAGATCGTGGTTTCAAAACACCCTATTTCAGTCAAAAAGCTAGGCCAACAGACCAAGCTTTCAGATTCCGCAATTAGGTATCATATTCAAAAGCTAAAGTTCTTGAGACTTGTCGACGGCCGCGGTAGCTATTCTTTGTCAGAACAAGGCGATTTGTTGACATCTTTTAAAATCTTTCGCCGGTTTGTGTTAGAAGAAATTCTTGAGCGGATTGAAGAGTATGCTACTAAGCTTAACGACCGCCCTTGACTCGTTGAAGTATTCTAATCAAGTTTTCAAGCGCGACTGCGATATCTCCACCTAGGCTTGTCAGCGAAATTCTTTTGACTCTTCCGTTCCTGCTTGACTTGACAAGTCCGAGATTTTCCATTTGCTGCAAAATTCTGACACAGTGAGAATAAGTACAGTCAACCTCTCGCGACAGAATTGACGCGTATTTGTCCCCTTCCCCGTCTTTTATCTTTAAGAGCAGCTTGGCGGGCTTATCTCTAAGAAAAAGATTTTCAAGCACTTGATGAGTCTTCATTTGTGAACTAAAACGTGATTCCTTTAATAGATTGCGTTATTTGCAAGATATATATTTGAATGTAGCTATAATATCCTATACTATGAAGGTCAATGCTTTTTTAAGTATACTACTGTGTTTTCCTGACAAATAATAACTTAATCGAAATGACAATAAGGGCACCTAACACTGCAGTGGTGACCACATATGTTAATGGATAAGTGGGGTCTAATACCCATTGACTTAGAGCTTTAAGCACTAGCATAACCACGCCAAGACTCACGCCCATCCCGATGTATGAAAGTGCTTTTCTACGTTCAGGTAAAGAATCGATGGCAAACCCGAAGAGAGTCAAAAGAGCAGCGTAATAAAACGAAAGAGCTGAGTTAAACACAAAACGCGCACCAGTTTCAAGTGGAGTTGTTCCATAAGAGCTTATTCCACGAACAAACCCAACTACTGCAAGCACAAGTGCGAGCAGATAAAGAAAGAAAGACATACTCATTGTTGCGAATGAAGTTTTGATTTTAAGGAAAAGCCGATTTAGTAATTGATCTAGGTTGAGCCCTCTGATGAGCAGATAGAACCCCAGTAAACCAGCCAAAATCCTCCACCCTTCAGCACCAAAAAGCGCGTAAAAAACAGCGATTATTCCCGGTACTCCAAACAAGAGTTTGGCAAGCCCTGGATCCTCTCTCGCCCGTTTGAATAACTCTTGTATTGAATAATACATACCTTTGAGCTGTTCACTTTGTTTGACCACGAGCCGATTAATGCTGACAATCCTTATTTTTGATTCAATTAATGGAATAACATGTTCATCTTCTTGACCATCTGTAACCAGGATGACTCCGTCTGGTTTGACTTTTTTTATTAGCTTATCTAACTGTCTCCCTATTTCAAGATCACTCTCATACCCGACCCGAACAGAGCCAGTGATAATCGCAACTTCCTTTTGTCCCTTTATTTCGTCAAAAAGTTTGAGTGATGCAAACATTGCATTTGAGTCAGTCTCGCTCGGGTCAGCCCGTGCTAATGCGCAAGCAGCTGCAAGAACTTTTTTCTCACCAATAACCGGACCTCTTATTTTGGTTTTTCTACCTAAATCGTCGTCCCGGTCAATATTCAAGATTAATGACTTCATTCTGACGCCGCAAGTTCAATATCGTCCCTGGTTATAGTTTTTCGCTTTGCATACCTTGCCATTCGCACTGCTCGTGACGCTATATCGGTTGCAATGTCTTCGAGAAATTCTGATAAAACTTTTATCGAGTCTGGACTGACTCGTTCAGCACCGGCCCTTTTTATTAATCTTGCAACAGCAGCTTGCGGGATAATTCGTCTCTTTGCCATTTAAACACCGAAAAACTGACTCTAGGGCGGTATATATGCTTTGCTTAGTCTACTAACATGCCGTTAGAGCGCTTGAAATCATCTATACTTTTGTTTATGACATCTGCTGCAATTCCGGCCGCCAATTCTACCCTTAATCCAAAAAGATCACCCCCAGAAGGAAGCTCTAAACCAAAAGTTTGGAGGAAAGATTCAAAACTTAATAGCAGATTTTCTTTTAGACTTGCCAGATTGTTCTCGCTTTTGTCTTTCTTTTTATACAAAATTTCTCGGTTCTGTAGCTCTTTGATCTCATCTTCATCAAAAAAGCTTTCAATTTCGCCTTTGGTAAAGGCACCTTCTTCTATCATTGCATGAACAAAATCGGTGCTAGGGTTATTTGACATATTAGCTATGGCCGCAACATCATTGATTTTCATAGCTCCGTTATGGCTTGTTATCATCATTTCCATAAACTTCCAGTTTTGCAAATCTGGGTTGTATGTGATAACAAACTGAGTCAGCACGACTGGTACCCAGGGGTCTGTTCGTTTCCATATATCTCGGCGTTTTTCATTCTTAGCATGAAATAGGTATTCCATGACCACTCCCGCCTTTGGTGTGTATCTCATAAACATGTCTGGGAACCTGGACTCAAAATTACCCAAGTCCATCTTCATTCGCTTGGTGTGAATAATACTTTCGGCCGCCCATTTCATATACATCTTGAGCGTGGCCTTTTGTTGAACTAGGTTTTCACTTATTTGCTCATTTGATTTTCTAAGCCAGTCAACATAGTTTAGATACCAATTCCAGAACTCCTCCTCTCGTCGCTTGAGGTAATTCGCAATTGCTGGATTCATTTGTTTTTCCTCAACCAGCTTGTCTATCTTTTTTAGCACAGCCTTTTTGTTTATATTGCCGGCCTTTTTTACTGCGTCTTTTGTGCCTTCCTTTGCTCTGGCTTTCATAAACGCCTTTACCGGTACAGTTTTCTCTGGCTTCAGTCGCAAAAACCAAGTAAGTGCCATTCTTACCAT
>JAAOXV010000030.1 GCA_018220955.1 Candidatus Altarchaeota archaeon | reverse complement strand
TATGGCTCGATACACATAAATACTGTAATGCGGTCTTGATGATATGCGCGGTATAACACCAGTAATTACAACCGTTCTGCTTTTGTTAATGGCGGTAGCAGCCGTCGGTGGTGCTTGGGTTTGGTATCAGAGGATGCAATCAAGTGCCCAGACAGGAGGTCAGGCGGGTGTTGAAAAAATCAAAGGAGCAACAGGTGTCCAGTACCTATATATCGATACAGTAACAGACAGTGGTGGTGCGCCATCAATCGTGATTGGTAACCAGGGTCCGGAAATCGTTAACATTACTAATATTAAAGTTAATCCGGCTTCAAGTCTTCAAGACTGCCAAGCTACATTCGTATCGCAGAATGTTAATCCAGGAAGCTTTACCACTTTTAACTGTTCAGCTGTGACCTATCCAGGAGACGGAGTGACAGTTACTGTCAAGCTTTATTCTGGTGCAGTTATCAAAGATATAGTTCAACAAACTGGATAAATCCGGTCATCTGACTGGAACCCTTTTTTTTCTTTTTTTATTTAACAGAATACATTAAATATAGGCAGATAGGATAGCCTGTATGAAAGGGATAACTCCTGTCATCACAACAGTTCTACTCTTGCTTGCTTCAGTGGCCGCTGTCGGCGGCGCCTGGGTATGGTATCAAAGAATGCAAACAAGTGCACAGAGTGGTGGACAAGCAGGTGTTGAGAAAATCACATCAACTTCATCAATCCAATACACTTTTGTCGACAGAGCGTATATCGATAGTGGAGATCTGAAAATCGAGTTTGGCAATCAAGGCAATGATATTGTGAATATCACAACTGTTCAGGCCAAGAAATACGACGGAAGCTATGCGGATTGTACAACCACAGCCTTTACAATAGCTAGCAACAGTCTACATACTACCACATGCAGCGGAGCTGTAGGAACAGCTGTTGGTAACGTAATCTCAATAAAGACTTATTTCAACAATGGTGCTATCAAAGAGTTTTCTGCAACGGTTGAATCATAGTCGTATGGTTCGTTTTGATATTTCGTGTTTCAAACTCTTTCTCATAAGCTCAGCTATTTTGTCTAGCTTGGATTCGCGTCCAAGCACCCACATCAGCTTGGTGTAAGCTGTCTCTGACAGCATATCTTCAACAAAGATAGCTCCAGAGCTAGATGCTTTTCTAAGATTAGTATAAACAAAATTATGGGTCCGACCAGCACCGGTTTGACTGGTCATCACAATCGGGATATCTTGCGCATATCTCTCAATTACAGGAATCCAGCTCAGCTTCTTACCTGGGCTGACCGGGACGTGGCCGAGTCCTGTCCCAGCTATTACGAGTCCTTTGTAACCATTTTCCACAAACCAATCAATCACAGATGGGTCAGAACCAGGATATGCCCATATGAGCCCAACCCGCTCATCTATTCTTGTGTCTGCTTTCACCGGTTTGTCTGACCTTTCTCTATACTTTGCCAACTTCTCTATTTTTCCATCTAACCAGATTCGTGCAAATGGGCTGGTACTAACTGACTCAAAGGCCGCCCGCTTAGAGCTATGTGCTTTTCTCGCCCTTGTGCCAGCGATAAGCAGATTGTAATCATCGCTTGTAGTGCCATGAAAACAAACAGATAGTTCTGCGATGTCAGACTGAGCTGCATGCAAGCTAGTTAGTATATTCTGAGCTGCATCACTGCTTGGTCGGTCACTGCTCCGTTGTGCACCAGTCAGCACAACTGGCTTGCTTGTGTCCAACATAAATGATAACATAGATGACGTATAATGCATTGTATCTGTACCATGAAACACGACCACACCTCTACTCTTTTTCGACTCTTTCTCTATCTGCTTTGCGAGTGCTACCCAGTCAGTCGGAACCATGTCTTCTGATAGCTTGTTCATCAAGCTTGTCATACTAATACTCGCAATATCAGCTATTTCAGGTAGGTTGGATACTATCTCATCTGGTGTCATTGATGCTTTAACCCCACCAGTCACATAGTCCACTCTTGACGCTATGGTTCCACCAGTGCCAATAATCGACACAGCCGGCTTATTCGATTTTCTCTTAACAAGCTCAGTCTTTTTCTGAGCTGACTTTTTCAGCTCTTTAACTGATTTGATTTGTTTTTGTGATACACCGATGTTATATCCGTTACCAAGCTTGATCACCAAAGTTGTCAAATCAGAAAAATCGGTGCTTGGTAAGACATATCCCTTCAAAACTCGACCATCATTCAAAACCAGTTCAACAAATTTTCCGCCTATATCCATTATCATGGCTTGTTATGCACACTTATATACATTTCAATCATATACTAAAAGTATTATGTTCCAATATACATTTCCAGAATTATATTTCAGACCACAAATTTACATAAATATCTGAGAAGAAGATAAAGTAATGTTAGCCCCACTAACATTTCGAATTTAATTCGATTAATCTAATTTGTGTGTGTCAGTCCGAGCCTTTTTCCTACATACCGTATAGCCCCTATGCTCGGTTTTTTCCCTAGAGGTAGATTGCAGTAGGTCGTATTTAGCGATTATGGTAGTCGAATCAATATAA
Organism: Candidatus Altarchaeota archaeon; assembly: GCA_018220955.1. Taxonomy (GTDB): domain Archaea; phylum SpSt-1190; class SpSt-1190; order SpSt-1190; family SpSt-1190; genus JAAOXV01. The sequence continues at coordinate 4,964 of JAAOXV010000030.1, read as the reverse complement.
TCGAAAATAAGGGAGGGAGTCAAATGGACTTCATCATAAAGTCGGCAATAAAAAACACGGAACAGCCTGAAGACTATGATGTCGGGCAGGCCCGGATTCTTGTAGTCGGGGCTGGGGGTGCTGGGAACAATTGCGCAGACAGGCTTTACAAGCTTGGTATACAAGGCGCAAAAGTTGTCTCACTCAACACGGACAAACAACACCTAGAACATAGGGAAGCGGATCTAAAGCTTCTTATTGGCAAGGAGACTTGCCGCGGTCTAGGTGCTGGCGGATTTCCTGAAGTAGGAAAGCGCGCTGCGGAAGAAAGTAAAAATGAGATCAAGGAACTTGTGAAAGATTCAGACCTTGTCTTCATTGTTTCTGGTATGGGGGGAGGAACCGGAACAGGTGCATCCCATGTAACTGCCAGAATCGCGAAAGAAATGGGAGCGATTGTTATAGGAGTCGTCACCATGCCTTTCAAAATGGAGAGAGCAAGAATCCACAAAGCCGAGTCTGGATTGTATGATCTAAGACAGGTAGCAGACACAGTGATTGTAATAGACAACAATCGCTTGCTAGAGATAGCTGGTAAGCTACCAATCGGACAAGCGTTCTCAGTAGCTGATGAGCTAATCGCTACCATGATAAAAGGAATTGTGGAGACTATCGCACTGCCAAGCCTGGTCAACCTGGATTATGCAGATGTGAAAACCATAATGACACACGGTGGCGTGGCTGTCATTGGTGTAGGTGAATCTTCATCAGACAGGAAGGCAGAGGAAGCAGTAAGAAAAGCGCTCAGCAATCCATTACTAGATGTTGATTACTCTGGCGCAACAGGCGCACTGATTCACATAGTCGGTGGAACTGATATGACGCTGGAAGAATCTAATCTTGCTGGTGACCTAGTCACAAGAGAGCTTGACAAAGATGCTCAAGTCATCTGGGGAGCGAGAATAGACCCAAAGTTAGATGGGAAAATGCGCGTGATGACCATTGTGACAGGTGTAAAATCACCACAAATTCTTGGCCCAATGAATGTAAAAGAGCCAAGTCAACAAGCAGTTGAGATGACCAACAATCTTGGCATAAAACTGCTCGTTTAGAGAGGGAGCCGTCCCCAACCCACACCCCCCGAGACCACTCTCGGCCCCTCTCTTTTTTTTCTTTTTTCTACGAAAAAGGTTTTTACAAAATAAATTTTTACAAAGCTGAATCAATTGCTTGATTGGCCAGCTGGTCGGCCCGGCGATTCAGCTCGCGCTTTATATGAAAAAACTCGATTTTGTCAAAACCAACAGACAGCGCCAGCGCCTGCTTCCAGATAGGCAAAAGATTCTTGCTCTTTATCCTATACTCTCCTTTCATCTGCCTGACTATCAGCTGACTGTCCATATACACCTTCAAACTCTTTACCTTAGCTGCCTTGGCCAGCTTAAGTCCCTCAACCAAAGCTAGATACTCGGACTCATTATTGGTTTTTTTTCCAAAAAATTTCGCTTTCTCACTCACAGTCTTACCAGCTTCACTCAAAACTGCCCCGCCACCGGCCGGGCCAGGATTACCTCTGGCTGCGCCGTCTGTATGCAAATCCATACAAAAAAAAGAAAAGGGGGTTAAAAAAGCTTAGAGCTTTTTCATTCCTTTCCAGGCATTCATCATCATAGTTCTAAGTGATTTTGCAAAGAACGGACTGTGAATCCAGACACCTGTGTCATAGCTTGGGTGGATATCCTGCTCTGGTAAGAGCATGAAAATCACTTCGCGCGAGTCAACTAACACAAACCTAGTATCAAGTCCAGTCAGCTCCCTTATTTCGCCGAACGCCTTAGCATTCTTCAGATTTTTTTCTGTCAGGCCTTCTGACTTGACTGCCATCTTGATTACTACTCCTCTGTCCTTTGCTGATTTAAGCGTGGCATGGTGATATTCAATCACCCGGTTGAGTTCAATCCCACTGGCAGCCAGAAATATCTCTTGCTCTGATTCATTAAACAGCTCCTCAAACCTATCATGCAGGTGATGCCTGCCGCGAATTGCACCAGAAATCTGGGTCGGATCGACTTTCTTTATACCTTTAGTGTATAGGTCCATCACTTCTTCCCAAATCGGCGTCTTCTTTATCCCATCAATTCGCTTCATTCTGCCATGCAAGTTGAGCTCGACTCGCTTTTTCAGCTTGTCTATAACCTCTTGCGGATTGACAGCTATATATTTGATTGGCTTACCAAGCCTCATAATCACAAGCCCTTTTCTCTCAAGGCTCTCTAGAATATCATAAGTCCTGCTTCGCGGTACTCCGGTCATCTCAGCCAGCTCACCAGCCGACGAAATTCCACGACCAAGAAGTGCTAACCATACTTTGGCCTCATAGCTATTAAGGTCAAAATACTCTTTAACTACATCAACAAGTGCGTCGTCCATCATATACCACCTGATGCGAGTGACAGTAATAAGGGTTACTAAAATTCCGGATTTGCACAATAAGTCAATTCTGTACAAAAAATCTTGTGATTTGCACAAAAACTAATTTTAAGGCAATCAAACACAAAGTGATGTGAAAACAAGACAAGTAATAGAGGGTGAAACCAAGCTAGTAATACCTATAGCAGACCTGCCAGAGCATGCACCAGTTTTCTACAAACCACAACAGGCACTGGCCAGAGATATTAGTATTCTTATCTATAGTGCATATGGTGGAACTGTTTTGGACAGCATGGCTGGGCTCGGTGCCCGCGCAATCAGACTAGCGCATTATGGTTTGGATGTTACAGCCAATGACTTGAAGAGCGAGTCAGTCAAGATGATTGAGCAAAACGCAGCTCTGAACAAGGTCGAGCTAGAGATTTTGCATGGCCGAGCTGAAACTGTTTTTCATACACGCAAGTTTGACATAGTAGACCTTGATCCCTTCGGCTCACCAGCGCCATTCGTGCACTGCGCGCTCGGTTCAGCCAAACAACTGCTTGGGCTGGCAGCCACAGACACATCCGCACTGAGCGGAACATATCCGCGGGTCACTCGACGACGCTATGGAGCTATGGTCAAAAAAGCACCCAACCATCCAGAGATAGGAGTAAGGCTGTTGGCTGGTTTTGTTATCAGGGAAGCCGCCAAGCTAGAAAGGGCAGCCAGACCAGTATTTGCACATATCTTTCAACATTATTATCGTCTATATTTCGAGCTCAAAAAAGGTGCAGGCAGGGCAGATAGAATGCTAGAGCAACTCGGACACCAACAAGGCAGTGGTCCACTCTATCTTGGCAGACTCTGGGATGCGGAACTGCTGAAACAGATGGATAAGAAAATCGAGTTCGGCAGCTCTAAAACAGAAAAGCAGCTTGAGCTAATCAGGCAAGAGGCAGGTGCGCCAGCATTCTATTATGAATTCCATGAGCTCTGCAAACAAGCCAGGGTGTCACCACCGAACTTCGCAGCTTTTCTAGACAAGGTTGATGGAACCAAGACTCACTTCTCTCTGCTCGGGTTTCGCTCTGAACTACCAGAGCAAGAGCTAGTTCAGATATTAAAAAAATAAAAAACAAAGTCAAGCCGCAGGAGATGCGGCTTGTGTTGAATCTTGCGAATACATTAAGCTCAGATGCTCTTGTTCAATAAAATTTTCCTCAGGCTCAAGATTACTACCATCATCCTCTAAGTACTGATGTTCACACTCAGCTTTTGAATGGCGTCTTATCGCCCTTTTTACAGCAGGTAAGAGCTTGTATTTGTCGATGATTCTATAGATATCTTTTCTTAGTTCATCCACTTGTTTTTCTCTCAAGCTAAGCGTGTCTATGTCAACTGACTCACCATCAAGAAGTTCTTTGTAAACTTCGGTTCGTTCCTTGTATCTTTGATAAGACTGTTTAACAGAATATCCGAGGGCTCCCCCAAATATTGGGTCAAACACATTTCCTATAGGCGGAACAAGGCTCAAAGGAATTCTGGCCAGCACATAGACTCCCACTGTTCCCAGGCTTTTTGCCAGGTTGTAGAGTTCATCTTTGCCAGTTATCTCTTTATCAAGTTCTTCATAGAACCGTCTGTACTTTTCCTTTCCTCTTGCTCGTGACAGTTCAACGGTGGTGTCATCAAAGGCAAGTGTTGCCGTTTCTTTTCCGAACGTCATTACAATCTCTTTTATGTCATCAGCCCGGCTGTCTTTGTAGGTCGTACTCAATACATATGTACGGCCATCCTCATCCGATTCCTCAATACTTAGCTCTTGAATAAAGAGCTGTTTTTGGGCTTTCATATTATACTCTGGATTTTATGGTTTTAATACCTTTCACTCGAAAATGGTCACATTATTCCAGTCAATACTGCAGAACCGAACAACGCAATAGCGATTACAATGATTGTAAAGGCCAACAGAAACAAAAGCACAATCGGGACAATACAAACGACAATCGAGCGAGCTGTGCTGAGGTTCATTGATATGGAGATAGACTTTATACCCAAATACAACATGTAGAGTCCTGCAAAGAAGCCAAGCACCCCAGATAAGGGCACTATTAGTGAAATAGCCATATTTATTGGAGCCATCGCAGTCATAATATAGACATGCAGCTTGAGTAGCTGACCATAGTCACCTGTGCCACCAAGCAACCGAGCAAACAAGAAAAGCACGCCTGCACCAATTGCGATAAAGATAAACGAGATTATTAAATAAATAGGAACAGTAACAATCCCGGCTATCAAGAGTGTAACAAGTGAAAAAGAATCATCAGCAAGTCCAAGTGGGATTGAGAAAAACGTGCCAAGAATGACTCTGACAAAGAACACCAGCGCAATCACGACTGCATAAAGCTTGAGTGCCTCACCAAGCCGAGTTTTTTTCATAATATGCTTGAACGCCTCAGCAGGTTTAGTCAGAACATCGCCGATAATCTTGAAATCCATGGTTCTTGTATCTCTGATTCGTATTTATCATTATCGACCAGACACAATCTTGATTATGTCACCGGGTTTGAGCT
>JAAOXV010000029.1 GCA_018220955.1 Candidatus Altarchaeota archaeon | reverse complement strand
GCGCCAGGATTTGCCTCAAGAGCTAGAGGCCCGAGGTTTCGTCGATTCGTTCAAGCACCAACCAAAACAGTTGAGATGACTGAACAAGAACAAACCAAGATACTTGAAGCTGAGAAAATCGAGATCAACAAAAGACTTAAGGCCTTAGAAGACAAGCTGAAAGAACTGAAAAAGTGATCAAGTGCCAAGACCAAGAAAAAGACGACGGGTTCTAGGTGAACCAGGATTTTGTTATTTCAAGCCGCAAGGGGTTCCTTTAGCTGGATTGGAGGAAACAATCTTGACAGTTGAGGAATATGAGGCCTTGCGGCTCTCTGATTTTCAAGAGATATCCCAACAAGAGGCTTCTAAAAAAATGGGAATTTCGCAACCAACATTCCATCGAATCTTGAACTCTGCAAGAAAAAAGTTGAGTGATGCGATAATCAACGGCAAGGCAATCAAGATTGCTGGTGGGCATTATGAAATCAGATAAACCTGATTCTTTGACCACTTGATGTGTCTTCTAAAATGACTCCGGATTCCATCATCTTTGCCCGTATTTCATCACTTTTATCAAACAGTTTTTGTTTTCTATAACTTTCTCTTAGCTCAGCTGCAACCCCCGCCATTTGTTTGTCTTTTTCAGACCACCAAGGCTTTGGAAGTATCGCGAATACAGAGTCGATTGAGTCAAAGAATTTTTTGGCTTTATCAAGACTCTTTTTGTCTAACCCGCCACCAAGCACAAGTGATGCAACAAACTCAATTTGTACAAATGCATTAGGACTGTGAAGGTCGTTGTCAAGAGCAGAAATCAATTTCTTTTCTGCATCTTGCATCTCGTCGACCGCGCTCTTTTTTCCAAACTCCTGGTTTTCAAGCGACTGTATTACTTCATACCATGCCCTAACAAGCTTTCTCCACTGCTCTTTTGAGCTATCTAGTCTGTCAAGCGTAAAATCAAGCTGTTTCTTGTAATGAGCTCTTAGCATAAAATACCGAATCAACTCTGGCTCGTATTTCTCAATCACTTTTGCTGCACTGACAATGTTTCCGAGTGACTTGCTCATTTTGGTTTTGTCTATCATAAGGAATGCAGGATGAATCCAATACCTGACCCAGGGACTCTTTCCAAAGGCAGCCTCACTCTGAGCTATTTCATTTTCATGATGTGGAAAGACTAGATCTTCACCACCACCATGAATATCAAACTGATTTCCTAAATACTTGCTACTCATGGCAGAACACTCTATATGCCATCCAGGTCTGCCTTCACCGAACTTTGCTTGCCAACTCGGCTCACCAGGCTTCTTGAATTTCCATATTGCAAAATCAGCTGGGTTTTTTTTATCTGGGCTTGACTCAATTCTGCTGATTGAAGGGTCTTTCAGGTCTCTACCGCTCAGCTTACCATAATCCGGAAACTTGCTAATATCAAAGTAAATCCCATCATTTGTTTGGTATGCAAACCCTTTGTCCATCAGGAGATGTACTAGCTCGATTATTTCCTGTATATGATTGGTGACTCGCGGAAAGCTCATTGGTGGTTTTATTCGCAAATCCTTAAGCATACCAAAGAACTCGCGTGAATAAATGTCAGACACCATTTGCCAGCTCTTGAATTTCTTGGACTGTTCGATTATCTTGTCATCAACATCAGTCAAGTTCATAATCAGGTCCACTTTCATTCCACGAAATTCCAGATACCGCCTAAGAAAGTCAAAGAAAATATAGGTTCGTGCATGACCTATGTGATTGTGGTCATAGGGTGTGGGGCCACATACATACATCTTAACCTTGTTTTTCTCGATTGTTTTGAAATCTTCTATCTTTCGGCTCAAGCTATTGTATATCTGCATATTTCTGTCTTGATTATCTGACTAATAATGCTTTGTAGCTATAGATGAGTTGGTATATCTATGAACTTACACTCAAGTCCGAACTTTTTTTGAATAGTGTTTCCAAGTGCACGAACACCAAAGGTTTCGGTCGCATAATGCCCGGCCGATATAATATTGAGCTGCTTTTCTTTTGCGAAATGATATCCGTAGTGTTGAAATTCTCCGAGCAAGAATGTTGAGCCGGTCGGTGCGGAAAACACCGTGTCTGTACTTCCACCACTGCTGACTATTAGATTGTTCACTTTATCTGAGCCAAATTTCAAAAGATTTGTTTTACCAATTTTGTCAGAGACAAGCGAAACAAGCTCTGATAACTCAAGCTTCAATTTTGCGCTATAACCGATTTTCCCAAACCGTTCATATTCAGTTATTCCAAGCGCTTGCATAATCAGGACATTATTTCCTATCTTTGGATGAACGTCAAGCGGAAGATGACAAGAATACAGACTCAGTTTGTTATCAAGCAAGGATTTTATTCTGTCTGCGTTTATACCAGTCATCAAGAACTCAGCTCCTTTCCAATAAAGACCGTGGTGTGTTATCAGTAGGTCAGCTCCTGATTTTTTGGCCAGCTTGAAAACTTCGAGTCCGACATCCACAGATGTCACGATTTTTTCTATTTTTTGTCCTGCTTCGACCTGTAGACCATTCACTGACTGGTCGTCTGGAAAGCTGGCTATGTCAAGAAACTCATTCATCCAGCTGACTAGCTCACCCAGTTCCATTAGCTCACCCGAATATCATCCCGACTCCGCTGGCTGCATTCTCGTCCATCTCAGCCAGCTTGTCCAATACTTTCTGTTTTTCTTCAAGCTCTTCAAGTCCATCAAACTCATCAAGCTTGAATAACTCGCTATCACCTTTCACAATAATGACTGTTCCTTTTTCTGCGAGTTCAAAAATAGAGGAGTCAAACTGTCGTGACTCACCGTGTCTCTTGACCTGTTCATTGTCAGAGATTTTCATTGCTCGGTCCTTTGGAATTAGGTAAATTCGGGTTATCATACGCCCCGGGCAGGATTCGAACCTGCGGCCGCCTGGTATCTGCCTTGCGCTTTGCTTAGCTAACAGCCAGGCGCTCTACCACTAAGCTACCGGGGCAACAGAATAACTGCGACTTTGTCCTCTTAAATTCTATCTAACAAGGGTTGGAAAGTTTTATATCCTCTCGATTTTCTGTTGCCCGTGAAACCAGAGAACAAGCTCGTAAAGCTCGAATCTCGAATGAGTATGCTGGAGCAAAAGATTGATATGATTATCAACCTCTTACTCAGTGAGCTTTATGATGACATGTCAGGCCAAGTAGATGAAGAGGAATTAGGCCTGGTTGGTCTTGACAAAGAAAATTTTAGATTTAAAATCAACTGAATAACTCCGGACTGACATCTTGGTGTCTAAATGACCGAGTGGGAACTAAATAACAAAGCAGCGTCGTTTTCTGATTGCAAAACTTATAATCTGACGGCTTTTCCTTATTTTGATGAAAATTACCGGCTTTAGGATTTTCTTAGTCTTAGTTTTAGCTAGTTTTTCGTTTGTCCCAGCTCAAGCACAGGACTTTAATTGGTGGAATTTGAGCTGGAACTTCAGACAATGTGTTGAGATTAACTCAACTGAATATAGTCGACTTGATTGGCCAATTGAATATCAAATTAATTTCACTGAAATTATCTGGGCGGCCGGCGACTCAGCTGATTTTGATGATGATTCCATTAGAGTAATCGAGCAGAATACGAGTTCGGGCATTGTTTTGTATGAAATCTCAAGCCAGCTTGACAAGCTTGATATCTATGATATGAGCAACAATGCAATCGGCACTTTGGTTTTTCTTATGAATGGTACAACCGCCGCTAACGATGTCAGGTCATTTTGTACATACTTTGATACAGCAGACAATCCAAAAACTGCGCCATCCTATTTATCCAACCTAACCTATAGCTGGAGCGGCGAAGAACTGAATGTTAATAATACCATCAATGCAACCAAGGGGCTCAGGTGGTTTATTGACACTGACCGTGGTGAGCTGACATCTGGTATTTACAAAGTGGAAGATACTTCTGACAACAATTTTTGGGCAGTCCCAGGTGCGAACGACCCGACAATCGAATATATTCAATACTCAAATGCATCTACCAATTTCTCTTTTGATTTCAGGAATAATTTGACCATAAAATATGC
>JAAOXV010000028.1 GCA_018220955.1 Candidatus Altarchaeota archaeon | reverse complement strand
TGCTGACTTTCTTAGCTATTTCCAGTCCAGAAAAGTTTGTGGAGTTCAGTGAGTCAATCGCCAGAACGGCTGTGTTGATTATGACTGGAGTGGAGATGAGTATAAGCAAAAGAGCAGAAAGCCATTTGCTTCTAGTGTCAATTTGTTTAGACATACTCTACCTCCAACTCCAAATCTTCGGGTCCGAGCGGTGCATTTGACAAGACCCGTACATAAATTTCGAACACACAAGATTCACCGCTCAACTTGCCACAGTTTGATTCAATTGAACCATTAATCAGTTCTAGCCCGGCTGGAAGACTCCAGCTCGCTTGCACATTCTGTGCATAACCACTTACAGTTCCAATTAACAGAGCTTGATCTAATCTATCAATTTGGTCGGGACCAGTAATGCTAATCTCAACAAAGCTTTCTGGCTCTGCGATATCAAGCTCACTTTGGTTTGGTTCTGAAAAATTCAGCTCGCTCAGGTTCTGTGCGCTGGTGGTAATGGAGACAAGAAAACCGATTGCCAGAAAAACAAAGAACAAACGAGCAGTCTCAAAACCAAGTCTGCCCCTCATAGGCCGTCCCCTTCCCAGTAAGCTCTGTTGTTTATTCCCCATTGGAGCGCACCACCCCTGAGTCTCCTAATATTACTAAAACTGTCGGAGTAGTAATGTGTTTACTAACCTGTCGACAGACTTCAGACAGTCACTTTTGAGTGAACCGACAAGTCGCCGACAGAACGACAGATATTTAAACATTCTAAAAACATATAGCTAATGCGGAAGATAAGTGTGAAAGAGGACATTTTGCGCGTTAAAACCCTTATTCAGAATCCGAGGAAACTTTCGATTCGACCCGAGATAGATGAGATTTTGATACATGTGCGCGAGCTGAGTAGCAAGATAGATGACCTGAAAAAAGATTGGGAAAAAAGTCAGACCACCACTAGCCTGAAACGTCGGAAGCAAGTATTGATTGTGCTTAAGCGTGAACAAATGACTTCCACTGGAGTAGGCAATGCAATGGGAATGAGTCGGACAAGAGCAACAGAGTATCTGAAAAAGCTTGAGTCAGAAGGATTGGTCAAAGGCGAGAAAAAAGGTAAACAGAAATTTTATTCATTAAACAAGGAGTGCGACAAATGAAAAGAGTCATTGGAATCATGTCTGGTAAGGGAGGTGTGGGTAAAACCACTATTAGTGTGAATCTCGCACTTGCGATGCACCGGCTTGGTGAAGATGTGATGGTGGTTGACGCCGACCTGCGAAATCCAAGTCTTGGTCTACATCTGGGTGTGTTTGATTATGACTTGACCTTGCATGACGTACTTGAGAAAGACATGCCGCTTATCGAGGCATTGTATATCCATCCAACTGGACTCAAGTTTGTTCCATCGCATGTATCACTTCATTATTTGAATATCGAACCATCAAAGATGCTTAAGGCATTTTCAGATGTCTATGCTACTACGATAATAGACTCACCGCCCGGACTTGGTGATGACGCGCTTGCGGTTATGCAGACTTGCGATGAGGCAATTGTTGTGACCACTCCGCATCTGCCAGACGTGGCTGGCGCACTCAGAACAATTGAGGTTGCAAAAGCAATGGGTGTTAGAATAATGGGTATAATCCTAAATTCAGTAAAAGGAAAAGGTTATGAGGTCACGGCTGCCGAGCTAGAAGCAGTTAGTGGTGTTCGGGTCCTTCAAACCATTCCCTGGGATTCGGAGATTCCTAAAAGCATTTCGCTCAAGACACCAGTGATTGAACATAATCAAGTTGCCTCGTCTTCAATCGCGTTTTATGAAATGGCCTCCAAAATAACTGGATTGAATTATGATAAACCCAACCTGATTGGATTGCGCAGATTTATGAAAACACTCTCTAAAATAGTGTAACTTTGGAGTTTTCAAACCGTCTATTTAGGTTTATCTATTTTAAAGTTATAAGTAAAGGCTTTTTAGTAAGATATTCCAATTAAATAGTGATGAGCGTTAAATTAAGGCATTTGATGTTTCTTGTCGCATTCTTTGTAGCTGGCTATGCCATTCAAGGTGCAACCAACACAAGTGCATACATAGCTGAAAC
>JAAOXV010000027.1 GCA_018220955.1 Candidatus Altarchaeota archaeon | reverse complement strand
CGCAAGCCAGCAGTCTGGTCATGGACTATAATGTGAAACTGTTGGCAGGATTTGTGGTAAGAAATGTGCAAGACGAAAAAGAGGCCATCGCGGTTAGCATAACCAAGGTCGGTAGGGCTCTGAACAAAGCAGGGCTCAGATTTGTCCAAATTGACGGCGAGAGAAAGGTCATGACTGTATCTGGTCTTGGTCTAGTAGGTCTTGAGCTAAGCATGAAGGTGTTTAATGCAGAAAGCGAAGAGCATGCCGGAAAAGTGGCAAAAGCGGTAATGGGCAGGGCGCTTGACAAAGTGCCACTCGAGGTGCTTGAAATCAACGAGTCCCAATCACAAGAAGATGAGGACGAGACTGATTAAGCACGAGCCGATAGACAAAATAGCTCGGCTCTCCGATTATTTTTTGGTTTATTGACAAGCTGGCCAGGCCGAATTTGGCAAGGTCCAGCTCGGTCAGTGCATCAAGCTTGGTTTGATTAAGAATATGGTCAAATGACACAATAGTCGGTAACGGACCAGCCGTTGCCAAAACAAGTGCGGCCGATACATCAAGCGCCCGCCTCGATTGCTCAAACACTGCCTGCTCTGTCAAGAGCTCTAGCTTAAGTCCAGTCAGTAAAGCTGAGCTGACAGCCAACAAAAGCAAAAGAAAAAGAGGGTAGACAAGCAAATCAAACTGGCCCTTCATGGGTTCACCCGATTGTATGTGATATATTGCACACCAGCTGAGCTATAGCTGACAGATGAAGCTACTATGTAAAAACCATCATAGCTATGCGGCCCCTGCTTATCCGGAACCGGAATACTCAGCTCTGTCTGAAACGGATGACCAAATGAGTATAGAGCTGAGATAAGCGAAGCATGTCCCCATTTTTTTATTTGTTCTTCATAGCTGACCAGCTCGTTTCTGAGTGATTGGTCAAGCAGTGCGTATTCTCTAAACAAAACAGCATAAAGCCCAGATAACAAACCTATCGCCACCAATAGCTCAATCGCACGCACCTAACTCCACTCCTTGTCCTGTACTTGTTATCTTAATGCAGCTGTCATAGCTGACAGGCTCGCAGACCGAGCTAATAGCTAGCTCTTCAGAATATAGCGGTGTAGATAAAACAAGAACTGGCCCACAGCTGATATTCAAGAACCGATTAGAAAATACACTCAGCTTATACTGTATTTCTGTGCCGACTGGTCGGTCAGACACAAAGCTAGTCCAACGTTCGACCCGCCTGACTGTCAATCTGTCTATCCCATACAACAAGGTATCCCTGGTCTGAGCATAGAGACCAATAACAGCAACAAGATATCCAATCACCAGACCCATAATAACAAGAAATTCAAGTGAGAGCTGAGCTCTCAATCAAGGCCCCTCAGGTTCTCAATCAGCTTGTCTATATCTGGGACATGCGACTGTACCAATGGAATCCTTTCTCTTCTTGCCAGTTCAACCCCAAGCTTGTCTGGCTCTTTTATCGGCCCGTGCAACACAACCATTGATGGTCTCAAGCTAGTCAGCTTAATCGCAATCATCGGTGACCTACCATGAGATACGCCAACAAATATCAAAGCTCGCTGGGTGGTTGTACCATAAATCATAGCAAGCTCGAGTGGACTCAAATCTATAATCGCCTTCATACTATCAATCACAGTATAGCCATAAACATTATTACCCAAATTCTGCTCGCCAACCAGAAACTCTCCTTCCACAGCTCGAACAACATCCTTTATCTTTCTCGGCTCAGCAAACTCACGAATCGCCAGAATCGCCTCAAAAAACTTTGAACCCTCCATCAGCTTGCCATACTCACTAGCAACAGGTTCACCTCTAGACTTATCTATTTCAAACATCGCATTAAGCAGCTTTGACACAAGCTGGGTGCCTGGCGACTTGCGTCTGCCTGACTCATAATCAGATATCACTGACGGGCTCATACCCAACCGCCTTGCCAGGTCTTTTTGTGATATCTTGAAAATCTCACGCCACTTTCTTATCACAACTCCGGGATTTTCAGCTAAAGTTACCTCACCCGCAATTCTTGTGGCAAGTTTTTGAGAACTCACGGGCCAATTAACGACATTCGTTTAAATGTCTATCGAACAAATGCCGAACTTTTCTGATTAACGGAACGTCTTTTATCAAGATTTTCGGCTTTTTTTACTGGTTTTAGCTAAAATAGTTCGACAAAAGACTAATCAATTTGCTTGAACTCGGCCGCAGACAGAATCCAAACTCGTTTTCGTTCTGCATATTTTTCAGCTTTGTATAGCGAAGATTTTAATACAATGGCGAGTATACGGATATATGGATGAAATTCGGGCCAGGGACATAATGGTCAGCCCAATCATAACTGTCAACAAGTCAGAGACAGTCGACAGAATCGCAAAGATAATGAAGTCAAAGGATATCGGGTCTGTAGTAGTCAAAAATAAACATGATTTTATTGGCATTCTGACCAAACAAGACATTGTCTGGCGGGTTGTTGCAACCGGTAAAAATCCGAAAACAATTTCTGCCGAAGAAGTTATGTCTTCCCCGCTCGTATGTGTTGATATTTCAGAAAGCATGACAAAAATTGCAAGAAAAATGGCTAAACAGGATGTTCGAAGGGTTATTGTGACAGATGGTGGAAAGCAGGTCGGACTTATCTCTGACAAAGACATAGTTCGCGTTGCACCCGAAGTTATCGAAATTTTATCAGAGTATGTTCGTATACTGAGGTGAAAAAGTGTCAGGCATCCATTGGGCGTTCAATGATGTGCGCTGGGACCATGAAGGATGGTATATACCAGAGCTATACAAAGTGTTCAAAAATACTTTCCGTGATATTGGATATGCAATAGATGAGCATAGGTACAGTCATGCATTTACTCCAGAAGGCAAGGAACAAGGAGTAGCAGGCATCTGGATTTTGCATAAAGAAGTCGATAAAAAATATTCAATGATAAAAGTTCAACTAAACTTCAAGTTCAACTGGTCGCTTGTGCCAAAGCCTGGCAGCGACCCAGAAAATCCGCAGCTGTTGCCAAAAGGCACAGCTAGAATTTCAGCCCACGGATTTGTGCAAACAGATTTTGCAAGCAAGTGGCTAAAAAGTCCATTGCTAAGACCTTTCTGGGACCTAAAGGATAGATATTTTTACAAAAAACGGACAAATGTTTTCATAGACTTGGCGAGATCTGATATCGAGACTGGGTTTGAAAAAATACAGGATTATCTAAATTTTCTACCAAAAGTGGAATAGCCAACGCTTTGGCTAAACCCAACGCTTTGGCTAAACCCAACGCTTTGGGTAAAGGCCGATTTGAAGTCGGTTTGAGCTGATTTCGTTTATAAATGCATAAAATCCAAAGTTATTTAATTAAAACACCTGATTTTGCCTATAGGTGAAGGAAATGTCAGAACTACCGTTAGCACCAATGAAAAGGATTGTGAAGCTTTCAGGCGCTGGGCGAGTCTCAGAAGAGGCGGCCGAGGCGTTAAGGGATGTTATTGAAGATGCAGCATTAGAGATTGCCCGAAGGGCGGTCCAGTTGGCAAGACATGCCGGACGAAAGACTGTCACTAAAGGGGACATCAAGCTCGCTGCACGCGAGTAAACCCAGTTCGCTGGGGAATTTCTTTTTTTTCTAAAATTAAGAAAACCTTTTATCTAAGCCAGAGTAAGAACAAAGTGGATGCACTCATTCTCGGGGCCAGCCCTGTTGCCGCTCTTTTGGCGTTCGACTTGTCAGCTCAGGGTGTAGAGACTGCCCTGCTCAGTGAGAATATGGATAGCTGGCCAGAGCTAGTAAGTCCAGAAACTGTTGAGGATGCAGGCATCCCAGCTAGCTCAATTATAACTGAGATTGAACAAACAGCTGTGTTCAAGCAAGACAGGCGGATTGAAGAAACGCCACTCAAGGCATTTGTGATTGACACAGAAAAGCTAAGCAGGCATTATCTCAAGCGGGCAGCCAAGTATGGGGCCGAGATACTGGTGGGATGTACTTTTGATGGACAGACAGCTAGAGTAGAAAACAAACAAATCAAAATTGAACCTAAACTAATCATAGACACGATAGCTAGAAACGGGCCTGGAGTAAAAGTGGCTGAGCTAATAAATCTACCATTCAACAAAGATAGCTTTGAAGTTCATGCTGGTTCTTATCTAATGCCTGCGACTGACTCAGTCATAGTTGGTTCATCCCAATCAATACTGTCAGCCATTAGCTGGCACAGATTCGAACTGTCATCAATTGTTCGGACCGGCATACTCAGAACACCTAATAATGGGCCAGTCATCTCTGGCAACCAACTCAAGCTTGGTCGGGCAGCCGGACAAGTAATGCAAGCCGGCTGGGAGTTTGAACCAGCACATGTGTTTGAAAAATTGCTTGGCAGCCTAATCCCTCAGTTTTTCGAGAAAAGAACCAGTCTAGATGCGTATTCCAGGCTTGCATCCAAGCCAATTCAGACAATTGAAAACATATTTAAACTCAGGTTACCACTATAACATTGTGACATATCAATTTACCAACCCTATTCCAAATCCGTTTAGTCCAGTAGCTGACAGCCTGAGAGATTTTGGGGAAAAAATCTTACCATCAAGCCAGGAACTCGACAAGCTAAAACAGTTCGGCAGCAAGCTGGCCGGTTACGCAGTTCCAACAAAAAATCATATAGCTGTTGTTGATGGAGATTGGGGTTATGAACCAAAATCTGTGACCGATTCAATTGCGCCAGCTGCCAGAAAAATTCTGGACAAGCTGAATAGCGAATATGCACAAAAGTTTGAGGAGTTCGGAAAAAAACTGATTGACACAGGTAAGAGCACAATCGGATACAAAGACATGTTCAATCCAACAGCTGCATACAAAAAGATTGAGCAAGAGCATGCAAACAGAATTGCGGCTGACTTCAAATCAAGAGGTATATATCTAAATGACAAACCACTTTTACAGGGGCTTAACACCATCAGAGAATGGGCAAAGAAAACTGGTGATAATATTGCTAATTTCAAAGATATTCCAATGCAGGACATTTATGGGTCTATTCCTGATATAGTCTATGGGGCATATGCCTAAATTTTTAAACGATACTGAAAGTAGCTGACATGCGAATGCTATTACTACACTCAGATTTTATTGAATACAAAACCACGAAAAAAACCAAGATAGCAGAAGAGATTGACAAGAACAGCGGGCGGGCAGAAGAAGTGCTGGTGGTTTTTACGGCTGTTGAGCCAGGTGACTCTGACAAGATAGCTCAGATAGCTGACTCTATCAAGGAAGTACAAGAGTGGACCAAGGCAGACAAGCTGTTCTTTTATCCATACGCACATCTAAGCGATCAGCTATCAAAACCAGCTGAGGCGATTGAGGTACTTGATAAGCTGGCTGAGACCTTTGGCGCCGAGCGGGCTCCATTCGGCTGGTACAAGCGTTTCACCATTAGCGTGAAAGGTCATCCAATGGCAGAATTCAGTAGGCGAATATAATGTTAGAATGGTCTTTTGCTCCGTTGATTGTGATTCTAACAGCTTATTTTGTCATAAAAAAAGACCATCCAGCTATTGTGGTTATCTTCATGTCTATTCTATCAAACATAATTTTCAAGCTTCTGGCAGGCATACCAAGCTCAATTTATTCTACCCCAAACCTACCGGTTCAACTGGCTGCATCGCTCGGACCTTTTATTGGATGGCCTATACTGCTCTATGCACTAGCGATGTTTGTTGATGGGCTAGCTCAACCATTCTCTGCATTCACAGGACTAATACTGGGATATGGTATCGGACTTTGGATGAAAAAACGATCAGCGGAAATTATGATAGAAGCAGAGGAAGCAAGAAGAAAAACGTTTCATACTATTACAGGACTTCTGTTTTTTATTATCCCTACTTTTCTTGGAAAGACGGCTGGATTACTGGCTGTTGTAGCTGGCATGATTTTTCTGTTGGTTCTGCCCAACTTCAAGTATCCTTTCAAAACCGCAGTGAGTGGTCTGCACAGAAAGGACGAGACCTTTGGTGGAGGGGCATTCACATTTCTGCTCGGTAGCATTGTTCCTATACTGATAGGTCAATACTGGATAATACTTGTACTTGCAATAGGTGATGGAATCGCTACACTAGTCGGGCGGTTCTTAGGTAAAACCAAGATATACAAGAAAAAGAGTTTGGAAGGTACCTTGTCTGGATTTTTTGCCGCTTATGCCATATCAAAAATGTTCTATAGTCCGGCCCTGATTCCAGCTGTGATATACACTCTAGTTGAATTATTCAGTCCGATTGATGATAATATAACCGTCCCTATTTCACTATGTCTGCTTTATGTTCCATGGTCAGGCATTCTAAAACCATTGCTCGAGCTGTATCTGTTTTCCCTTTTTTAGGCCAGATAGGATATCCTGAGCCACTTTTCTAACTCTATCTTCTGAAAAGCTGTGTTTGCCAACCATAAATTCCACAAGCTTTTCTTGTTTAGGTTTTTTCCAATCCAACTTATAGTCTGGTTTGTGCGGTGGTTTTAGAAAGAACTCAAAAATCTGGTCTGGTTTTGGCCACTCAGCTCGCCAGCTAAATCCTTGTATTGCCTCTGACAAGCTCGGTTTCTTTTTCACTATATCAAGTGCTCTTTTCGGCCCAATCCCTTTAAAACCACCTGGATTAAAATCAGTGCCAATCAATATCCCAGCCACAATAAGCTGTTCTCTGGTTAAACCAAGATTATCAAGGTTTTGTTGCAAATCTATCAACTCAGGCTCCACTCTAACATAGACATTCTTACCAGGCAGCTTTCTCCTACCAGACATCGTCAAATTCCTTAATAATTTTGGTGTGCCGAACAAGAGCGCGTCAAAATCCTGTGAACCCACAGCCCAGGCGTCTCCGCGTTCTACTATAACTGCTGCCTGTGCTTCGCCTTCGCTCGGAGCTTGGACAACCGGCACACCCATCAAACCTAACAGTTTTTTTGAGTCATCTATCATATGCTGTTCAAGTCGAGACGACTGCTGCGCATATTTCCTTGCAGTTTCTATATCTCCTTTCTTTTTTGCTTGTTCCCACATATCCCTGGCTTCCTTCCGCCTCTCTGCTCGTGCTTTGGTAACCAGCTTAAAGCTTGGTGGTTTACCATCAAAAACAAACACAGGCCTAATACCATGGGCCATCATCTTGCCTGTTCTGTAAAGCAGACCAGACAAGTGGCTGGTCACTTGCCCGTGCGAATCCATCAAAGGTGTGCCGTCCCGCTGTCGAATAATTGACAAAAACTGATAGAGTGTATTGAACGCATCTATTGCAATCCTGTGTCCACTCAGCTGCTCTATTGTAACTGTTTCTGAAACAAGCAAGTCCTTTATCTGAACTCCCATACACAGCTTAGATGGAACAGTTTAAAATGCTATTTCACTCGCTTGGCGATGGTAGTTCTGAGCTTGTCAAGCTCCTCCACTCCTTCGATTCTGAGCTCTGCCCTGACATTTTGGCCAGAGTAGCCAGCTGTCTGAAGCTTAAGAGTTCCAAGACCAAGCCAGCGCTGGACAGGTCCTTGAACTGCATCTATATTTGTGATGCGTGTATATGGAACCACACTGGTTCGTTTGAAAAACACTCCACGTGACCAGCTAACTTCTTTTCCACCGATGTTATACAGAATGGTCTGAAAGTATGCTCGAATATACGCAAAACCCAGAAAGGTCACAAGCAAGTATGCTAAGACCAAACTAGGAAACAAAAGTAATAATGGAATAGTGAACAAATAAAACACAAGAATAATTCCTGCAAAATAGATATTATACAATACTCTCAGCTTTGGCGATGGTCGAAAATCATGCTTTGCCATATCATCATCTACTTGTTTTTGATATTTAACCCTGAGGATTGTGAATGTTTTATATATGTTCAAACCGATTCAGCTTATGAACAAACGACTCAAAAAAAATTGGAGGGAAGCAGGGATAATCCTGATTATGCTGATTTTTGTTTGGGCTTGGCTTACTAGAACTGATCAGTTTTGGGCTGGTCGCGCTGCGTTCTTCAGCTTTCTGGTTTTGTTTGGTATTATGATAGTTGACCAGTTTTTGGGTAAGAAAATCAAGAAAAAGGATTAATATCCAGGCAGAATAAAATCAATATGGCCTGGAGAAATATCAGACTCTTTTTGCTGAATGCAAAAACAGACCCAGATTTGGTGATGCGTCAGCTAGAACAATTCAGGTTTGATGGAGAACAAGGGATAAACAAATTTGAAACCTGGGATGAGTTCAAAGAAACCAGAATCGAGTTTTTATTCAAGATACCGAGATTTGTTAAGATAGGTAAGCTTGAGCAGGGTCAGCTGTCAGAGGAAAAAGTACAGATGGACACAATATCAAGTGTGGAAATTCATATTCGTCAAAGCGGACTGGTGGAGGCATATGGCTCACCCAGTCTAGTGAACAAGGCAGTAGATATACTTGAAACACTCGGACCTGTCGAGCAGCTTGTACTTACAGGCAAGGACTTTTTGAAAATAATGCGAATGGCTGATGATATCAGACGAGTTAAAATCCATGGCACAGATGACAAGCAGGTAACTGAAGTCACCTTGTCTGGTGGCGGACTTAGCAGGTCAAAAGAGCTAAAAAAATATCAGAAAACAGGTGTGATAAGAGAAATAACTGGCAAGATTGAGTTACCAGGCGACAGCTATAGTTTTGCAGTTGATGATAGTGTAATAAGAGTGTTTGTAAAAGATGTTGAAGCGGCTCAGCCAGATATAGAATTCTTTATCAGCTCTCTGGTAAAATAAGCTCATCCAGCTCAATCTTTTCTAGTTTTTTTCCTTTTAGCTTGAGTAGGCTTATCTTTGGCTTGGCCGACCAATCTATCCAGGCAGCATAGCCATCACAGACAGCACCTGGATTAAGCACAACTGTCTTGCCAATCTTATCAAGTCCAAGTCCTTCATGAATATGACCACACACTAGTAAAGCTGGCTGATACTCTTCGACCAGTGTCCGCAAAAAAGGTGAGCCAACATGATGACCGCTCCAGACTGTATCAGCTCTAGTATCAAAAGGCGGCACATGCGTCAATAAGATAATCTTTTTCTCACTGAACAACTTATTGTGAACCGGGTCGTATTTCATAAACACTCCACTATCTGTATCCACCCATTGTGCTCCCTCAAAACCAATTATCTTTAACTCACCTAGCTCAACTGAACTATTGTGTATATCGATTCCTAGCTCCTTTATTCTCTTTCTGCTCTCATCATCATCCCAATTTCCTGGCACAGCCATTATCTTGTCTGTCAAAGACTCAAGTATCTCTTTGATTTTATCAACTGTCTCAGCCGGGCCAGAGTTGGTCAAGTCACCAGCTATCAAAACAGCATCAGGCTTGTCGAGCTTGCTCACTAGCTTGTAGAGCTTGTCTGTGTCTCCATGAACATCAGCTAGGGCCAATATTTTCATACACCTAATACAAAAGCTGGTTTAAAAATTAGTGGCACTATCACAGATATGGACCATGTCAAAATAAGGCAGCTGAAAAACCCAAAGAAATTGAAGCAAACACTCATGAATATTTCAAAACAAAGTGGTGGCAGTCCAGTGGGCAGCAAATGGTTGGACAGGCGAATCAAAACAAATGTGTTTTTTATGGCAGAGCAAGACGAGCCGGTCGGTTTTGCCTCGATCTGTCCTGACTTTAAGTATGACCGTACTGGCACAGAATTGGACATAATAACTATTTGTCAAAAATCCCAGAGGCAGGGAATAGGCAGACTGCTACTTGACAAAACCATTGAATTCACGCAAAGATTAGGAAAAACAAAGATTTACTTGTTTGTTTCACAAAAAAACATAGATGCCCTTGGATTCTATGAAAAAATGGGTTTTGTAGAAAAAGGAATTTTGAAAGACAGATATGGACCTGGAGAACATAGTCTGATAATGAAAAAAGAGCTTGAGATTTAGTCAAGCCTATTTCAAGAACCGCAGAAAGAACCCAGCAATCCTTGATTTTAGCGAGTTGATAAACCCGATTCCTTTGTATTGCACAAGCCTGTTCTTTATGGCATTCATCGGCTCAAGCTGACCGTTGTGTAGTTGTTCAAGTGTTTCTGAACTAAGTGTTACTTGAGCTGTCGGATTTTCAAGAATTCCGCGCCCAAGCTCGATTATCTGCTTGTTTTGTATAATCAAGTTATATTCTGGTTCGCCATCTATCAACACATTAACCCGCTCATTTGAAAACATTCCGAACGGCAAGCTTGGTATCTTGTAGTTCAGCACTGACTCGATTGAGTGGCATTGGCAACAGACAGGACAACAGAGCTCGGTAGTGCTACAGCCTTCTGGACTAGCAGAAGGGTCACAAATTTCAGTGCCTGACACCATACCATCACCGCATACATGTTCAGCTGAAACAGCTGCGAATAAGACAAGTGCGACAAAAATCAGTTTTAGTTTGTTCATTCTGTAAACAATCAAGCTGATTTAAAAAATCATTCCATATACACAATCTGATGCGCTTTTTTTTCTATGAACGCTCGTAAAATAGCTTCGAGCTGGTCCTTGCTTGGTTCACGGATATTGCAACCCATCAAAAGTGATTCATCATACTCATTCAGCAAAAACAAGAATCGATATGATTCACTATCTACTGAAAAGCTCAGCACCAGAACCCGCTCATCTCTGAGCCTATTTTTTGGGTCAAATAACTTACCAACCTTGGATTTCATATGTTTTATCTCATTTGACAGTATCAAAAGTCGAACTGTGTTAACAAAGTCTGCTCTGAGTTTTAGCTTCAAATCTTCGATATCTGTAAAATCAACTGTGCCAAAATCAATCTCGACCTGCCAAACTCCCACAAAAAACAGCATTCTACCAGGATTTATGCTCTTGTATGGTAAGGTTTTTTAATCGGTCTAGCTAAGTCAGTGGATGCCAGTTGAAAAAGAATTTTATCTCGCAATCGGTCTGATGATACTAGTCTTTCTCTTCCTGCTGCCACCCTGGACTGATGTTGGTTCTGATTTATTAATAAAATCAGCTCGGCTAGAAAATGGCAAGCTCAGCTTTGCTGTGGATTATAGTGCTCCCTGGACTAAGTCCTGTTATATCGTGGCC
Source organism: Candidatus Altarchaeota archaeon (assembly GCA_018220955.1). Classification (GTDB taxonomy): domain Archaea; phylum SpSt-1190; class SpSt-1190; order SpSt-1190; family SpSt-1190; genus JAAOXV01. The sequence goes on along the minus strand of JAAOXV010000027.1, from coordinate 141 downwards.
TATGGGCCATTTGAGCTTGACCAGGTAGGACACGAGACAGGAAACAATATATTTGTGCTTAATTCTAGACAAGGTCAACTTGTTGACACACTCACTATCCAACAAGGAGCTGAGCTGAGTGAGCTCAGAATGGAGCTATGG
>JAAOXV010000026.1 GCA_018220955.1 Candidatus Altarchaeota archaeon | reverse complement strand
CCGGCCATTACAAGCGATGCAAATAGCTTTGGGTCTTGTTTAAGCTCGTAATTTTCCAATAGCTTTAGCTCTTTTTTGTTTAAGACTGCCCAACCGCCAGTTTCAACAGTTACTACATACCTGTCCTTGAGCTGTCGTGTCCTGAATGGTTGAACCACATAATCTTCCACAAATTCAGTTGGGCCAATCATTTCTATCACTCCAATAATTTATTGAATTTTTCATATATCTCGGCCTCGTTTCCTTCTTGTTCATAAACAAGATATTTACCGACCCACCTACCCTTACCGAACATCTTTTCAACCTTGTCAATCGAATAAATTTGGGTATTCACTCTAAACACAAACTTATTTCCCTTTTTTTGGATTCCCTTCAATCTTTTCACCGAACTTGTCTTCCCATAATGCAGCTATGTCCTTTTCATCAACCAGTTCTTCCTTGAATTGCTCTTCTTGAACTGGCGTACCAGCTGGCACAAGACTCTGTAAAAGTGCGTTTCTGAGGTCTCTGTTCCTAACTAGCTGGACTGTCTGAAACGCTGAAGCAACTAAGTCATCATAAAAAATTCTTCCAAGTTCGGCCAGCTCACCTTTGAATGTACGTGGCTTTAGAATGGCATAAATCGTGTCTTCGGGTGAACCATCTAGAATCACATATGCCCTATCCATTATTGAATAAGCTGCGCTGTAGATCAGGTCAATCGGGAACACTTTCACGTTTATCTTAACTACCACAAGTCCATTTTTCTTATTTGGTTGAATAAAATCAGATTCTGAGCTCATAGCTGTGCGAAGACAAGACAGTAAATAAAACTTGCGGAAAGCAAAGGACCAGAAGCTAAGTTTCCTTTGAACTTGAATGAGTTAATTACTGAGAACAAGAGCACAAAACAAAGGATTTGCAATGCGCCTGATGGGTTAATCAAAAACGAAGCAATCGCCATCAAAAATATTATGTTTGTCATTTTTTTAATCTTTTTTCCAATTAAGAATAGTAACAGGATGCCTACAATAAAACTAATTCCGATAGACGCCAGAATCGGAAATAAGCCAACAGCCAATAAAGTACTTGGTTCGAATTTAAATTTAAATTCAACCTCTTTTGTTTTGATAACATCCACTGCAATCCAGATTATTGATAGAATCGCAAAAACAAGAAAAGGCATTAGGAAATCGGAGCTGAATTTTGGATGTAAGAAGCTTGAGAGTACAAAATAGAATTTTACATCACCAGGCTTCCAGAACTTGATTAGCCACAAAATAAGCGAGGCTGCAGCTGATACTGCTAAAAAATACAGATATGTTGAGATAACGACGTCTGAATTCAGGAAATACACCACATTCAAAACAAGTGAGGCGAGCAAGGCCCGAATAATCAGCGAGTTGTGAATTTTTCTGTATTTGTAATCTGTTATCGAAGCAGATATTGCAACTAGCACGAGTGTTGGCCCAAATAATACAGCTTCAGCACTCAGCATCAACTATCACCCCGCTTTTTCCAGCTGGTGCAAACAAGCTAAGATTGAATGAATTTGGCTGTTGATTAACCAGAACAGTGGTTCGGTTTTCATACACCAAAATATCATCATGAAAAATCTTTGCAGAAATGTTGCACTCTGTATCTGTATCAGATATACTGGAAACCCATATCTCTATTATCTGGATTTCTCCTCCAGTTATATTGAGTCCAGAATATAATTTGACCTTTTTGATTATGCTAGGTGCTGGTTTCTCAAGCATAGAATAGGCAAAAACAGACAAAAAAACTACTAACACTATTAGAGCATCTAATCTTTTCATAGATTTTTCAATAACCATTACTTTAAAATATGGGCGGGCCTTGGTGTAAACAATGAGAGCAAAATCAGTCTTAGTCTTAGTCCTGCTTCTTTCTATGGGTTTTGCTCGTCTTGCTTGGGTGACTGTCAAAGACCCGAGCGGCGATACGCGACAATCCGATGGAGTTATGACTGCAAATGAAGCTTCTCCATGTGGTTCAGCTAATGCGGATAACTCCGGAAGTTCGTATTGTTCTTATGATTATGCCTGGGCAGATAACACACCCTCAAGTCATTGTGATGAGGAAGGGGATTGGACTGCTCAGATAAAGTTTGGTACAAGGTATTGTGCCACCAGTTGTGGTGGCGACACTAATCTTGGGTCCGGAGTTTTTGGATGTTCCGCAATTGAGAATGCTTGTCAGGCAGAAGAGCTCTCTGGCTGGTTTACTGCATATAACATCAACTGGGACACTGACTCAGTGGATTGTGCTTGTTATGGTGGAACTTGGACAGATGACTTTGAATCTGGCACGACAGCCAGTTGTTGTGAAGATGATGCTGGAGAAAATTACAACACTTGTGCAGACAGTTCTGACCAAGGAGCTTGCGGTGCAGACACAACTGCTTGTTGCACAGCCAGCACCGATTGTGTTGATGAAAACAGTGTTTGTAGAACAACCGGTGCCTGTTATGGAACATCTGTTTTTGGTAATTCTTATTGTTCTTCTATTTCTGGATCCTGGCAGAGCCCAGATGAGAATTCTGCATACTGTGTGGCTTCGTGTGATGTGACTGCAAGCGATGATGGTATCACTTGGTTAGATACCTATTGTTGTGGTGATGATAGTAGTGAATATTCAAAGCATCAGGATTGTTCAAGCGGATGTACAGATGATACTGCTGACAAGACTTGCTGTGTCATTAACACTAATTGTGTTGATT
>JAAOXV010000025.1 GCA_018220955.1 Candidatus Altarchaeota archaeon | reverse complement strand
TGCCCCCAGCGGGATTTGAACCCGCGTCACAGGCTTGAAAGGCCCGCATCCTTGGCCGGACTAGACGATGGGGGCTGCATGCAGCTATTTCATTATCGTGGTCACATAACCAGCTATATGGTTTCTCAACCGTTTGGTCTGACCTGTCAGCAGCTCGTCAACCGCAAGCTTGTTTTTGTCAAAGTCTTTCCCAAATCTCTCAGGATGTTTCTCCACTAGCTCGTTGGCCGTTCGTTTGACCAATCTTATTCTGATATTTCCCATACTATCGTGCTTGTTTTCGAGAATATAAAAGTTTCATGAATAAAACATTTATAAATTCCAGTTACAAATCCTGTCAGGTGATATACTATGACTGACATAAGCCCAACTGCACGAAAAATCTATGATGTAATGGTAATGCTGGGTGCGGCAGCTCCAGACAAAACAAAGAGTGCAGACCAAATAATGGCCAAAGCAAAACTCGGAAAAGGAATGATAAACGCGGCATTACAAGAACTACTGAAAAAGAAAGTTGTCAAGAGAATTGCCAAATCAAAAAGAGCCGGCTATTACATAGCTGAAAAGATATGATGTATATGAAACATATTCTGGCACTCGTACTTGCGTTGTCAATTGTGTCTGGATTAGACATAGCAGTATCAATGTCTTCAAACAGCATTGAAATTGATTCTGGTGAACATGTTTCATCTGTTATCGGTATAACCAACAATGGTGCACTTGCTGTTTCTGCCAGAATTTCATCAACTGGTGTAGCCACCTGGATGCGAATTTATCCTGTTATTATGACTATCCAACCCGGTCAAACATTAGAGACTAATTTGAGCTTTGGTGGTCCTGTTCCAAAAGGCTCGTATGTTTATGAGCTTGAAGTAGATGCGAGAGAAGTTGATGTATGGGAGACTGTCTGGACTAACACGCTTATTGCAAAGGTTTTAACTGGTCCAGAACCTGGAACCAGCACTCCAAGCTTTGGACGATATCTTGTGATTGATGTTGATTCAGATGATATTGTGCCAGGCGAGAATCTGGATTTATCAGTAAATGTTCCAGCCGAGCTTTTACCAGCAGACCTTGAAATCGAAATGGCTGCTGATGAGATTCCAATTACCACTTACTCGTCTCAAATATCAAATTCTCCAGTTCATCTGACGTTATCGGTTCCAAGTACCATAACTCCTGGGGCATATTATATTACAGGTATTCTGTCTGGTCGCGGAGTTATTGTAACAAATCAGACAATAGTCAATGTAGGCGAGCTTGAAAAAACAGAGCTGAACAAAAAAGTAGATAGTCGATTTTTGAGTAAAATAATTGAGGTTTATGTGGAAAACAAAGGCAATGTGTTGAGTCAAGGCGTAGTGAGTGAAACACTAGTTGCATGGGATAGATTTGTGACTTCAGCTGAGCCGGTTGCAGAAATTACCCGACAAGGAGCACATTATGTGTTTGAATGGGCATATTCGCTTAATCCAGGTGAGATTAAGATGGTGGCCAGCTATGAAGTAGATTATACTCCATATGCATTGCTCGCCTTTGTAGTTATTTTGGCAATTGTGTTGATTTTCCAGAGAAGCGAGCCGGTTGAAGTAAAAAAGAAAATAAAGCAGACCAAGAAAGGAAAGGCCGGAACAGAGATGAAAATAATGTTGACTGTTTCAAACAAGACAGATAGGGAAATAAAGTCAGTAAAGATCAAGGACTTGATTCCGAAAATCGCGGTACCAATTGGTTTTGAGATTGTCAAGCCTAAGGCAAAAAGGAGCAAAGAAGGCATTACACTTATCTGGAATATTGGCACGCTCAAGCCATATGAAGAGCGAATCTTTGGATATAATATCAAGCTAGGATTTGGTGTAATCGGTCATTTCGATTTGCCCAAGCCAACAACTGAATACAAGCTTTAGTCTTGCTATCGATAGCCGACAAGTTTAACTATCTATTTGAGTAAATCATTTTATGACCCAAAAAGAATCCTGCATTTTCTGTGAGATAATTGCTGGTAAAGAAAAAGCGTGGAAGCTGTTTGAGGATGATAAATGCATAGTTATACTTGATGCATTTCCAATCAATGAAGGTCATGTGATAATAATGCCGAAACAACATGTTAAAGACATATTTGAAATTGATGAACCTACATTTCTTCATATCTGCAAAATCGCCAGATGGATTGCTAGTGAGACCAAGACAGTTTTGAAGGCAGAGTATGTGAATATGGTAACTGCCTCTAGTATAATTCCGCACGCGTTCATGCATATCATCCCAAGATATGACTATGATTTAATGGGACTCTTGCCTGATATGGAAAACAAGAGAAAGATGAGTAATGAAGAAATGGAAACTACGTATAAAAAAATTAGGGGGGCTTTAGATGGTTTTAGAAAAAAAAATAAAAGGAAAACTAGCTAAGACGATTATTGCACCGGCAGAAGCATTTGAGCTGTCGGGTGTGCAAGGGACAGTGCTGTCATTTTCAGCTTCTTGGCATAGAATTTATGATGGCGAAGAAAAGGTAGACATGGCAAACTTCGAGTTTCTTACTGCTGTTGCAGGAAAACCACACCAGCTTGAGCTCAGCTTTGGTAATAACGAATGGACTAAAAATATCAAGGATATTTCAGATGAGCTGGGAGATGTAGAAGCAGAGGCAGAGTTTGTTGGTTCAATCAAATTACTCAAGGATGCAGAGATACTTGAGGCAATAGAGAAGACGCCGAGCATAAAGAATCATATGCGGCGAACACCGCACCTACGTGTTTTCTCAATGGATTTCCTAATGTATGATGACAAATATGAGGCACCTGTTTGGAAGGTTGTACTTAAGAACTGGCCACTCACAAATTATTTTAGAAAAGAGACTCCTGTGACCTTTGAGGTAGTTGTAGAAGGAATGAGAGGAAAAGTAATTTCTGCAAAAAAGTCAGAGTGATGGGAACTCTTTTAAATTGCATAGCTAAAACAAGGTATTCTGGTGATACAGATGGATTCTGAAAAAGTAATGGAAAGAGTGGCCAAGGGGACAACAACACTTGGTATTATATTCAAGGACGGGGTCGTGATGGCTTCAGACAGGCAGAGCACTGCCGCTTATATTGAAAGCAGATTTGAGAAAAAGCTACACAAGATTACTGATAATCTAGCAATTACCACGGCCGGCGTGGTCGGGGACTTGCAGTATCTTGTTAGACTCTTGCGTGTGGAAGCAAATTTGTATGAGATGGGGAATGGAGACCTGACTGTTCGTTCAATGGCAACACTGCTCAGCAACATCCTGCATTCAAACCGCTGGTATCCCTATATTGTCGGGGTATTGATTGGTGGTTATGACAAAGGACCAAAGCTATTTTCGATTGACCCACTTGGTGGACTTGGGAGCGGAGAACAATTTTTCTCGACTGGTTCTGGCTCGCCAATTGCGCTTGGTGTGCTTGAGACCAGCTATATTGAAGGACTAACAGAACAACAGGCAATCGAACTAGCTGAGAAAGCGATAGGTGCTGCAAAAGAAAGAGACATCTATACTGGCGGCAAGAAAATAGACATAGCTGTTATTGACAAGAAAGGATTCAGACTGGTCGAATAAACCATAAGGTGCTAATTTGAGTGGAAAAGAGATTTTGGACCGAGTCTTGGACTCGCTTCCAAGTAATGCAAATATATCAGAGGCTAGGTTTGAAGGAGCCAGTGCAGTAGTTTTCACAAAGGATATTGGATTCTTGATGCGCGCCCCCGAAGTTTTGCGTGAAGTCGCAAAAGAGATGAAACTTAGAGTAGAGGCGCGAGTCGACAGGAGCTTGTTGATTACACCAGAAGAAGCAGAAGAGACGATAAAGAAAATCGCAACACCTGAAGCTAATATTAGTTCTGTATTCTTTGATGCTTATGGTTCAAGAGTAATAATAGAGGCAGAGCGACCCGGACTCGTTATCGGAAAAAGTTCGGAAAATCTGGACAGCATCAAAAAGTTAGTTGGTTGGACGCCTGTGATTCAGAGAACTCCGCCGCTTAAGTCTGATATAATCAATACAATCAGAAAAATCAGAAGCGAGAATAGCAAAGAGCGGGCTGATTTTTTACACAAGGTCGGAATGAGTATTTATGAACAAGGTAAAGAGCCAAAATGGATAAGGCTTAGTCATCTTGGAGCTGCCAGAGAAGTAGGCAGGTCTGCTTTACTTGCACAAACCCCACAGTCTCGAGTCTTATTGGATTGCGGTGTGAATGTGGCATCCAAAGAAGAGGAGTTTCCTTATTTAGATGCACCTGAGTTCAGTATACCTGACTTGGATGCAATCACCATCAGTCACGCGCATTTGGACCATTCAGGCGCTTTGCCATATATCTACAAATATGGTTACAAAGGACCGGTCTATACGACTGCACCAACACTGCCGCTGATGGTGCTGCTTCAGCTTGACTATATGCAGATAGCAGAACGGGAAGGAGGCAAGTCCCCATATTCCAGCAATGAAATAAAAGAAGTAGTGCTTCACACCATCACACTTCCGTTTCAAGAAGTGACCAACATAACACCTGATGTTCGGCTCACTCTATTCAATTCTGGTCATATGATTGGTGCAAGCCAAGCTCATCTGCATATTGGCGAGGGTTTCTATAATCTTGTATATTCAGCTGATCTAAAGTATGGTTCTTCACGACTTCAGGACCCGGCTCAGAACAAGTTTCCGCGAGCTGAATGCGTGATAATCGAGTCGACATATGGTAATGAAGGCGATATACAGTCGCCCAGGCGCGAATCAGAGCAGCAGATGATTGATGCACTTAATACGACTATCGATAATGGTGGAAAAACCTTGATACCGGTTTTAGGTGTTGGAAGAGCCCAGGAAATCATGCTGATTCTTCAGGAACATATCAGAAACGGCAATATCAAACCTGTACCTGTCTATATTGATGGAATTGTCTGGGATACTACTGCGATTTACACTACTTTCCCGGAGTTCCTGAATCATAAGATAAGAAACAGCGTTTTCGCGAACCAAGAAAACCCGTTGCTTGACGAGATTTTTCAGCGGGTTGGTGGACAAAAAGACAGAGAACGAATCTCAATGGAAGCCGGACCAGCCATTATCCTGGCGACATCTGGTATGATGACCGGCGGACCGTCTGTATTTTATTTCTCAAAAATAGCCCATGACCCAAAGAGCTCGATAATGTTTGTAAATTATCAGGCAGAGGGTTCGCTTGGTAGAAGGATTCAGAAAGGAGTAAAGGAGGCTTCAGTTTATGAGGGTCGCAAAAGAGTGATGGTTAAAATAAATCTACAACACTTTACAATCGACGGGCTTTCAGCTCATAGTGATAGACCACAGCTAATGAGCTATTTGTCAAAAATGGAACCACGTCCATCGTTTGTGATTGTTCAACATGGTGAATATCACAAATGCATCAATCTAGCGCGCGGTATCAAGCGCCAACTTAGAATAGAGTCAGTTGCACCAAAAAATCTTGATTGTTTGAGACTGAGATAGGTTCAGCTAGGCTTTTATTTTTGCGTTTTACTTAATCCTGTGAAAATTCCTGGATATGATTCCTATTCGTTTCCGACTCACCCTGATGTGCTCTATCTTCACAAGAGTTTTATGTTGGATGCTGGTTTGGAGCAGGTAATCAAGACAGAAATTGAGTTTATTGTAAAAGAAGTACCGTTCAGAACACGATTATTTCAGAAAAATATCGAGCTCCCAAAGTTTTTGATACAGGTTGATAAAGGCCTGATGAGCTTTGAAAGGGCAGCATCGAATTCTGCAAAAAGCATGCTGAACAGGATAATAATGAATCATCCGACTGGCACGATAATTGAGCCCGATGTGTTTGGCCCGCTTGAACAACTTAGCTCGGCCTTTTCACTTTTGCCAGTCCAGCCAGCGTCTGTGAGCTTGAGAATCCCGGTATTGAACCCAAAGTCAGTAACTTTTGTAAGTAAGCTTGGTGATGCTTTTGGTGTGGGAGCTGCATTGTTTAGAAAAGAACCAGAAGGATATGGATTTCTTATTGCATCTGAGTTAGGTTTTATGGAAATTCTGAATAAGATTGATAGAGACTTGAATACCTCCTTCAAAACCTCATAACTTTTTTGCAACTATTTTCCAGGCAACAGTTTCATGATTGGTTGTTAATTCTCCTTTAGTCTCTTCCATTAGAACCATTTCAAAACCAGTCATATTTGATAGAATTTTCTTTTTACTAAAAAAGTGTTGGAAATAACCATCCAATACAAAAACATCATTTTCGAGTTTTTCACCTTTTCCATATTCTGGGTCGCTGGTGGATTTGACCATAAAAAAGAACCAGCCAGCTGGTTTGAGAATCCTCTTAATCTCAGAAAAGATTTTCGAGGTTTCATCGTGACTGAAATACTGAAGTGAAAGTCTAGAATAAACAATGTCAAAACCAGAGTCTTTGAACTCACTCAAATCATCTTTCAAGTCTGCTTCTATCATTTCAATTGCAAGTGCACCCTTTCGGCTTTTCAGAGCCTCTAATCCTGTTTTTGAAAAATCAAGTGCTGTCACCTCAAAGCCAGTTTCTGCAAAAAATATTGCATCTGCTCCAAGACCACATCCTAAGTCCAGTAGCTTGCCTGATTTTGTATGGTCAAGCACCTGCTCTGCAAATTTGTTTGGTTCTTTCATAGTATCTATCCTCTTGCTGTGTTTGTTCTCCCAACAGTCTTTATTGATTATCATATGGGACCGCTGGGATTTGAACCCAGGATCACGAACTCCCGAAGCTCGCATGTTATCCAGACTACACTACGGTCCCAGCTAATGCTGCTGAGCGTGATTAATAAGTTTATTTTTCATACAGGCTGATATATTCTCTGACCATTCGCCTGGCTGACACGAATTCGGCTGATTTTAGTGCCATCCGACCCTTGTCAAAAAACTTGTTGGGTTCATGGTGATGTAACCAACTCAGCTCAGCCATCTCTTTTGCTATCTGTTTTCCTTGTTCTTCCTTGTGTCCGGTCGGAATAATAAACCCATTATAACCGTCGAAAACCGCTTCCGGTATCCCGCCAGCTCCAGTGTTCAGCACAGGTGTGCCGTTTATCATTGCCTTCATCCAGCTTGTGCCGCAGGCCTCTTTTTTCTCGGCTGGTATGCTGAGCCAAACATCTGAGCCAGCCAACATCTTCTGTGCTAGTTTGATTGAGTAATAGGGGAAGAGCGCTATCTTGAGCTTGCTGTTGTTTATTTTGTCAATTATATTTTCCATAATAGCTATGCCGGCAGTGTCAGCCGGATGAGCTCTGCCTGCATAAACAATTTGGATATCCTTACCTGATTCGAGTAAGGACTGAAATTGGAGTGGTAAGCTAAGCTGCTTGTAAGGTGTCATTCTTCTCGCCATGCCAAATAGAATAGAATCAGGTGAAAACTTATTTTTCTTGATGGCCTGTTGGTTTATCAACTCGACTAGCTCTTGCTTTGTCTTTTTCCTGACTGCCAGAAAATCAGGCATATCAAGCTCTAATTCGCTATACTCAGATTGTTGACCAAAATCAGGACAGATTTTCTTTACTAGTCCCATCATATCTGGATGCATCCAGCTAGGGATGTGGACGCCGTTAGTCACATAGCCAATATCCCATTCAGGAAACATTTTGTGCGTGACCTGTTGATGCATGCGTGAGACTGCATTAACTGACTTGCACAGTTTTGTTCCAAGTTCAGACAACACGGTTTGCTCACCCTGCGCCAGCTCGGCTGGTAGCTCATATAACTCTTGTAGCAGCTGTGTTGGCCAACTTTCGTGTCCGTGTTTGAGTGGAGTATGAGTGGTAAATACCAACCGGTTTTTGGCAGACTCACCAAGTCGTTTATGCAGCTCAAGCGCAGTGAAAACCGTGCTACTTTCGTTCAGGTGATACATCTCTACTCCGAGCCGTTCGCCTAGCTCAACTGCCGCCTTTCCCAACACAATTTCACTCAACAACCGTTGCCTATCAGAATCATGGATATACACTCTCTGCGCCAGCTCAGTCTCAATAAGATAGACTTGTGGTGATTCATGCTTCCAGATTTTCAGCTCAAACTGTCCTGCCTTTGTGTTGATGGTTAGTGTGTCAAAAAGTTTGCAATGTTTTGAGATATCGTATTGTTCTGGCAAACAGACTATTTTTCCATCCTGTAACTCGTGCCTGACATACCCAGCAGGATATGCAAAGCTTAGTCCGACCAGCGGGTATTTCAGGTCAGCTGCTGCTTTTAGAATATCGCCCGCCAGAATACCGAGCCCGCCTGCATAAGTCTTTACTGGACTGGAGAATCCTATTTCGTAGCTGACTAACATTTTCATATTATTCTGTTGGCTTAGTTGTAGAAAAGCATTTACAGACCAGCAGCCTGCTTGCCAAAACTTGCCAGTTTTTCTGCCTTTTCCTTGTTTGACCCTTCTGCAAGTATCCAGAGCTTGTTTGTGCTTGGCTCAGCGATAATCAAAACCCAACCATCATCTACGAATGCTTTTACTCCATCAGTCAGATCAAGCTCATACTCAGATAACCGTTTTCTAGCCTTTTCTATGATTATTTCTGGCTCTTTTGTGCTGAACAGTTTTTTTGTTATTACAGTCTCTGGTAATTCAGCCAGCAGCTCAACCAGAGTTTTGCCTGAATTTTCCATAATTCTCAGTAACTCCAGGCTTGTTCTTGCTCCATCATATGTGAGTGACCAATCAGGATAGATAATTCCGCCGCTCCCATCCCCTCCTAGTTCTGCATCTATACTCATTATCTTTTTTGCAATGCTTGCTTCACTGACTGGAACGCGGACAAGCTCTGGAACTAAAGAATCTAGCACAGCTGAGCTGGCGATATTTGTGACCAAGCTTCTGATTTGTTTGTGTTTTGTAATTAATGCTAGTATTTTTGAACCAGAGATTACCTGACCAGTTTTGTCAACAAACACAGCCCTGCCGCCATCTCCATTATATGCGATTCCTAAATCAGCTCGTTTTCTTTTCACAAGAATAGATAGGTCTCGCAATGCCTCAGCTGATGGCTCAAATGGCCTGGTCGGGATTGAAGAAAGAGATGAGTTGATTTCAGTTACTATGTGACCAATCGATCTTAGTAGGTTTGGCATAATGATAGACATGACTGAATTAGCTGGATCAAGTACTATACTTTGTTCGCCTTCTGGTTGAAATTCGGCTATTAGGTTATCTAGATAAGCTGGCAATACATCTAAATCGCTGAGCTGACCAACGCGACCATGTGAACCATTTTTTTCTAGGTCAATCTCTGTTGATATTTCCCGACCCAGCTGATCGAACACCCTGATGCCTACAAACCCTGCTGGACTGTGTGAACCAGTCACCATTATTCCAACAAGATTTTCAAGCCTGCAGACTCTCGCAAGTCCTGGTGAGCTGATGAGGCCAACATCACCGACACTAGACCCGCCTGACAGCAGGCCGGTTTCTACTGCCATTTTGATAGGCAATGAGCTAGAGCAAGCGTCTGAACCAACAAGGTATGAGCCATTTCCACCAAGTGCTCGCCCAATCCGAAGAGCATCCTCTATCTTAAAGCTCTTACCGAAAATTCCCTTAAACCCAGAATCGCCCCATAACATAGGCCAAGCTAGTTAGGAAAACTATAAGTCTTTCCTTTCGAGTCAATAATATGTTAGACTACGTGAAAGTAATTATTATAATTTGGTTTAATCTGGATTAATGTGGCTGATAAAAAACCAAATCTAATGAAAAAAAGAGAAATTTCAGACTTAGTTTTTGAATCTATGAAAATAGTTGCCCGAGATGAAAAATATCGGGAAGATCAGCTGAAGAGTTATGCTGAATTTGTTTATATTGACAGAGCAGAAGATTGGGTAGTAAATGAAATCAAAACATTTCTTGAAATGACTCCTTGTAATGCTTATGCCGTTGTTTTTGATTATGTACGTGATGACGACAATGTTCAAGCAACAAAAGTTGTTGAGGTTAATCATGTTACATATCACGGGCTTGAAAAAGCGATAGTAGAGCTAACAGACGATGTCAAAGCAGGTCATATGGATGTTGTTGTTTTATCAAAAGATTTCATAGGCAAAGCAGGTCATCTTCTGGCCAGACTTTCTGGTCAAGTTGAATATTCGATGGAATCTCAATGATTCTTCTTGGTTTATGACATATTGCCACGCTAAAGTAACTATTATAAATCATCCCGATATGTCAGGGTATGGCTGATAGGAAACCCAGAAAGAAAAAAACCAAAGATGTTTCAGATTTTTTGCTCGGAGTTATTGAACGAGTTGCTCAAGATAAAGAACTTCGGGAAAATCAGCTAAGAAGCTATGCTGGACGTGCTTTTGTAGGAATTGTCGCAGATAATAAATTACAGAAAGAACAAATTAAGACTTTTCTTGGGGTTGCCGTGAAGGACAAGGCACCGGCATATGCAATAGTTATTGAGGATGCTAAAAACGAGCTTTGGGCAAACGACGTTTTTGAGTTGTCTGGAATAACATATAGAGATTTGTGGAACCAGGCTGAGCCTATGTTGGAACAAATTGCTTTAGGT
>JAAOXV010000024.1 GCA_018220955.1 Candidatus Altarchaeota archaeon | reverse complement strand
GTTGTAAAAACAAGTCCAGATACATATATGGCTGATTGTGACCGAGCGATGAAGCTGGCTGGCTATCGGAAGCATCTGCGAGGCGAGATTATACTCAAGCTCAATTTAAGCTGGTCGCTTTTTTACCCAGCTTGCTCTAGTTCACCTTGGCAGTTAGAGGCAGTACTTGAAACTCTGAAAGGCAAGACGATTCTGCCGGTGGAGAACCAGACTGTTGTGACTGACCCTTGGAAGGGTGCTTGGCTGAACAAGTGGCTACCGATTCTTGAAAAATATGGGCTTGAGTTTATTCCGCTCACAGATGCGAAATGGGTTGAATATGAGCCAAAAACCGAGATGCTGGCGATGAATGATTTGTTTAAAGACCAGATACTTGTACCAGAGATGTTTTTTGATAAGAGTGTGTTGCACCTGCCTACCATGAAAACGCATGGACACACAACTACTACTGGTTCAATCAAGAACGCATTTGGTGGACTTATCCCCAAATACAGACATCACTCACACAAATATATTCATGAAATCATCACAGATTTGCTTGTGATTCAACAAGACATACACAAAGGAATTTTTTCAGTGATAGATGGAGCCGTGGCTGGTGATGGAGCCGGACCAAGGACAATGGAGCCGCGCATAGAGAACCTGATAATCGCTGGTGCTGATCAGGTGGCGGTTGATTCTACGATGTCTGCGATAATGGGATTTGAACCACTCAATATCGGGTATATCAGACTATCGCATGAGCTCGGACTCGGAGTTGGTGACACAGACAAGATAAAGCTGGTTGGTGATTTCAAGCAGCTACCCAAAAAGGACTATCGTGTAAACAAGAGTCCGGTCATATTTTTTGACCAATTCTTTAGAAAAAAATTAGGTTCAAGCTTTCCTTGGCTTGAGCGCATGTTGTTTCACACCAAGTTATTTCATTTACCAATAATGGCAAGTTCAGTCTATCATGATAAATTTTGGTATCCGTTGATTGGTAAAAAAAAGATAGCTCAATTTGAGAAAACCAGCTGGGGTAAAAAGTGGCTCAGCTATGAGAAAGGACCTAGACCGCAGAAAACCGTGAAAGGCTGGGACCCTTACTGATAGAAAGAGCATCAGTTTTATATCAACCGCTTACAAAGTATTGTGTGAAAGCTTGGATAAAACAAAATAAGTTTATCTCTGGATTGTTCTTATTTTTTACAGGCTTTCTTGTTTGTCAAAGACTATCGGGTCTTTCCTGGGATTGGGTAGTCTATGTGTTGAACTCACAATATTGGTTTGGTTCTGGAGTTTATTTTGAGCCGTTTAGACCACCCCTACTTCCTTTGTTGATGGGTCTGTTTAGTCCACTTGGTTGGAAGCTAGCTGAGCTTGGTACGGTCGTATTCATATCTGGATTGTTTCTTTATTCAGTTATTCAGCTGGCTAAGACCTTCAAGCTTGATAAAAAAATTTTATATGCACTTATGCTCAACCCATTTCTTGTGCTTTATGCGACTCGGGAAGGGACTGAACTATTGTCGCTCGCACTTCTCCAGTTGTTTATTGCATTCTACTTCAGAAAAGACAAAAAACCATTTGCTTTAATCGCGCTTTCACTAGCTGCGCTAACACGCTATACTAACTTTATTTTCTTCCCGCTGGTTTTGCTTGAGAAAAACAAAAAAAAGATTTTTCAGAATTTGATTTTACTAGCAATACCCTTTATTCCTTGGTTTATATACAATCAGCTCAAGTTTGGTCATCCTCTTGCCAGCATAATTGACTTGTTTATGTTCAATATGGTTTACCGTGCCTATATTGATATGGCTCCGAGCTTATCCCAGATTTTGTTAGCATTCAATTATCTTGCACTGCTTGCAGTTATTTATTATAAAAAAAACAAACCAGTCAAGCAAGACCTAATTTGGCTCTATGTGTTGGTGGCTTCATTGTATGTGTATGTAACCACACCGGTCAAAGACCCACGACACTTGTTTTTAGCAATATTACCACTCAGCGTGTTGTCTGCCAAGTTATTGTCAAAACGAAAAAAGATTCACAAATACATAGCTGGTCTAAACGCAGCTCTGCTTATATCGCTCGCTCTTGTGTTTCCTTTTGCGGTTTGGTTGGAGAGTCCGGTCGACTATGCGGTTAGTGTACCTGATGCAGGCAGCTGTATGACCTCATCGAATGCTTGGGTTTATCTGAACTATTTTGGCACGCCCACAGATTATTTTCCACAACAACCCGAGCTGGCTGAAAAAATCGACCAAGGCTATCGGATAGTGTTGTTCAAGTTTATCTGCGACCCGCCCTATGCCTGCAATGCCAGCTTTCTGGCCGAGCAGCCGACTATTCGTGATGCCTATAGCTATGTAATACTTGGTGAAGAATCTGCTTGTGCAGATATCCACAAAGTC
>JAAOXV010000023.1 GCA_018220955.1 Candidatus Altarchaeota archaeon | reverse complement strand
CTTTAACTCAATCACTGCTTCTGCACCCTGAGCTATTATCATTATTCTACCCCCAACTCAATTGCACCGCTGGTCGCCCTGACAAACGGTTGTTGAATCCTTGTACCTTTTATTCTACCGCTTATATCAACATAGCTGTCAATCCCATAGATTGACAAACTAACCGTGATTGAACCCTTCCGGGCCTTGATATCACCATCTTGTACCCATATCTCTGGCTGAAGACCACGGGTCATTTCTGGATATACGGTTGCCTCACCATTATCACCTGCAATATCCCTGGCAAGTAAAATCGAATAGGCTGTTCGTTGTGCATCCAAATACAGAGCTTGCTGAATTCTCTCACGTGTGAATTTTTCGGTCATAGTATTAAATGCACTAACAAGTGCAACAAGAAATAAAATAATCGCTGCAGCAAGCAAAATCGTCTCAATAATCATTGATGCTCCTTTCATTCAAATCCCGCTTCAACAGTGATTATGGTGGTTATTACGCCATCCTTTGTTTCAACCCGTTCGCTGATTTTTTTCAAATACAATGAAGATGGTAGTTTTGTTTCTCTAGATTTTTCTGTACTTGGAATAAGTTCTATCTCAGTTACCGTCCCCTTTACCGGGTTTCTAAGTGGGCGAGGTACAATTCTGAACTCAGTTCTAACTCCGCCTCTGAACTGAAGTGATCTTGCAATTACTACAAATGGGCTGTTTTTTCCTAGCAAACCAATTGCGCGGATAGTGCCACCTGAAACAGTCACTTCATTACCTGCCACATCAATTGAGCTAATCGTGTCCCCTCCCGGCAACCGGTTCCCTTCACTATAGCAGATACCATCCACTGACACTTTCTCATCACCGGCATCATCGCATGCATACAACATCTTCAGCTCTCCGCCAACAAAAATCTTGCCTTCCTTCACTGTTCCAGCTGAGCATGAACAGCTTATGCTATAGCTACTTGAACTAAGTGTGATTTCTTTTAAAGAATTAGTATATGGGGACGATTCATCGTTTAGAGGTGTCCACTCTGGTGCGAAAAACGGAATAGATAGCTGCGGGTTCACAGATATAACATAATCTTCTGTTTCATCCCTCATTATCTTGGCGGTTGCGGCACTGCGGACATCCAGGTTGATTCTTAACTCTCCACCTTCAAGTGCAGCAGTCGCAGCTGACTCAGACACATCTTCGACCGAGTTTCTCAGATAAGTGATGCTTGCCTTGTCTTTATTTTTTTGTAGCAGTGAACCGCCAATCAAGAAAGCTTCAGAAACAAGTGCGACCACAACCAGCAAAAGGACTACTGTACCGACCATCTGGGTCTGACCTCGCATGGTCTGCCCAAGGGTCTGACCTTTCATTTTATCAGCTGCTGGTGTATTGGTAGACATAAGTATCCCCGCTTCCATAAGGTGGGTCCACCTCTAATGTGATTGAGGTCGCGCTACTATATAAGTAGGGCGTGTTGCACCCGACGCTTGAGTCAGTAGTGTTGCAAACACAGACCGACAAGAAATATCCTTGGAATAGGTCGGTCGCGATATAGCTTGTATTAAAATCATAAGGCACCTCATCTACATACACGGCCATTTTTTCTAGGTCATTTGTAGTATATGTTATTTCCTCATTATCTGACGTGTTTCTAATAGTCATACATATCAAGGTGGTTTTGTTCCAGACCGTACCAATACTGATTTCACCATAAACATCCTTAGTAGACTCTTCCACACCAGAAGTTGTTCGTTCAAATAAAGTTGATTGTGTTTTACTTATCCACAAATAGGTTGAGCCACCGGCAGCTATAGTGATAAGTAACAAAAGAATAACTGCTATGATAGGAGTTGCGCCTTTCATTCTCCCAGCCTCTGAAGTCCATCTGATACTTGATTGAGTGCATCAATCAAGGCCTTGTTTTGTTTTGTTATTTTTTCTAGCTTTTCAGATGTATCGTCTTTTTCCTTTACCGGTTCTGGTTGTCTAACCGGTTCTTTTTTCTTAATCGGTTCTCTTTTAGGTTTAGCTGGTTCTATTCTGTTTTCACTAGAAGGCACGACCTTTATGGGTTTAGACTTTCTTTTGATGAGTTTTGGTTCATCCTCTACAGGCTCATTAACCGCCATCTCAAGATAATCCACCATTTTCTTGGTATTGTTAGCTATATCATCAAGCTTTGTCAGCATATCGGCCATATTGACCTGAGGCATTTTTTGTAACAATTCTGCTGTCTTTACAAGATGATTTTCAACCGCATTCATATGTATTAACAAATCCTTTAGCAGTTTTTCCCTAGATTCCACATAATCCAGTAATCTCAATAAAAGTGCCGGGTCTGATATCCTCTTTATCTCTTGTATTTCTTTTTTCAAACTCTTCATAGATATGATGGGAGCCTTTTGAGTTGTCATCACAAACAGAAACATTCAAAAACATATATGCTTTTCCTAGCTATGAAAATACAGTTCCACGCAGATTCAGATGGGATTACGTCCGCATTTTTCTTGTCAAAAGAGCTCAATAGACTCAAGCTAAGGCATAGTTTAAGGCCCTCACTTGGTGCATATGTCGATATAGATGATGAAGATAATATAATTCTTGATATATCACAGGTAACTTCAAAACACAAAAGAAACCTTGTAATCGACCATCATGTGGCTGAGCGGGCGAACTGTTTGTATGCTAACCCCCGTCTGGCCGGTTTTGAATGGCCGGTCTCCTTTACCAGCTATGCACTATTCGGAAACAAGCTGGATGCTTGGGTTTCTGCTGTCGGTGTGGTCGGTGATTGGGGAGCAGAGAAAGTGCCAAAACAGTTTTGGTCTTTAGTCAAGTCTCAATGGCCAGAGTTGGTAGACAAAGTCAATCAAAAGAAAATGGTGCAAGGTCCTTTCGGTGAAATGAGTTGGATGATAGATAGCTCAATAAGCTTTGACAGACAAAAGGGAGCGCTGTATGCGCTTGAGGCTCTCAAAACATCGGCTGGTCCAGCTGAGTTTCTTGATGGAAAAGGAAAGGCAAGCAAGCTAAAGAAAAATAGAGAAAAGATAGATAAGGAGATTGACTATGTGTTTGGAAACGAGCTGGTGACTGACAAGTTTATTCTACTCAGATATGGATCAAAACACAGAATCAAGAGTTTGGTGGCTGCGCGCGCAAAGGACCTTTATCCAAACAAGCTCATCATAATAGCTCAGGATGATGCTAAAACAGTCAGGATAAGTCTAAGAGGTGGGAAAGGTCTGAACACCTTAATCACCAGGCTCACAGATGAAATCGGAGCTGGTGGAGGTCATCCAGAGGCTAGCGGCGGTTGGGTTGAAAAAAAGAGTTGGTCTGTTTTTGAAAAACGGTTGTTTGATGAACTAGGCTAATCCTTCAAGTAGCTTTTTCATTTCAGTTTCACTAAAAGCACCACCGCCACCCCGTGCCAGCTTTGCGTCACCGCCTGCACTACCACCCATCTTTTTTGCCATTTTTTTTGCTATCTTAAGCGAATTGATTTTTCCTTTTGAAACCACGATAACTCCACCTTGTTTGTTAATCATCACAATCGCTTTGTCGTCTGGACCTAGTTGCTTTTTTGCTATTTTTTCCATTTCCCTGAACGGTGCGTCAACAATGGCCCATTTAATCCCCTTGCCTCTGAGCTTAAGCTTGACAAGTGTCTTTTTTACAGGCTTGCCTTTTAGTTTAGCAACCGCTTTTTTCAGGTCAGCTATCGGACTTTTTAGCTCGGCTGCCAGCTCTGCCAGCTGATCCTCTGTCTCCCACATCCGCTCAAGACTTCTCAATCCAGCAAGCAACTCGATTCTAACAACTCCATCCTGAATCCGTTTTGACCCAATTAGCTTGATCATGCCTACACTACCAGTCCTGTCTGTATGAGTTCCACCGCATGCCTCTGCGTCCTTACCTGGTATCTGAATGATTCTGAGCTTTGCGCCAGGAACTGCGCCGCCCTGATAGATACTAAATCCAAAACGCTGTTCTGCCTCTGTCCTATTGAGCATCATTTTTTTGACTGGTAGATTTTGCAACACAATCTTATTGGCTTCTCTCTCGATTTCTCTCAGCTCTGGACCTGCAATTGACTTATAGTGAGTGATATCAAGTCTGGCCTTTTCCTGTGTCTTGTCAGCGCCAGCCTGCCAAACATGATTTCCTAAAACCTTGTGAGCTGCTCCATTCACTATATGCACAGCAGTATGGTGTCTGGTCAAATCAAGCCGACGCTCTAAATCAAGCTTGCCTTTCACAGCCGTGCCTATAGTCGGTACAGCTCCATCTAGAACAAGTATGATGGACTTGCCCTGTCTCTTGGCCTCTATCACTCTGGCCTTTCCATTATTCCATTCAAGCAATCCAGTATCACTCTCTTGTCCACCAGAAGTCGGATAAAACAAAGATTTGTCTAGGATTACTTCTGTCCCAATCTGCCAAACTACTTTTGCATCAAACTGTCGGTCTGGCGGTAGCTCATGATATAGCTGCTTGGTTTCTGGAAGATCTGTATGTTCATCTGGCTCAAAAACTCGTTTTTCCTTTTTTGCCAGTCTAAGATAAAAATCTTCAGGTACCTTGATTTCCTGACCGGCCGCACGCGCTATTTCAACTGCCATCTCTGGATTAACTCCATGCGATTCATAAAGCTCCATTAGTTTGGGTTGAAGCTGACCTTTTTGCAGGTATTTAGCCACCATTTCCTTGCCCCTTTTCTTGCTTTCTATAAATCGCTTTTTCTCAAGTCCAATTATTTCTTGAATATCTGGCATATCCCTAAGATTTTTGAATCGTTTACTTAGGTATTTTGAATGAACTTTTATCAAATCAGCCATATCAAGCTCAAGTTTGTGCTTATCTGCCAAAGTCCAAGCACGTCTGAGCAAGTTTCTGATATTATAACCCCCACCAATATTGCTTGGAAGAGCTCCATCTGCAAGCGCGAACGCAGTAGCTCTTGTATGATCCAAAATCGTGTAAAGTGCAAACAACCGTTTATTTTGTTTTAAAAATTGTTTTGCCGATGCCGGAACCTTTGTTGGTTCATCTATGTTAAGTAATCCAAGCTGCTCCCAACTAGACCTGGAAGCATCAAAATCAAGCTCGATTTTCTGGTCAATTCTGAGTCGAGCGATGTTTGGAAATACAGCCTCATAATTATTAGATGCGCCTGTTGCATAATGAGTCAGCCTGTCAAGCCCCCAACCTGTATCAACCACTCTCCTATCCATCTCACGATATCCAGTGGCCGTCTCTTCAAACTGCATAAACACATGATTTACAAGCTCTAGCCCATGCGCGAAGGCTTCCATACTTGGTCCAAAATTACCACCACCTGACCAAACATCTTCCTTATAGGTTATCTCTGTTTGTGGTATTTTCAGCTCTTCTACAAGAAACTTAAAACCTAACCCAATCGTTTTGTCTATCCAATAATCTGGCAGGTTGAACGCATGCTGACCGCCCATAAAGAACTGGGTGAAATGTCGGCCAGTCCGACCAACATTGTCTATATCCACAAATCGCATGCATGGTTGACTAATGACCAGTGGATTGGCCGGCGGGTCAACTGTACCATTCAACACCCAAGGCTGAAAATCTGCTATGCTGGCAATTACAAAGAACAGGTCTTTCCTCCATCTGGCAACAACCGGGTACGGTTCTACTACTCTATGTCCATTCTTTTCAAAAAATCGCTCATACTTTTGGACGGTCGTCAGAAAATCCCAACCAAGGTCGTGCTTGCCAATAAAACCATAGCCGCCCTCACAGTTGGTGTCACCACAGGTCTGCTTATCGATTGACCAAAACCAATCGCTGCATTTCGGACATTTGCGTCGCTTGAATCCAAAGCTCTTGAGAACCGGAGCATTATAGAATTTGTTTGGCTGAGATGAAAACAGCTGATAAAGTTCAGACTTATCCATAAGCAAACATGCTCCCAGCGGTTATAAAATTATAGCTAGGCCTTTGCCTTGGCTGCTTCAGAGTCAGGTTCTGGACTCGGCACATCCAGTGCACCGCTAATAAGGAACACATCTCCAATGGCTCTAACTGCCTTGTGCGGAACAATCACTGCTTTGACTGTTGGTACTGTCTTTTTTAGTATAGATTCAGAGGTTATCTGAACAACCCATCCATGCACTGAGTGCTTACCAACAACTGCATCCTGAATTTTACCAAAAAAGTTACCATCGTCTGTGTAGACTGTCCGACCATATGTTTCTGAAATGCTTTTCTCATCCATTCTAATCACTTAGCTGACATTGTTTGGGAAGTATTTAACTATTTCTAAGTTATTGCCCGATTATATCGGGCTTCGCCTGGAAATACAGAGTTCTTGATAAATGCCGGTCAAATATTAACCACATATATAATCTGTGACTAAACGGTGGCTACTCTTCATTTAAATAGGTTCGGCACTCTTTTTTAAAGACATCCCCCCTCGAAATTTATGCACGACGACTATCCCGTCGACGAGAATGAGGAATGGGAAGTTAAGGCACTTGTTGAGGGAATGGAACAGGCAGATTCTGGTAAAAAAAAGCGGGCTGTAAGACCGAATGAACTTGAAGTAATGGAAGACTGGGAAGAAGAGTTCTAACCAAAATAAGTGAGCAGCCGGTTTTATATTCAGAGCCCTATATTTCTTAAGCCGTTGATGAGATGTGGCTTGATCTGATTCGTGAAGACAAGGAGGTGATCCCTGAGGCATTCATTCTTTTGGCTTAGCCAGCCAGCTCTCGGCCTCTTGCATTACTCTGTCTTTTGGCAAGCTGATTAAACTACTAGTCCCGTTTTTCATATACACACCAATTATCTGGTCTGACTCACCGACCATTGTGTCATTGTGCGTGACCGAAATTATTTGTGCCTGCTTGGAATATTCCTTAAACATCTTGGCCAGCTTTTGACTATTCTCTTTGTCGAGCGCTGCGTCCACTTCATCAAAAATATAGAAGGGCGATGGCTTAAAGTGTTGGATTGCGAAAATAAATGCAAGTGCAGTCAAAGTCTTTTCTCCGCCTGACAACGCCTCGATTGTTACAAGCTTATCATACGGTCTTGCCTGAATCAGCACACCACCATCAAACGGATTGGTTGGCTCTTCTAGCTCAAGGTTGGCCTCACCACCAAGCATTTGTTTGAATATGCTCTTAAAATGAGTTCTCAGCTCAGTAAATATCTCCATAAATGCTGATTTTTTTTGCATGTCAAGCTTCTCAATCATCTCAAATATTGCCTCTTCCTCTTCCTTTAGCTTGCTTAATCTTTTTTCTATGTCCTTGACCAATGATTGAACCTGATTAAATTCATCTCTAGCCCTGAAATTCAGTGCTCCGAGCTGCCTAAGCTCTGAGCTTACCTTTTTTATCACACTTGTCGGGTTTTCTATTGGTTTTATGCCTTGAAATTCGGGCAGCTTTGATTTTTCTATTTCAAAATCTTGTTTTGTATTACTAATCCTCTCTTGTAGCACAAGCGCGTTGGCTCTAAGCTCGGCCGACTCAGCTCTCAATTTCTCTATTCTTTCCTCTACTTCGCCTTTCTTTTTCATCAAACCGCCTAGCTTATGGTCAAGCTTGGCCTTTTTTGTCTGAATGGTACCAGAGTCAGACTCAAGCTTTTCTGCACGCTTTTCCAATCTGGTTATCTCCTGACCGGCCCGAACTTCATCTCTGTCAAGCTGAACTAACAACCGCTCTATGCGCTTGGTTTCTGGCAATACCAGACCATTCAAGGTCTCTTCTATCACCTTGATTCTTGCCTCCATATCTGCTTTATCTTTCTCTAGCTTAGCAATGGTATCACCAAGCTTGTCTACTTGTTCAAGTCCTTGGATAGCCGGCTCAATCAATCGTATTCCTACCAGCTTTTTCTTGGTCTGTCTTATCAGCTCAATCGAAACTCCAAGCTCTTGTCGAATAGACTTGGTCTCTTGTTTGATAGCTGATATTCTCTCTTGTGCCGCCACTACTTTGGAAACATCAAACCGAGAATTTTCCAGAACAGAGCTTGCTTCCTGTTCTTGTCTTGTCAATCCTTCTCGTCTTTTCTCCAATCGGGTCAGCTTGTCTTTCAAAGTTACAAGCTCCTGCTTTTTTGTCTCTCCTTGCTCAAATTCTATTGGGTCGATTGTGCCAGCATAAAGAATTGCTGGCTTAGCTGAGCTAAGATGAGCTATAATTCCACCAAGCTTGTGGTCTGGTCTATCAGGTCCATTTAAGTCATCAGGAATTAGAAGCGCCCAAGCTGAACGGTCTTTCAACAGTTTTTCTGCTTTACCAAGCTCTGCTCGCTTAACCACTATTCCATATGCATATGCCAAAACCTGTTCAAGTAGATTGATAGGTAGCTGTCGCGCAAGCATTTGTCCCAACCCAGCCTCTTCAATTAATTGCACTCCGCGCGGAACAGAAAACGAGCTCATAAGGCTTTCCTGTTTGTCTCTAAGCTCTGTTAGCTGTTTCTGGTTTGACTTGAGTTCGGTTCTAAGCTTGATTTGGTCTTTTTCTGCTTGTTTTTTCTTGTCCACCATCTTTTGCTTCTCTGCTTCAAAAACCAAGAGCTGTTCCTTGAGCCTGGCCTGTTCCTGACTAAGCTCATCCAGTCTTCGCTCAAGCATCTCAGACTCAAGCTGTTTTTCTTTCAAAAATATTCTAAGTTCCTCTGACTCTTGTCTGGCACTATCATACTGCTTTTTCTTTTGTTCATACTCTTCCCTAAGCCTGGCCGCACCAGCTATTATCTTTCCCCGCTCTTGTTTTTTTGTTCCCATCTCAGTCTTAAGCTCAGTCAGCTCTAGCTGTTTTTCCTGTTTTTCTTGTTTCATCCCGCTCTTTCTTTGTCCAAGATTGTCAAGCTGGGCTTTGAGTGAGCTTCGGCGTTTTTGTGTGTTCTCTATCTCTATCTTCAACCTGGTTTGCTCATCCAATAAGGCCTTGTGTCCAAACTTTGTCTCTTCCAGCTTTTTAGCTAGCTCAACTTGTTGCTGAAAACCCTTGCTTTCGAGCTCATCGCCTATCCTAATCAACTCCTGTTTTTTCTTGTCAGCTGTCAAGTCAAGCTCGGCTGCCTGCTTGTTACTCGATTCTTTTTGACCTATCTTTTGAGCTATATCTGATTCTAGCTTTGTTATTCTTTTTTGCAATAGCGTAAACCTCGCCCTGGTTTCTAATGACTTGAGTGTATTGAACTGTTCTACTTGCAGTTTATCCTGTTTAAGTGATTCAAAAACTCTGAGCCGCTCTCCGTGAATGGCATCCACTTTCTCAAGTCGCTTTCTGACTTCTGCCAGGTCACCGGCCGCCTTTATTTTCTTTTTTTCATACAGCTCTATCCCTGCAAGCGACTCTACCAACAATCTTCGCTCATTTGGGCTCATCTTAACAAACTTGCTGATATCACCTTGCTTGATTATACTATGATTGTCTGGGAAAATATTGATTGAGTTGAGTAGGTCAATCACAGCCAATCTAGTGGTTCGCTTGTTGTTAATTCGATAGATACTGGTTCCATCCTTTAACAGTTTTCTTCCGATTCTCAGCTCGCCGGTCTCGCTTACATTTTGGTCAGGGTCATTGAAAATAGCTTCTACCATTGCATGCTCAGATTTCTTGTTCTTACCCGCATAAATCATCTCAGATGCCCGCTTTGCTCGAAGACCGGAAAATGAGAGACTACCAAGCACAAACGAAAGTGCATCCATGATATTGCTCTTGCCAGAACCATTCGGCCCAACCACAATCGTGATGCCTGGGTTGATTTCAAGAACTGTCTGCTTGTAGAACGACTTAAACCCCTTCATTCGGAGTTTATCCAAGCTTATCATTTGTTATCGCCAGACCTGACATTTATTATCTTGCTCAGGTTCTTGTTCACGGTTTTCATTATTTTGTCCAGCTCAGGCTCTGCCTGTTCGCCAACAAAATGGGCTCGTTTTTTCTTGGTCAGCTCTTCTACAAACACAGTATCACCGGTAAACCCGATAGTAATAGTTCTGTCTGGAAACTTGAGCACAATAGTCTCATCAGGCGCTTTGTCAATCATACCTGGCTTTAGCTTATACAACTTCACAGGAATGCTGGTTTTGCTTGTTATAAATGCGTTTCCTGAAATTTGAGTTCACACACGGTTTAAAAAAATTCAATGGAGTATTTTATTAGCTTTTTCAACAGTTCTTTGTAAATCTCCCAATCATCCGGAGATGCTTTTTTCTCAAAAATTTTTTTTCTGTCACGAACTATAG
>JAAOXV010000022.1 GCA_018220955.1 Candidatus Altarchaeota archaeon | reverse complement strand
TGTTTTCTTGGTTTCTTTCTTAGCTGGCGTATCCTTTTTTACCGGTTCTTTTTTCTTTACTGATTCATCTTTCTTGACAGGTTTGGTTTTTGGTTTATCTAGTTTCTTTTTCTCAGCTGGCTTTTTTGCATCAGTCTTTGTCTCTTCCTTAGCTGGCTTCTCTACTGGTTTTTCAGCCTTTACCGGTACTTTGTCCGTGGTTTCAACTGGCTCCTGTCTTTCCTTAATTTCAAGCTCATCTGGAAACCGGACTTCCGGCGGAATTATAGTCACTTTAACTCCCACAACTCCAGGTCTGGTGAGTGCAATCTCATAAGCAACCAGTGATTTATCAACCACATCTTGCCCGCATTTGCGAAGATTACCATCAATGAATTTCCAGGTTTTTGCACGTGCACTCGGCAATCGACCACATAACCGAATCTCTGCCCCTTTTGCACCAGCTCTCATTATCCTGTCAAGCAAAATATTTGCAATCTTCTTGAAATACTGTCCTTTCTCAAGTGCAGTTGCGAGTCTCCAGGCTACAATGTTGGGGTCCCTGTCTGGGTTTTCTACTTGATCAATCTCGATATGTGGGTTTTCTAGCTTGAACCGTTTTTCAAGAAAACCAGTCAGCTTTTTGACATTCTCACCACCACTACCAATAACCAATCCTGGTCTGAGTGCGCGTATAAGTATCCTTGTCCCGAGTGGGGTTCGTTTTATCTCAACCGAGCTAAAGCCAGCGTTCCTCAAATCCTTTTTCAAAAATTCCTCTATTCTATGATATTTGATATCTTGATTAACAAAGTGTTTCTCTACTGTCATTTCATCTCCTCCACGCTTAATGATACATTAGCTTTTCTGCCCCGGCTCTTAGGTGCTTTGCAAAATGCCCTTGCACCATAAGGTCGTTTATGACTTCCTCGATAGACCTCTATTCGTGATATCACCAATTTGTCAAGCTCCATGCCCTTGTATTCTGCGTTTGCTTTTACGTTTTTTAGTATCTTGAGCATTTCCCCTGCGGCTTTTACAGGATACCTGCCTGGTTTACCTCGCTTGTGACCGACTTTTCTATTAAATCTTTTCATCTCAACTGGTGTTTCTTTTTTTATGACTGATTGAACAAAGCTAATGGCATCATCAAGCGGCTTGCCTCTGATGGCTGTAGCTATTTCCCTAGAAGATTTATGGGAAACCGATAAATGCCAGCCTCTTGCGTTTGCTATCATTTTAATCATCTCAGCGGTACAAACTTACTACTCCTTGTTGCTCCAACACCTGGTGCGCTGTGTTGTATTCGCTTTCGGGTTTGTACATACTCCCCGAGATAATGTCCAATCATTTCGATGGTCACATTGATAGGAATAAATTCTTTTCCATTATGAATCATGATAGTAGTGTCTGCCATTTCTGGTAGTATCGGCATATCAGTGCAATGTGTCTTGACCGGCTTGCCTGGATTAGATTTTCTTTTCTTTATTTTATCGAGCAGTTTCTTTTGTTTGTCTGTTAATCCTCGCTTGAGACTTCTCTTTATTCGAGATGGGGCAATCGCTATGAATTCATCTGTCTTGAGCTTTTTGAGCTCTTCTTCGCCTATTCCTCTGTATTTGAATTCTTTTGCCATTCATTCACCCCTCTTTTTTCTACCCATCTGTCTTGCAGCGATTGAACCGACCTTTCTGCCTGGTGGTGCGTGTCGACTTGTGGTTTGTGGTTTACCAACATGTCTCTGCTTTCTTCCACCACCGAATGGATGTTCAACTGCATTCATACTGCTTGAAGCTACTCTTGGCCAATACTTGTTCCTGGCCTTCATCATATGAAACATTTTTCCTGCCTTGAGAATCGGTTTATCTCTCATTCCGATTCCTGCGATTACGCCGATAAGCGCCCTTGATTTTGCAGGCAGACTTCTAATCATACCTGATGGCATTTTGATTCTGGCTGTCTTACCTTCAACAGCTATTAGCGTTGCCGAACTACCTGCTGATCTGACAAGCTTGCCTCCATCCCCTGGACGAAGTTCGATGAATGAAATTTTTGTTCCGGCTGGCATCTTGTTGAGCTCGGCGATGTTGCCTGACTCAATCTTGTCTGGTTCAATGGTCTGGCCGACATACATACCAATTGTCGCCGGCATAAGTGACTCAGTGCCATCAGCTATCTTTACTTTTGCTGCTGGTGCACTTCTTGCAGGGTCTCTCACCAAATCTATCACAACAGCCGGTTCTCTTACTAGCTTAACCTTTCCCATAAACCTATGAGATGGAGTCTTAAAAGTAGGTGAACCCTTGCCTCTCCTTTGTTGATTTAAGTTCTTTCCCATTTTAATCACAGTAGACCTAGGCTTGTTGCGATATCAACCGCAAGGAAGTCTGGTTTGAGCTTTATATAGGCTTTCTTCTTACCCTTTGTTGTTATTACTGTTCTAACGACTTCTATCTTGACATCAAACATCTTCTCAATCGCCGATTTTATCTCTGGCTTTTTTGCTCGTCTATCGACCATAAACACCAAATTGTTTTGGTCTAGCAATCTGATTGCTTTTTCTGTTCCAACCGGATGTTTTAGTATCTTCATTTTATCACTTTTTCCAGCTATGAGTCCTGAGCTTCTTTAATCTTCCGAATCCACACTGAGCGCAAACGCTTTTACGTGCATTATAGGACCTGCTCCCGCATCGTCTGCAGACTATATGGGTCTTACCCGAGCTGCGTTTTCCGAAAGAGGGAGTTCCTTTACTCATTTAAATCACGCAACATGAACTATTATCACAGTGTCTCCTCTAATTAAGATTCTACCGAGCTTTCGACTTACTTGACCGTCTACGAGTTCTTCTGTTTCGTCGAGCACAAGGTTTATGTGTATGTCATATGCGAGCAATTTGCCGCGCATAGTTTTTCCGTTCTTGAGTTCAACGACTACGTTGCCCCCTCTAACCGCATTTAACGCATCTAATGGTCTTTCAACTGCCATCTGTATCACCTAAGCATTCCCAAAAGCCGGTTTTTTAAATCTTTGGTTCTTGGGCCCCAAGCAAGTTTTTTTAAACCGACTACCACCAACAAACCTATGGCAATAGTCCATTCAAAGAGCTTGAGAAAAACGACCGGTGGTATGAGGCGAGCTCACAGAAAAAAGAAAAAGTTTGAGATAGGGCGACCTTGGGTTCCGACTATTGTAGGAGAGCTTAGAAAGCGATTGATAAGAACCAAAGGCGGCGGGCAAAAGCAGAGGTTGCTCAAGGCAGACTATGCAAATGTGTCTAATGGTAAAAAAGTCATCAAGACTAAAATAAGTCAAGTAGTTGAGAACAGCTCGAACCCATTTTTTGTTCGAAGAAATATTATCACAAAAGGCTCGATAATCGAAACAGCTAAAGGATATGCTCGCGTCACGTCTAGACCTGGTCAGGATGGGATTGTTAATGCAGTTCTGCTAAAGGACTATAAACCAGCCAAGTTAAGAAAGAAACGATGAGGACCAAGCTGGCTGAGCAGGCGATTGATAAAATTGTTAAGGATATACTTGCACAAGACAAGGACAAACTCATAAAAACAATTGTATTGACTGGCAGTTTCTCACGCAACGAAACCTGTATAGCTGATTTTGGCGATTGGAAATATGTATTGAGTGACTATGATTTTCTTATTATCTCTGAAAAACCTTTTCAAACTAATAGGTCTATGGATTATTGGAGAAATCTGTTGGATGAGGCGTTTTCTTATGTTGAGATATTTTTTGTTGAACCCAACCTTGTTTTTGAAGACGGAACAAAAGACGTAGTTTTGAACAAGATGTTTGGTAAGCTATTGTATGGCGACAAAAAAATGTTTAACAAAATGTTTTCCAAAGTTGGCAGTGAAGTACATAAAGAACACATTGAAAGCCTTTTGAAAACTCAGATACTCAATCTTGATAGAGGAAGAGTCTTGATGTTTGAAGGCAATTTCTTGCGAGCCTGTTACCAACTCATAACTGTTATTGAAGGACTTTGTTTTCTAACCTTGTTTGAAAATAAGATGTTTATTCCTCTTTATTTAGAAAGATACAAGGGTTTGAAAAAAGTTTTGGACAGAAATCATTCATTGCTTGAGCTTTATCGATTTGCAATGGATTTCAGAGCTGAGCCGGAAAAACATTACTTAAAAATCAGAGAAATATACCCAGCCGTGAAAAAAGAGCTTGAAGCCAGCGTGAAAAAGCATATCTCCAATGGCTCCACTGGCATTGTGCCCTGAGATGTTTTAAAACTCTGACCTTCTCTTTAGAGTGGAAACTCTAGAAAATCTTCATGACAGAATAGATTCCTTTCTTCGAGATATTCATATGGATAAGATGTTGAAGATTTCTTCATCAGATACCAAATTCCTTCTTATTGACTTTTCTGAACTTGATAAATATGATTTTGAGCTGGCGGACCATCTGATTGATAATGCAGAAGAGGTCATCAAGGCATTTGATGAGGTACTTGAAAGTTTTGGGATTTTTGGTGAGGCTATCAGAGCAAGATTTACGAATCTGCCTGCATCTTACCACTTCACCATTCGTGACCTGCGTAGTACCCAGCTTGGGAACATGATTGTGCTTGAGGGCATTATCCGCCAGGCCAGTGAAGTCAGACCAGAAGTCATGAAAACCAGCTGGGAATGTCCGGTTTGTGGAAATGAGATAGTCCAATTTCAGACCGGGTTCACACTTGAAAAACCAAAAGAGTGTGTATGTGGCAATCGCAAAGGCTTCATACTTAAGAACCAGGATTTTTCAGATGTTCAGAAAATCAATATAGAAGAAAATCCAGAAAGGCTTCAAGGAAACGAGCAACCGGCAAGGCTCAATATCATTCTTCGTCACGACCTTGTAGACCCAAGCTTTCAAAAGCGGGTTTCACCTGGTAATCTTGTTAGAGTGATTGGGATGTTGAAAGAGACCCCTATCAAAGGAAAGGACAGCAAGACCTATGATATCTATTTGGAGGCCAATTATATTGACCCCTTGATGTTTGATTTTGAAGAAATAGCTATCTCAATGGAGGATGAAGAAAAAATAAAGGATGTTGCATCAGCCGATCCTTGGAAGTCGATTGTAGTATCAATTGCTCCGTCTATCTATGGTTATGAGAAAATCAAAGAAGCCATCGCACTTCAGCTTTTTGGCGGAATAAGAAAAAAACGACCTGATGGTATTTGGACAAGAGGTGATATGCATGTCCTGCTTATCGGTGACCCAGGTGCAGGTAAGAGCCAGCTACTCAAATATGTTTCAGAGCTGGCACCAAAGAGCAGATATGTGTCTGGTAAAGGAG
The DNA here is from genome assembly GCA_018220955.1 of Candidatus Altarchaeota archaeon. Lineage (GTDB taxonomy): Archaea > SpSt-1190 > SpSt-1190 > SpSt-1190 > SpSt-1190 > JAAOXV01. The sequence continues at coordinate 22,519 of JAAOXV010000022.1, read as the reverse complement.
CCAGTGCGGTCGGTCTAACTGCCAGCGTGGTGAAGGATGAGTTTCTGAGCGGCTGGACACTTGAAGCTGGTGCACTTGTGCTTGCGAATGGTGGGATAGTTTGTATAGATGAGATGGATAAGATAAGTAGAGACGATGTGTTTGCTCTGCACGAAGCAATGGAGCAGCAGTCAATCACCATTGCAAAGGCCAATATATTCGCAACACTCAAGTCTGAGACCAGCATACTGGCGGCCGCCAACCCGAAATACGGGCGATTTGATTTGAATGCTCCAATAGCAGAACAGATATCTATGCCAGAGACCATATTGAGTCGGTTTGACTTGATTTTTCCAGTCAAGGATATTCCAACACCAGAAAAAGACGAGAAGCTAGCTGAGCATATTTTAAGGCTTCATAAAACTCCTGAGGCAGCTAAGCCATTAATCGAACGCCAATTCATGAAAAAATATATTGCATATTCGAAAAAGTATGTTAAGCCAAAACTTAGTGATGAAGCGCTCGATGCAATAAAAGAGTTTTTTGTGTCACTAAGAGCTAAATATGCTGGTGAGGCATCAGTGCCAATATCACCAAGACAGCTAGAAGCTTTGGTAAGAATGACAGAAGCATCGGCTAGGCTTAGATTGAGCCCGCTGGCGACCAAAGAAGATGCAGAAAAGGCGATTGACTTACTCAGATATACCTTGTTCCAGCTTGCGTATGATGCAGAGACTGGCAAGCTTGATATTGACCGGTTAGAAGGTGGCACACCGGCCAGTAAGCGAAGTAAGATTCGAATCATTATTGACATTATCCAAGAGCTTGAAAAAAGCGAAGGCAAACAAGTCCCTCGTATAAAGATAATAGATATGGCAATGGAAAGGGAGATGAGTGTTGATGATGCTGATAAAATATTGGACAGTCTGAGAATGAAGGGACATATAATCGAGCCAAAACAAGGTTATGTTGAACGGGTCGATTAGCTACTCCAGCAACTCAATTGTGTCAACAATCCCATCACCGGTTTCATCAAAGCCTTGCACGACCGCATAACCTTTTTTCAGAATCCGGTCTGCCTCTGTTCTAAGCGACAAAGCTGCAGCACGCGTGCCTGAGCGGCTCCTGCCAGCTATCATCATTATCTTGGCTTCTGAATCATGTGGGTTGTCTGCAATCGCCACAAACCCAACCCAATCATCAGCATACTCTTTTTCAGGACTTCTGATAGCTCTACCATCAAACCTGACAGGCATTTGATCATTGAAATGTGCAGAAGCGGTGTTCACGATGGGTCCGCCGACCAAGATAAGACTGCCTCGATAATCCCTGAGCTCTATGTCATTCATCACAAGTGGCCAAGGTGCGCTACCGAGCCGACAAATGAATGCAGCTACTTCAGCGGCAATATGTCCATCTCTTGCTCTGGCTCTATGTGGTCCGTGTGGGTCAGGACCACCAACGATTATTCTAGCTTTGATAATCCCTTTTTCAACAAATGGCACATAGTCCTCGCCTTGCACAAAGCTGGCGCCGCGTGCTTCTTTCATAACAAACCCGAACGCGAGTGCGGTTGGCTTGAGCAACCTGGCCTTCCCCCCTCTCATTTTTCTTTCTGCTACTTCCTTTACTAATCCCGCCTTTTTGAGTATGTTAACATGATAATACACTTTTTGCTCAATCATCTTCATTTTCTTTGCCAACTCAATTGGATACATCTCTTTTTCTGATAAAAGCTCCAGTATCCTGACTCGCAGTTTGTGTGAGATGGCTTGAATTACAAACTGGTTGTTTGTCACTATTGCGCCATAGATTGTGTTGTCCTTAATGATTCCATCCATAAAAAAAACTTTGAATAGTGTTTAAAAATGTTTTTTAATACCTTTATAAATAACTGTGACTGCCAGACCCAATGGCGCATTATCTCCAGGCAATTCGCCGACCTTTTGCCGATTTGAGCCTGTTGATAACCTTCTCGTTTCTGTCATTCTTTCCTGTGATTAACTTGGTTATTCTTGGTTATTTACTTGATATCATAGCCGGCCCGCTTGGTGATTTACCAGAACCAGACCAGATACTTAGGCTATTTGTCCGGGGTGCGAGGGGATTTGCAATCGCAATCACTTTCTTTTTCTTACCAGCTGTCGTGTTTTTTTTGTTTGGAAGTTTGGCGGCAGTTCTTGTTTTTGTTATATCAGTTCCTGGGCTTTTGTATTCCTTGACGGTACTGGCATGTGAGAAAAGTCTTGAGTCTGCTCTGTCACTACGAACACTCGCGTTTGCATACAAATCCAGTTATGTATCTCAGCTTTTTCTGGCCCTTGTTGTGACCTTTTCAATAATGGTTTTTCTGTTATTCATTCCCTTGATTGGTTGGGTGTCTGTGCTATTTGCGCCTGGCGTGACGCTTGCGACTCTGCTTGGTGATTTAAAGGAGGAGTTTTAGATGTGGAGCTCAGTAATCCTGTATGGTGAACGACTTGCTAGATTTACCTTGCCTTGGAAGGATGCATCTACCTTGTTTGTTGCAGATAAAATAAAGTTCGATGATATTCCTATGGCTCAGGATAACCTTGAACCTGTTTTTGCCACCAGCTCTGAGATCAAAAACTTCTGCGGACTAGTAATCCCGCCGACCGACATAGCTTTGTTCAACAATAACTCACGTGTTATGAAAGGGGAGTCAGTCACGCTAGCTGAACCAGAGCTGGATGAGTTAATGGAGTATGGGGGATTTCTAAACACAGTCGCACCGATTATTACCCGTCAGCGAATATCGACTCTGCCAGAAATAAGCTCAACCCAAAATTTTTATGACCAGCTTGTTATGAAAAGAAAAGGCGCCGCCGCGCTTCAGGGCAGCTTTTTCGAAGACTATACCGAGCTGTTCAAGGACTGGCTTCCGCTCAAGCGAATCACCAGACAGGAGTTGGCCAAGCTAGTAGAAAAAAAAGGGACTGGCAAGCTAACTGGGTTAGGTGTTTTTGGTAGTCGTGGTAGGAATGAAGCGCTTGGTTCAAGTGACAGAAATCTAATCGGTATATTTGATGGGATTTCAATAGCTGAGCTAAGAAAGTCAAAGGTATCGTTAGCATACACAACCGAGGAGACAACCAAGCTTGAGTTTCTTGGCACAGAGCGATTTCATTTGTTATTTACTGCTTCAGTTTTGTCTGACCTGCGCGTGATTATGGGTAAGCTGAGCTTTGGATGCAAGATTAGGAAAGATCAGCTATACCAGCACGCCAAGCTAGATAATCAGGCAAAGCTTATTCAGATAAGAACTAAAGTGTCCAGGCAAGACTATGCCGGCGTGGTTAAATCAGTCTTGATAATGGCCAGAAATGCATTATTGCTTAAGACTGGCAGACTAGATACAAAATTCTCAACAATTACCAAAGAATGGCCAGAAACATTTAAGCTGATTCCGATTCGAGGGTCACCAAACAAGGAACAGGCCAAGCTTGCATATGAGCTGGCTGAGTCTTTATTGGCATAGTTGCACGCTTGTCCTAATGCATAAACAACCAGACGGATATTATTGTTTTCATGGTGTCCCAATCAATCGATGAATGGCTTGAATATATGGAACTAAAATATGGTGGACGCTCCCAAAGAGAGATGGCTAAATGGTATCTTGGAAGACTTGCTAGAGCTCCCTCCCAGCACTAGAAAGCAAAGTTCGTTCAACTGCCCGGATCTTTCCTTTTTCCATCTCTCTTATTTTTTTTACAAACCCTTTTTTGCTCACTAGATTAAGTGTTGCCTCATCTGAGCTTTTCCCTTCCACCAAATCCATAATAACAAATCTGTTGTTTTTTTCTAGTCCTACCAACACCCGATTGTCATGAAAATAACCACTGAGACCTTTTCCAACCTGTTCAGTTTGGTCAAGCTCGCCCAGCATTTCAATCATCTCAGAAAATAGAACTATATCAGTTTCAACCTCTGCAAGAAAGCTGTCTGTGATGTATAGACTCATATCCTAAAGAGGAAAGGAGCAATATATTATTTGCGATTATAATAGCAAATCTTTTATACCGTCTTCTTGAGGTCTTTTTATGGAAGAACAGCTCTGCACAAGTTGCCAGGCGAATACCAGCGTGTTAACAAGCTCGAGCAATTTTAAATGCCCTGGTTGTGGCGATACCATAATCGCTAGGTGCGGCAGGTGTAGGCGAACTGTAACAGCTTATTTGTGCAGTAATTGTGGATTTGAGGGACCTTAATGGGAGATGTAGTAGCAAAAATTAGGATTTTGCCGAATGAGGGCGTAGATTTGGACCGATTAAAGGATAGTTTATCATTTGCAAAAATAATTGAAGAAAAACCATTTGTTTTTGGACTCAAGGTGCTTGAGATACTGGTGCGCGTGCCTGATGCAGAAGGTGGGCTTAGTAACATAGAAAAGCAGATAGAATCAAATGAGTTAGTGTCTTCATATGAGCTGCTTGAAGTCGGCAGGCTATAATCACTAGACATAAATAAACCCAACATACTCCTTGTTGTGAAGATTATTGAATTAGAGAAGATGGAGAAAGGACTTAACTATGTGCTTGGTTTTCCAGGCGAGGGCATGGTTGGTGCTATTTCAAGCGAGTTTATTATACATAAGTTGAAGTTCAAACAGGTTGGTTATATTTCATCAAATAAGCTGCCTGCGCTTGTAATTGTGCGAGACAGTCGACCACAATCACCAATTCGAATTTACAAAAAAGGTAAGCTGGTTATACTTGTGTCAGATATTATGATACCTGATGCGGTTTGCCATGAGTTCTCAGAACATCTTGTTGAGTGGCTGAAATCGAAAAACCCAAAAGAAGTGGTCGTGCTTGGAGGCATGCCACAAAAAAAGCAGGACGCTAGCAAAAAGTTGTATGTGGTATCCTGGAAGGATAAGTACTTAGACCAGAAAATGGAGCATATGAAGCTTGGTTTTATTGTTGGGATATATGGGCCGCTGCTGATGAATCTGTCAGAAGCAGGCGCTGTTGGCTATATGGTTTTGAGCGAAGCTACACAAATGCCAGACCCAATAGCATCAGCTGGAATAGTCAAACACCTGTCTAGTAAATTTAGTCTCAAGCTTGACCATACTCCACTTTTGAAAGGGGCGGCTGAAAAGAAGATTAAAGGGCCTGGTTGGGACCCGTATCCGAGCATATACGGTTAATCGAGCATCCCAAGAAATTTGACTTGTTTGACATTCTCCAGCTCTGTCATGTCAATTAAGTCAGCAGCTGTACCAACTACTAGGTATTTGTTTGTTCCGACTATTTCACCATCGACTTCGCAAATACCGTCACAGAACGCAACCCCGGCTAATTCATCTGTCGGATTGGTTTTAGCTAAGTCCATCAATTTTGGGTCGATTAATGGCACTGAAATAAATGAGAAAATTAAAAGAGCTATGCCTAACAAGGAAATCAATAAAGGCCAAATCTGTTTTTTTGGAACTGCATATGGATGACGTGGATAATAGCCATATTGTGGTGAGCTTCCATAATACCCGCGTGCAGGCATTCTTTGTTGATATTGTACCGGTCTTTTGTGGGTTGTCAAAGCTCTACCTCCATTATGGTTCTATATACCGGACCGGTCAATGTTAATATGCTTTCCTTTAGCCGAACATATTTGACCTGTGTTTCACCAAGCCCTGATTGATGCGCGTCAATAAAGCTGGTTGCATCTGGCCAGACCTTTCTAAACCTGGCAATTGTGATATGACCAACAAAGTTTTTTTCAGCTGGCACTATCTTGACCAGTGCTTGATCAAGCTGGTTTTTCAGTTTCATTAGCTCAGCTGAGTCTGTGCCGACCCAAATTATTCTGGCTTGATTTTTGGATGGAAAACCACCTAGCCCAGTCAGTCTGAGCTTGAATTTTCCGAACCCAGATAGCTTAGTGAGTGCGGTTTTGATTTGTTCTGTATGGTGTGTATCACCAAAAAACTTTAGTGTAATATGGATGTTTTCCGGCCTTACCAGCCTGACTCCTGCTTGTTTTTCTAACTTTGTCCTGATGGGCTCAAGATTGGTCAATATTTGTTGGTTACCTAGGTCAATTGAGACAAAGCTTCTCACTAACAGCATAAGGAAAACAGATATTTAATCATAGCTTGAAATAGTATAGTGATTGGAGTTGTCAAAATTGGCAGTGCACTTTTTAACCAAGCTTCTCAGGAAAAGCTGAACCAGCTCAAAACTTTTATAAAATCATTCAAAGGCAAGTTGGTCTTTGTTGCTGGTGGAGGGTCTGGGGCCAGACAGATTATTGATTGTTTCAGAAAATTTGGTTTGCCTGAAGGTTTTCTGGACCAGCTTGGTATAGAGGGCACGCAAATAAACGCAATTGGTTTGGCAAGACTGGTTGATGGCATGTATTGTAGGGATTTCAAGCAAGTAGAGGCGAATCTAGACAAGCGGCCAGTCACAGCCGGCCAAATTCCAGGTCAAAGTACTGATGCAGTTGCACTTCAGTTGGCTAGCTATCTTGGAGCTGACTTAGTTATTTTGACAAAAGATGTAGGTGGTGTATATACACATGATCCAAAACAGAATCCTGGCGCCAGGGTGATACACAAGCTAGACTATGATGAGCTCAGTAAATTCGTATCTGAAAAGACTAGTGCAGGTAGCTATGGGGTCATAGACCCACAAGCAGTTCAGCTCATTATCCAATCAAAAGTTCCTTGTTATATCACTGGCATTGATTTTGATTTTGAATCAGGAACTGTGATTAAAGAAAAACCATAGGGAAAAAGTTATATTGGCCTAATCTTTTGGCAAACAATGAAGTTTAAGATGAACAAAAAAACTATGAGCCTTTTTCTTGGAGCGCTCATGTTATTTTCAACCATAGCTTTTGGGTTTTTTTCAGATAAGTCTGATGAACCAGCGCAGACCGACAACCTGCCTGTCTTTTTGCAGGCCTGGAATGGAATGGAGATTTTTGTTAACCCAGATGGTATAGTATATTGGCTTAACTTTGGTCAGTTTTCCTTGCCGTTTAGGTCAAATCCAGCACAAGCAGCACTCGTTGATTCTGAGCCAGATAATGATGATATTTTTCTAAAATTCATTAATGCATCCAAAATTTATCTGGTATTTGACCCAGATGAGAGAATCACGATAGCTGTTCCATATGCAGAGACTGCTCGGCTTTTGTCTGGTCGCTCATTAGAAATTATTCCAGCCATTTCACAGGAATACCCTGCAGAAAACGAAAGTTTTGTGATAAGAGATCCTTGGGAGCAAAAACCAGGAGAGCTTGTTATTTACTTTGATATTGCAAATACAACACGCCTGAGCATGATAGACAACACGCTTGTAGTGCAAGGACCGAATCAGCAAGATATTACATTGGCATCGGTCAAGTTTGCTTTGATAATGTGGAGACTTATTTAGGTGATTTTATGGATTTGATAGGTCTGATAATAAAAATTCTGCCAGCCGGAATGGCGAATATGGCTCCTCCGCTCTTGTCCAAACTGTTTCCTTGGCTTTCAAAACCAATTGATTTTGGGAAAAGTTTTTTAGATGGAAAAAGGATTCTAGGCGATGGTAAAACCTTTGTTGGTTTTTTGTTTGCGCCTGTGGTTGGTATGCTTACCGCTCATTTGCTTGGCCTAGATTACCGAGCTGGATTTTTGCTAGGGTTTGGTGCAATGTTTGGTGATTCGGTTGGTTCGTTTCTAAAAAGGCGAAAAAGCTTGGACCGAGGCGCAAATGCCGGTATGCTTGACATGATTGATTTTGTACTTGGTGCAATAATATTTTCGTCTCCATTGGTCAGCTGGTCGCTTTCTGAGATAGCTATATTGTTGATAGCTGTCCCGCCCTTTCATAGAGGGTTTAACATACTTGGTTATCGGATGGGCCTAAAACAGGAGCCGTGGTAAAATGTTGATAGTATTTGATATGGACGGTACGCTTGTTGAGAGCTCTGAGCTACACGCCATCACGTTTGCGCAGGTCTTTAGAGAGAACGGTTTTCCAGAAGGAATTGAGCAAGTCAGAAATATGAAAGGTCATTCTGAGCTGTTTATTATCAGAGAAATAACAGGAGTCGGACCTGATAGGGCCAAAGAGATTTTGGACACAAAGGTCAAGCTGTTTTTGAAGGGACTCGCAAAAATAAAGGAACTGCCAGGTGCCACTCAGCTGCTGACTGAGCTAAAGAACCAAGACCATAAAATAGCTCTTGCGACATCCAGCACACGCCGAGAGGCAAACGCAATTCTCAAGCAATTTGGCTGGTATGATATGTTTGATGCTATATTTACTATGGATGATGTAATAGAACAAAAACCAAAACCAGAGATGTTGCACAAGATAGCTAATCAGCTTGGAAAAATCAGCTGGATGATAGGTGACTCGCCAAGGGATAGGGAAATGGCAGAGGCTGCCGGAGTGCCTGTTTTGATTCTAAAATCTGAGCTAAACCAGCTGCTGGACTTTCTTGACCGAATCTAGGCCTTTATTTCAAATCTTTCGTTGTGTGATATAGCATGTGAAATCATCTTGCCGATATCGGTTCTTTTTCCTAGCTTGATTTTGCCTTTTTTGCTGATAGATGCGCTAAACACAGACTGGCCATCTACATAAAACTCAACATGTTGCCCATGATATTTTTTCTCAAAAAAGAAGTTCAAGGTAGTTTTGGTTTCAGAGAGATCAAACTGGATTGTTTTGCCTTGTCCTTTGCTCTGACCCTTGTCTGCAAGCGACCTGATATCTAGCCCAATTCCAAGCTGTTTCTCTAGCTCGTCTACTGTTTTGCCTCGTTTACCAATTAAACGCGGAACCATATCTTCATCAGTCCAGATTCTTGCTGACCTGTCACCAACCATCTCGACATCTATGTTTGAACCAGGAACGATATGTTGTATTTTTCTCTTTATTTCTTCTGCTGCCAGCTTCATTACTGGGTTTTCTGTCATGCCTTCTGTGACTGGTAAAATCGTGGTTGATTCACCAAAAGTGTATATCTCAAACTCTAGCTTTCTGGTTAAGAAGTCCTTTATCTCCACGACCGGTCTTGCCAGGTCTGCTTCCATCATTCCACTCGGGACCTTTACTGTAATAGATAGCTCATATACTTTTTTAATTTCTCCACCCTGCAAGAACAGGACTGTGTCCACTATCTGTGGTATAACACCCAGGTCAAGTCGACCAAGGAAACGCTGGATTGCATCTATCGACCTGCTTGCGTGCGTAACACCAATCATCCCCACACCTGCCAGCCGCATATCAGAATAAACTTCAAAATCCTTGGTATTTCTTAGCTCGTCATAGACAGTAAAGTCTGGCCTGACTAACAGCAGTACATCCCCTGTTGCCTCTGGATCGTCTTCCAAATGGCCATACTGGGTTATCATTGGATTGACACTCAGGTCTCGTGGATGTTCGATTGTTTTGACTATCTTCTTTTTTGCAGCATAAAATTCTGCTAATGCTTGGGCGAATGTTGTTTTGCCTGCACCAGGTGCACCAGCAATGACTATTCCGCCTGCACCGCTCTCAAATCGTTCCATTAACTCTTGCGGTAGCTTATAGTCTTCCAAGCTTAGCTTGACTACTGGTCGGACCGCAGTTATTTCTATTCCTCGGCTGAACGGCGGGCGGGCGATAACAATACGATAATTCTCGTATTGCACAACTGTCGCTCCCTCTTTGTCAATCTCAATAAATGCGTCTGGATTTCTTCCTGATTTTTCAATTATGTCTCGTGCAAGCTTATCGACTTTCTCTTTTTTGAGCGGTTTGTCTGTGATTGCAATAAAGTCCCAGGAGCCTGGAGTTCCCTTTTTGCAAAATACCTGTAAACCTTCCTTTACATGAATGCTCATAGTAGTTTCATCAAAGAACTGCGCTATCTCGAGCTTTGCATGTTCATCTCGTTTTAGAAATATAACATCCAATCCCATTATTTCACCAAGCTTGGCTTGAACCTCATCGCAGGTCACCAAGGTGGCACCCTCGGCCAAAGCGATATCGCGTGCATCCCAGTCTGCATCAAGCTTTGTCAGCTTTTCAAGTATTCTAGGCTTCATGCCTGCGAACCTAAGTCCAATCTTTTTTTCGTGTTCTAGCTGTTTGAGCTGTCTAAGCTCTTCCATGCCAACAAAACCGTCTGCTCTGTTCTTTTTCATGTCTTGCTCAATCAAGGCCATCACGCTAACAGGAATTATCACTTCTCCGCCCTTTTTTACATGGGTTGTGACGGTCTTTGCTACTAATGCTGAATAATCTGGAACTACTGTCATCTTATTTTCCAGCTTGAGTGGTATATAACTAATTCTGTGGGGTCTAGAAACTGAAAATGATTTAAAACCAACTTGATGTGACCAAATAATGAAAAAACAAACCTGTGTTGTATTGGACTTTGACCATACGCTTTCAAGCAATAATACTTGGAATATTGCCAGAGAGGTGATGGATGTCGACGACCCAGTACATTTTTATCGTTCATACAAGGCGACAGAAGACTTGGACGGGCGGGCAGAGATAGCAAAGGAGTGGGCAATGCATAATTTTGGTGAAATGACTGGTTTTTCACAGGAACACTTGGCTGAGATGTATGAGCTAATGGAGTTGAATCCAGGCGCACTTGGGCTTGTAGAATATTCGAAATCACAAGGATACCGGACCGGACTTTTGTCTGCCGCTTTCCCACCTTTACTTGAGCAGTTTGCACAAGAGCTAGGCATAGAGATTCTTCAGGGTTTTGAGATAAGTTATGATGAGATAACCAAGGAGTTTGAGATGAAAAAGAGTTTTTCAGATAAAGACAAGCGGGATTATGTAATCGACCTGAAGAATCAGGGCTATCGGGTTATTATGATAGGTGATGGAGAAAATGATATACCTGCACTTGAGCATGCAGACCTTGGAATCAAAGTTTTTAGCCAAGAACCAGGCAGCTATCTGAACGCGACCGACTTGAGCCATGCACTCGAGCTTTTACAACAGGCCGGCTACTGAGCTTTTGCAAGACAGTCTCTCAGCTCTGCTAGTGCGGTCTCATGGATAATTGGGTTTTTCTCATCCTTAATGGTTTCCCAGCCCTGCTTGCTAAGACACTCGTTGTACTCTAGTCCAAGCTCGTCCAGCGCAGCTATGATTGCCTGACGTGTTTCGCTGGTGTGTTTGAAATAAACAAAGATTTGTTTGTAGTGAGATGCGTGCTTTTTCAAAAACAGCTTGACCCTCTCTTTGTTGACACTTGTGTATTCTTGCTTGGTTTCAGCTGTTTCTTCCCATTCTGGCCAGTCATAATTGGCAAACGGATAGTATGATTGAAACTCGACTGGTATGACTCCTGGTGAGCTGACCACAATTGGATGAATCTGTTTGTAGCTTTGCAAGTCTTTGATGGCTCTAAAAATCGCTCGGTGTGTCCGGCTCTTTTTGTATGGCTTTCTGAATGCACACGGGATAAAGAGCAGGATGTTCTTTTCCGGTCTTGGTTCATAGAAACGCTGTAGAAAGTCTTGCCAGACTTGATAGTAAGGATGTACCAGACAATCATGATTTGCACCAATAATCTTGGTCATCAACCGTCTTGGAAACTTGGGCACAAACTTGTAGTTGGCAAAATCTGTTTCAACTTGTTTGTGTTTGAGCCACTTGCTTGTCAGCTTGTCAAACTCAGCTTGGTCGGCTGGTCTCCACTTACCCTGGACCCAGAGATCAAATAAAGGTGCATCCCTGTGTGGATATGTGTTTATCATTACGATTTCTTCACAGCACTCAAGCGCGAACTCCATTGTCTTATCTAAACAGCTGGCTGGCTCGCAGAATGGTGGATTGACCAACACATATGCCCTGATTCCAAAACCGTTTTGCTTAATCAGCTCTGCCTTGTCAGTAAAATTCTGAACCGTGCTTTGTTTTCCCAGCTTTTTCAGCACATCATCATCTGCAACCTCCAATCCTATTCCAAACAAGATTTTCAGCTTGCCTTTGTGTTTGTTCAGTGAGTCAAGCTTTTCTTGACTGATGTCAAGCACATTTGTTTCTAGCACAAATTCAGCTATTCCTGTCTTGTCCAGCTCAGACACAACATAGCTGACAAACTCGGTTGGATACTGCTGCTCGTCCAGCATTGAGCCAGAAGTGAAAAGCTTGATTCGTTTTGGTATTTCTGCCTTGATAGCTCTACCAAGCTTGGAATCAAATTCCTGTTTTAGCTGTTCCAGACCTTTGGTGTCTGTTGCCTTTTTACCCCAGCCACAGAAGACACAGCTTCCCCAGCTGCACTTACCGCTCTCTAGTACCATGAACTTTTCCACTTCAAATCGGGTCGGAATGTTTTATAAATCAGCCTTAATGCCTATTTCATGGTGACAACAGAACTTTTTGATATCGGGATTACGCGGACTGAGCCTTCAAGACTCTTAAAGGAAACTGTGGATTTTGTGGAAACTCAATATGCAAAAGCAAGAGACCCTAACAATGATAGGACTTCAATGAATCTTTTTCCATACAAGAGTTTGAAAGAACGAGTGGATATGGTTGTTGAGCTTTTGCAGATAGACGAACAACCTGTATCTGAAAAAAAATCAAATAGCTACACTGCTCTGGAGGCCTTGAACCAGAACAAACCAGATATTGAGGTTTACCGAATCAAGCGGGTTGTTTCTGAATTATGTTATGGTGGAAGCGGAGTTTCACCTGTTGCTGTTCAAGAAGCATTATTTGCAACTGATAAAGATGGCGACAAGAAGTGGAGAGTAGTTCAGATAACTGACTGGAAAGAACATAACGGCGAGAGTCGCAGATTCAGAATTGATAAACTGCTTGGGCAAGCCGAAGCTCAGTACAGTGAGGTGAAATAAATGGCTTGGATGACGACATACACCGGTGAGAATGCAGAAGAGATTAAATGTAAAGTGTTATCAAATGAAGTGGAAATCGCTAACCTTTACAGAAGCGAGCTTGAAACTCAAAGAGGTTTTGACGTCGATGCAAATGGAGGCACTGAACTAAGAATGAGGAGAATCGCAAAGCATCTGCAATCAAAGCGGCGTAAATACGATGTTCAGCCACTTGATTCATATAATTCTGTGTTTATTGAGCTTCATAGATTAAAGTTTATTCCAACTGGCGCAGGGAAACCATATGAAACTCTCTATGCTCATGATCCATTGGATGCAAAGCCAGAGATTATTCCACTTAAGATAATACATAGTGAATCAGAATCCATGTTGGACTTCTTACAAAAAACAAAAATTGAGTATGCATAATACTCTTAAACCCGCAAGACTATTTGCTGAATGACTGTTTCATACAGTGATTTTGCTAAGCTTGACCTGCGTGTGGGCACGATTGTGAGTATCGAGCCGCTCAAAGGAGCAGATAAGCTATACAAGTTTGTGGTTGACTTGGGTAAGGAAAAAAGAACACTGGTCGCTGGACTTAGACCATATTATAATCAAGCTGACCTGCATGGCAAGCAGGTAATCGTGCTTACTAACCTAGAGCCAAAAAAACTTAAGGGTGTAGTGAGCCATGGAATGGTGCTGGCTGCAGATGATGGTCGGACAGTATCTGTGCTTAGGTCAGACAAGAAAATCGAAAATGGTTCAAGGGTGTTATAATGGTAAAGAATGGATTTGTGTTTAGGAAAAAGGATGGAACAGAGCTTGCTCAGGCAGGTAATATGCGAGAATTCAAGAAACTGTTGGAAACAGCCGAGCTAGGCAGTATCTTGTATCATGCAAACCAAGGTGACTTTGCGAACTGGCTTGAGTATATGGGAAAACCTGGCCAGGCAAAAAAGATTAGGTCAATCAAGGGCAGAGATGAAAAAACCAGGAAACGGTTGATTGCAGCTATGTCACCAGCTAAGACTAAGTCAGTCAAGAAAATCAAAAAGACCAAGAAAAAGAAATAATTATTTCTTGAAAGGAGCTATTTTTTCTATTACATCAGACTGGCTGAGTAACATTCTTCTGCAGCAAAATCTCTCTATCGTCATCTCATCCATTACTTTGCCTGCATCCTCGCCTGCAGCCACTCGCTTTTTGAACTCAGGATAGAATGCACTAATCGGAAAACCACAGCTAAAGCATCTTACTGGTATTATCATTTTTTTCATCTCTTACTTTTTTGTGCAGCAGCCCTTGGCTTACTTCTTCCCGGTTTCCAAGGCTCATTCTGCCTGACATCTGGAACCACAAGTGTTCTATCATATTCAATAAACTGCTTTCTTAGCTTTTCTCCACCTTGCTCTGCTAGAGCTCGACCAATCGCAGTTCGAATCGCATTTGCCTGACCAACGATTCCGCCTGAATTAACTTTTACACTTATGTCTACTGTATTGGCCAGCTCGCCTGACAACAACAGTGCCTCTCGAATTCGCTCTCTGAGATACCTAGTACCCCATAGTTCAAATGGCTTTGAGTTGATTTTGATTTTCCCAGAACCTAATCTGAGCGTGGCACGTGCAACAGCAATCTTCTTTTTACCTACTGTCTGAATTATTTTTTCTTGTGCCTTTTTTGCCATTGTTTTTCATCTCCTAGTTTGGTTTAAATCGTTTCCTGCTCAAGTGGGTTTTTCCAACCAAGAAACCTGCTTAAATCATTGATTCTGATAAATTTCCTTGCCATAGTCCTTCCAAGTTGAGCTAGCTCAATAGATTCGCTTGGTTTGTTGTCAAACTCGGCTGGTGTGCCTATGTGAACTTTCAGGAGCTTGTACGCCTTTTTGCCTTTTGGACTCTTCCAGTCAATCATTCCACGAATGGTTCGCTTGACTACTCTATGCGGAGCTTTCGGAAAAAATGGTCCTTCATATTTATGCCCTCTCTCTCGCCTTATTTTGTATTTCTCAAAAATAGAGTCTCTGTTTCCAGTAATCACTGCTAGTTCTGCATTTATTATTATGATTTCCTCATTTAGCAACAATCGCTTAGCCACAACTGAGGCCATTCTTCCAAGCACTAATTCTTTTGCATCTATAATTGTCATTAAATCACCATTTTGACCTTTTTACCCTCTGGGTTCTTTTTTAGCGTATCCTCTAGACTTAGAGCTGTACCACCTGCTGCGCTTATCTTTTCAATTGCCTTTTCAGAAAAATTGTATGCGGCTATAGTTATCTTTTTGCTGAGATCGCCTGACGCAAGCACTTTTCCAGGCACGACTAGTGTTTCCTTACCTGCCAGTCTATCAAGCTTAGCCAAATTGACAGAAACTCTGTTTTTCCTGGGTGTACTTAGCCTTTTACCAACTGATTGCCAGAATCCGGTTTTGTTCTTTCTCAGCTCTGTTAAAAGCCCAATCATTCTTGGTTCTGTAAATTTTCGCTTAGCTATTCTCTTTCTGAGTGTCATCTTGATTTGTTCTCGAAACGGTTTTTAACTGTTACGGCTACCGACAATCTTTAAATATCATAGTTCTGAAAAGAGCTTGTGAGAGCATATCTTCGATTGCTTAGACTAAACAGCTGGAAGGGTTATTTTGCACTTTCGATTCTTGGTTTGGTCCTTTCAGGGGCAGTTCCTAGCTTGATTGAGACTATTGTCTTTTTTTTGATTTTGATTTGCTTTCTGGGAACCAGCTTTTCGATAAATGATTATACTGATGTAACAGAGGATAAGCTTCATGGTTCAAAGACCAATCCAATTGCGGCCGGTGAGATAGAGCTTAGGAACGCACTTGTTTTTTCATTGACACTCGCTTTTATTGGCCTTGCACTCTCATTATCTTTTGGAATCAAAGCTTTTGTATATTATGTGATTATGTTGGCGACCGCTTTTTTTTATTCAGTCCCGCCGCTTAGATTCAAGACCAAATTCCCACTTGATTTTCTTACCCATGGACTATTTTTTGGAAGTTTTATTCTTGTTTTACCGTTTATGTTATTCGGTGCCAGCTTGACCTCCGCCCATCTGATACCGCTTTTATTCTCGTTTTGGACAGGAATTATTCCAGAGTTTGAGAATCATGTCAGAGATTATGAGTCTGACAAACAAGCCGGGCTCAGGACAACTGCATGCGTTCTTGGTCCAGAAACAACAGCTAGGATTGCGAATTTCCTTAAACTGTTGCTTCCTATTATTGTTTTGCCTGCTTTTTTTGCAAAAAACTTTTTGATATTTGTTTTGACAAGTCTAGTATTTTATGCAGTATATCTTTTCAAATACAAACAACGTTCGTTTTATGTGTATGAGTCACTTGTTCTTGTACTCTTTATTATCAATACGCTTCTGTAAAGCGTTTTAATTGGCTATGGGATGCAGGAGTATGGCCTTTGAGAGATGTAGCACCTGCGGAAAACCAAGGGTTTATTTGGCCAGCTATAATGGCAGGGCATTTTGTGAAAATCATTTTCTGGAGTTTGTGCTGAAAAAAGTGAAAAAGAATCTACAAAAGCATGAGCTGATTCGGCCAGGTGACCGTGTTAGCACAACCGACCCGACTTTGTCAGATGTTTTGGCAAGAGTTACAAAAGAATGGCCAATTAAGCTGACCAAAACCAATCCAAACAAGTTAGCAGAACCATTGAGTTTGAATCAAGAAATAGCGATGGCGATAGATGCTTTAGCAAAAGGCGAAGTGTTGAATACTGGTTTTAAGCAAGGAAAACGAATCTTTCCGTTTAGGAATCTCCAAACACAAGAGCTAGAGCTTTACTCAAAATTAAGGGGTATTGAGAGAGATACAGATTGTTCAACAACTGAAAAGCTTGTAACCGAGCTGGAAAAGCAAATGCCTAGCACGCTTTTCTCATTTCAGACTAGTTTTGAAAGAATGGCAGGCTTAGCGCGCCCACGCTGATTTGGGCATAGAGCAGAAGTCCAGATACCAGTGTGATTACGATTAGACCAGCTTTCAGTCCTGGCTGCTTGAATTTTGTGGAAAAGTAAAGCGAAACAAGTCCGACTAAAACTAGCACGATAGCTGGAATGTCTGAAGATACATTTTCATACAACAATGTGAAAAAGCCTTTTTTCATTTCCGGACTTTCTTCAGAAAAAGAGTAAACTTCGTATTGGTTGCTGTTCGCATCCTGAATACTTATCTTTACTGCCGGAGCTGCTTTGGTATAAAGCTTGGCCAGACTCTGTCTCTCACCTGGACCAAGCTCAAGTTGCTCGCCAGTTGATAGGCTTACTGTACCTGCTGCAGTTCCATTGTTTATTAGCTCATAAACAACTGAAACATAACCATTGACCGACCCGTTCTCTAGCTTCCACTCTACTCTGACTGTTCTGCTCGCTTTTAGTGATGGATGAACAAAGAGGTAACTATGTGTCGTACTAGTTGAGCTATTGGCCCAGCTCAACACAGCACTGAGTGTTTGACTACCTGATTTCGGAGCTTCACCAAGTGAATAATTGATGGTTCTTAGCTCTTGTGGTGCAAGCTCTAGCTCGAGTCTGTCAGAGTAATTGACTGAGCTGAGTGTTAGTATAGCTGTTCCAAGTGACCTGATACCAGTGTTAACAATTACAACTGTTGCTGTGATTTCCTCGCCAGGCAAGAGCGTGTTTGGTCCGCTGATACTTAGCTCAGCTTTTGGTTTACCAATAAAATATTGTCTAAAGAATTCAGCGGTCTTGATGCCTTCGCCATATACTAGG
Organism: Candidatus Altarchaeota archaeon; assembly: GCA_018220955.1. Classification (GTDB taxonomy): domain Archaea; phylum SpSt-1190; class SpSt-1190; order SpSt-1190; family SpSt-1190; genus JAAOXV01. Next base: position 4,945 of record JAAOXV010000022.1, on the reverse strand, counting down.
CTTGGACCGCCGATTATGCCATATCCTAGCCCAATCGCAGTCAGCTTGTATGATATACTTGTTCCTCCAGTCACAAATAGACCTAGCTCACAACTGAGCATAGATTCGCTTTGTGAACACGAAGCTGGAAACTCGGTTGCTACAAAGTGCGGTGGGACCGGGTCTGTGATTGACTCAATATAGATTGGCTCATCTGTAGTGATTATCAGCTTGATATCAAGCGACTCATCCAAATCAAGTGTTTCTGGTCCGACAACTGTTTTCTCAATACTAAGTGCAAAAATCGGCAAAAGCAATGCTAGCAAAATTATCGACTTTCTCACATCATCATTGGGCTATGCAGATATTTAAGCCATCCAGGCTAACTTGAAAAACCTTATTTATTGATTGACAGAATTGATAGCATGGTATATGCATACATAATGGTCAGAGTAGATGCAGGCAAGGAGCGAGAGGTTATGAAAAAACTGTCTGGATTGTCAGAGGTCAAGGATTCGCACATCATATACGGCGAGTGGGACCTGATTATCAAGATAAAGTCAGATAGCATAGAAGACATAACCGCCTTTGTGGTCGAGAAGCTCAGAAAAATCAAACAAGTCAAGCTAACATCAACAATGATAGCCGCCGATTGATTTTTATTCTCAGCTTGTTTTTGTTATGGTGATTTGGACTAGGCAATACAAGGTTGGGTCTGACATAGTTTTGGCCATGGCAGATCAGGGACTGATGGATAAGCGATTTGAACAAGGCGAGATGATTCTTGAAATCTCCAGCTTTTATCGTGGCAAGCTGGTTGCGCCAGAGCAGGCAGCCAAGCTGACAGGCTCAGCTAATATCATCAATGCAGTCGGGGAAAAAACCATCAAGCTACTTTCGGATGCAGGTCTTATCACAAAAGAGAATTCAAAAACAATTGAGGGTGTTCCGCATATCCAGATAGTAATGGTCAGATAACCAACTCTTTACTAATCTTGGTCAGTTTTTTTACCTGTTTACCCATAATGAAATTATCTTCTATTCTCATACCAGTTTTACCATAGATGCCTGGCTCAATTGTGAACGCCATTCCTGTTTCAAGACTCAGCTCACTCTTGCCTGATATCTGTGGTGCCTCATGCACATCCAACCCAATCCCATGACCTAGCGAGTGTGGCATGCTAAGCTCGGTTGTTAGCTCACTTAGCTCAGATAGCTTGACTTTGTGTTCAAGTTTATCAACAACTGTTTCAAATACAGCTTGCAGCTTTTGATAATCTTGCTCTAACTTTGTATTCCCGCCAATCACAAAGCTTCTAGTCACATCCGCGGTGTATAGCTTGTATACTGGTCCAAAATCCACAATGACACTGTCACCAGCTTGTATTATTCTGTTACCAGCCCTGTGATGAATACTGGCTGAGTTTGGGCCAGATGCGACTATGGTGGGAAAAGAGACCCCACTAGCACCTAGTTTTCTTGCAAGAAACTCAAGCTCCGCCGCTACCTCATTTTCTGTCTTGCCTGGTTGAATCATATCTGGCAGCCTTTTTCCGACTCTGTTTGCGATTTTAGCGGCTTTTGTTAACTTGAGTTGCTCTTTTCTGGTTTTTATCATTCGGTTTTGCTTGAGTTTGATGGATATGTCCTTGACTTTTCCAAGCTTTTCCAGCTTGACAAGCTTGTCTGAACTTAGTCCTGGAAAATTTAGCTCAAGTTCGCCCTTGATTCTTTGAGCTAGTTCAGACCAGAGATGCTCACTGGATTTCAGCTCAACGGTTTCCACATACTTTTCAGCTATCGAGCTTTCAAGCGAGCTGGCCAGCACTATTGGTCTATCGTCAAATACAAGCACACCTGCACATGGTTCTTCTATACCAGTCAAATGATAGAAGTTTTTATCCAGAGTGTCAGGAGAATTGAAGATTATTAACATGAAATTGGTTTGACCATGTATTTAAATCGATTTTTCTGGTAGTTGTGTGAAAATCTGTAAGAGATGTGGGCGAAAGCTAAAAGGAAAGGTATGGACGATATCCAACCGGAAAAAAATAGCTCAAGCCAGGTTGATGGGACGACTAGATGAGGATGTCTGTCCAGATTGTCAACGACACGGGGAGGCATTTGTAGCCACACTTCAGGTGCGCGGTAGGTTCGACAGGGCGTTGGTGGAGTCTATCATAAATGATGAGTTGAACAAGAGTATTGAGAGAGGTGAAAACGAGAACGTTTATCTGAAAAGCGAGGACTATCGGTTTACCAGCAAATCGCTTGCAAGCAAGGTGGCCAAGCGATTGGTTGGAATCGGAGCAGAAATCAAGAAATCCAGCAAGCTTATTTCATTTGACAGACAGAAATCTATCCCACTCCATCGATTGACTCTGGCTGTCAAGTTTCGTGTGCTAAAAGGAGACATAATTAAACTGGCAGGAACATATCAGCTGGTCGAAAAAGTATCGAGCAGCTGGGTTTGGACGAATAAAGGCAAGAAAATTAAGCTAAAGGATGCTGAACCAGTAGACGCAGAGGAGTTGGATGCGATAGTTATCTCCGAGCGCCCACCCATGGTGTTTATAGAAAAAACCGGTGAAACACTTGAAATCGAGAATCTAAAAGGCAATAAACTCAGGGAAAAAATCAAGCTCAAACGAAAGGAAGATACAATCATCACGATGTAGTAACAAATATAAACAGGTTTTGTCTAGTATAATTGTGAGTATGAAAGCGAATTATGAATTTAGAGTAGCTAGTGATGGAATTCCAGAGTATGAACTAGGAACCGACAAAAGCGTAGAAGACCGACTTGGGATATCAAATCAAGACGGATTTTTGCAGATTATGACCTTATCTGCAGCTATGAGTTATCCCTTTCTTGAAACACAGAATTCTGGTGGAAAATTCCAGTATGCACGAGTTTTGTTGCCAGGTTCAGTTACCTCAAAAGTTATGAGGGACAATCAAAGCTCTTTGCCTTTTGTAGTTAGCCAATTTATGGATTCAAAATATGATTTTGATGAAAATGAGCTATCTGGAACCATTTATGATTGGATTGCTGGAAAAGAGGAGAGATTTGCTCTAAAAGAGAATGGAGAGGTTCTTTCAATAACATCTCTGTCAAATGGTGATGAAGCTCCGGTTGCATACAAAAAAGCAGGTAAGAGACTTGTTGAAATAAACACTCCTACTATTGCATATTTTAATGGACTTGTCCAATATTTGCATAGTTCAGAAAGATTCCCATCAGTGGTTATTGGTTTTTCAGATGATGACAAAAACTATAGTTATTATCTTGCAACAGGCGACCATGATTTCAGTGATGGGGATATAATGATTTCTTACAAACCTGTTAAAAAGATGGACATAGCATAATCAAATGCAGCTCGGACTTGTGGGCAAACCAAATACCGGAAAATCAAGTTTCTTTGTGGCAGCTACACTCAAGGATGTCGAAATTGCAGACTACCCATTTACCACGATAAAGCCGAATATTGGGGTGACACATGTGCGTGTCAAGTGTCCGCATACCGAGCTGGGGATAGACTGTGTTCCGAGTAAGGGAGCCTGTTTGAATGGCACTAGATTTGTGCCAGCTGAGATTATAGATGTGGCCGGACTTGTGCCTGGTGCGCATCAGGGCAAGGGGCTTGGCAATCAGTTTTTGGATGATGTTCGAAAGGCAGCTGTGCTGATAATGGTGTTGGATGCATCAGGCGCCACAGATAAGGAAGGGAATGAGGCGGCCGGTGACCCTATAGAGGATATAGCTTTTTTGGAGCAAGAGATTTACCAATGGGTGGCTGGTATAATCAAAAAGGCGATAGACAAGCGGACAAGCTCAATTGAAGAGACTCTCAAACAAAGCTTGTCTGGGCTTGAGATTAAGCCAGATATTGTTGAAACAGTTCTGAAAAAACAGTATCCTGATGGTGACTGTCTTGAGTTTGCACAAGAGCTTTGGCAAACCGCTAAGCCTATGATAATTGCGGCAAACAAGGGCGATAAGCCAGAATCAGCCAGCTGGTTGACCAAGCTAGCCAAGCTGGATTATCGAGTTGTTCAAACATCGGCCGTATATGAGCTGACCTTGAGAAAGGCAGCCGAAGCTGGGTTTATCAGCTATGTGCCGGGTGCATCCGAGTTCAGCGAACTAAAACAGATGACCGGTCAACAAAAGACTGCGCTTGATACCATACAAGCTTATCTGAAAAAACACGGCTCGACCGGAGTGCAATCAGTGCTTGATCAGGCTGTGTTTAAGCTAGCTGACCAGATTCCGGTTTTCCCAGTAGAGGATGATGGTAAGTGGGCGGACAAGGCAGGCAATGTGTTGCCGGACTGTCTCATAGTTGATAGGAGCACGACCGCCAAGCAGCTGGCTTACGCAGTTCATACTGACATAGGCGACAAATTTATCAGAGCTATTGATGCAAAAACAAAAAGAACGCTTGGTGCAGAACATGAGCTCAAACCCGGTGGCATAATCAAGATTGTTTCAGGTCGATAAGCATAAAAATACTCTTAGTAACAAGAACCATGGACTTCAAAATCCTTGGTGATGTTCTGACAAAGCCAGAACAAAGCTTCAAAAAAATTATGAAAAAGAACCGACTTGGTGAAGCCTTCAAGCTTTATGCAGTCGTGATTTCATTGGTGTTTTTTGTCAGAGTTATTCTTGGCGCGATTTTATCAATACCACTTGGACTTGCTAATGGTTCTTTTTCACTTGTTACAACCTTGATAGCCGGGATTGTTACTATACCTATCTATCTGATGATTTCGTTTGTAATCATCGCGATTGGCGCAGGCGTGCTTTTTATATTTGCTCGGTTGTTTGGTGGTACAGGTGATTATGGCCAGCTGCTCAAGTTGCATGTATACTTGATGAGTGCCATGGCTCCGATAAATATGGCCATTTCACTAATAGTGCCCTTATCTGGGGTGCTTGGCTTCTTTGCAGGACTCTACA
>JAAOXV010000021.1 GCA_018220955.1 Candidatus Altarchaeota archaeon | reverse complement strand
GCTTAAGCAAGCCCATATTATCCAGTATGAGAGCATAGGAGACTTTTCTAAGGAGTTTTCTGGACAGGATGCTATTGAAATTGTTGCTCAGATAAAATTAGGTCAGGATGTTTCAGTGCCTGAGAAAAAGGGGACTGGCAAGGTATATGTGGTAATGACTGTTGATGATTCCAGTAAACAATACTTGATTGATACAATAAAAAACAAGGGAACTATTTATTCTGTCTCAGATATCTGTGACCAGGACAAGCAGATTTGTATGACCTTGGTTGATTTTGATATTCTCGGCGGTCTCAGCAATTTTGACAGTGAAATACTGCAATACGCAAGGTGAGTCCGTGAACGTGATAGACCCTATACGCGAATTAATGAGCTCGATGATGGAGTCGCTTGTTGATTTTAGAACTCCACTATGTCTTGATCCCAAAAGAGAGAAGTATAAACAAACCGATAATCAGCGAATGCTTATCAGTACGCTCGATGGACGAGAAGCATATATCCTGTTTTTGTATCCGCTCAATAGTTCAGAATATTCTGAGTATGGTGTAAAAGAAGCAGTTAAGTGCGTTAACGGAGACATGTATGTGCCGAATGGAACTGGTTTTGGAAGTCCACAATTTATAGTTTCTAAAGTATCTGATAAAAAGAGCAGGCAAGCTTTCAAGAAAAACCTTGAAAATTGTGGTAAGCATACATATCAAGTCGGCAATCATCTTGGTGTAAAAACAATCAAATTGACCCCTGGACTGAAAAGACCTATCCTTGACTTGTCTGCCTTTGATGTTGCCCTTCATAACTCGCGTAAATATGCAGACATCAGAACAGCCTAACCTTGCCAGCTACAATGTCATTTGTGATGTCTGACAGCTTTTCTGTCTCTTGTCTGACTATCTGCTCAAACTCGCTTGCATCGGTTCTAACCATCACGAATGGTGGCTCAACTATCGGAGCACCGATTCTGCTCTGAATTATTACTTCTGCTGGCTTATGTGTCTGAGCAAATATTTCATCTGCTATCCTTTGTGCCAGCACATTGTAGAGCTTACCTACATGGCTGACTGGATTTTTGCCAGCTGATGCTTCAAGACTCATGGGTCTGGCAGGTGTTATTAGTCCATTCGCTCGGTTGCCGCGTCCAGTCGCACCATCATCTCCTTGTTCTGCACTTGTACCGAGTACGGTCAGATAGACCATCTCTTTCTCAAAATCATCAAAGAAATTTAGCTTGACTGCTCCTTTATCAAGCCCGAACCTGTCCTCAATCAGCTCTACAACTGAGCTTGTGCTTTTCTTGTATGCATCTATGTTTTCAAGATATCTGTCCACAAATGCAATAGCTAATGTTACATCCCGTTTACCTTTGTAATTGTGTGCCATTACCTTTGTGTCTGTACCGACTTCTGGCCATTCTTTTCTAAAACTTTTACTGTTAATTAGGTCTGAGATATCAAGTGTCAGTTGTTCTGTTTTGGAAAAGGGCGCAAAACCAACACCGACAGAAGTATCATTTGCCTTGATTCTATCAACCGTTGCAATTAGCTCGTTCGAGCCTAACCCAATTTTTGAGTTAATTATTAGATGGTCATCTGTCGCAAGCGGGTATATCTGCTTGATATATTCTCTTGCCGCCTTTTTTGCGATTCGGTCGACCGGCACTGAATTGGTTGCTCGACCAGCCAACAAGAAATAGATTGGCTTTATGATTTGTCCGCCTCCCCATTTTGGTTTTGATTGACCTGCTACAAGCATGACCTTGTCGACATTGTGGTGATGGATGGTCCCGTGCTGTTTGATATATTCTTTTGACAGCTCAACCGATATAGTTTCAGAAATCCCGTCACAAAGTGTGTCTGGATGCCCTATCCCTTTTCTCTCAACTACTTCTATTTCAGGATAGATTGGATGTGCAGTCTTTACGATTTTCATAGCTGGCACTTGTCTGGATAATATATAACCAATACTGAAAGAATTATTCCAGCCAGTTATTTGTTAGTCTGAAAGACATCACTGTATCTTAGTTCTTTTTGTTCTATGATAGGTTCAATGACATCTTCCACAATAGTCACTGCAAGCTCTCTCATTTTCTGCACATATGTTAGCACCATTCCAGCTTCTATATCCCCTTTCTGGATGGTCACATAATTCTGTTTTTTCATACAAGGAACATGAACAGTTAAACCCCTGCTTGCACTAGTGTTTTTGCTTAGTTCAGAGCTATATCCCTTTTGGTCAAGACAATCATAAATACCATTCCTAATTGCATCAATATCTATTCCGATATCGTCTAGACATACAAGCGGAATCTCGATGCTGTATCTGTATTGAGTTTTAGAGCCATGGTCTTTTGTCAGTTTTTGTTTAACTGGAACATCAATCCATCCAGCAAGCCCTGAGTTAACATCATCCTTTAATTCTGTTAGTTCAGTTTGCCAATTAGTTTGATTTTCAAAATCATTGTCAGTTTCGCCTGTTTCTGTTGCCATATCTAAGTTAAGACCAGATTGTTTAAAAGCTTTTATAAAACAAGCCAATTGCTAGATTTGGGCTCGTAGCTCAGTTGGTAGAGCATCAGGCTCTTAGCTGTTCGGAAAAAAGGGAGACACCTGGTGGCCGAGGGTTCGAGACCCTCCGGGCCCGTCTACAATTAATCTTATAAGACTTTGACAATGTGATTTTTGAGAATTATGAAATTAGGCAAACTCGAAACCAATAAAATTCATCATGGTAATTGCATTGAGCTAATGAAAAATCTGCCAGCCGGATCAATAGATCATATATTGACAGACCCGCCATTTGCGATTGAATTCAAAGCAAAACAACTTAGTTACAATAGAAAGCTTGGAAATGTATTGAAAGGTTATGGGGAAATTTCACAGGATAAGTATCTTGATTTTTCACTTAGCTGGATGCGTGAAGCGTTTAGGGTTTTGAAAGAAACAGGTAGTATGTTCGTATTTTCTGGTTGGACAAATTTGAAAGACATTTTAATTGCATTGGATGAGCTTGGTTTTACCACTGTCAATCACCTGATATGGAAATATCAGTTCGGTGTTTTTACAAAAAAGAAATTTGTAACCAGTCATTATCATATTCTTTTTGTAGTAAAGGACAAAAAGAGCTATAAATTCAACAAAATTGACCATTATCCAGAGGATGTGTTGACAGTCAACCGAGAGTATTGGAAAGGTAAAAAGAAAACTCCGACCAAATTACCGCTTGAGCTGGTAGATAAGCTGGTGCAATATACAACTGACCCTGGAGACATTGTGCTTGATCCGTTTATGGGTTCAGGCACTACAGCGGTCGCTTGCAAGCAGCTTAATCGACACTGGCTTGGTTTTGAGCTGGTTGAAGATTATATCACACTTGCGAACCAACGCCTTGAGTAAAAGAATAGACTGGAGTGAATCAATTCTTTTAAATCCGCAGTATATATGACTGAATGGTTGCACTTGGGGACAAGCTCATTAAAGACTTGTTGAAACAAGGAGACTTGAAGCTTGAAGGTGCGAACAACAGTTATGTTAATCCTGCATCAATAAACATTCCACTTATCAATGGAACCGTCTATTCTAGTTCAATTATATTCAATAGTATGAACAACAACAATCTTGAAAAGTTTGCATCAAGACGCGGAGTTCTTGAAGATACAATACTTGAAAAAAACAAGCTGTATCTGGTAGAAGGACCGCATATAGAAATGCCTGATGATTGTGAGGGAATAATAGATGCTAGAAGTACAGTAGGACGGCTTGGGCTCAAAGTGGATGTACCTTTGTTAAGAGATGATAAAACAGAAAAAGAAATTAGTGTGATAAACAAAATTCCAGCTGGGTTTTCTGGTCGCTTGTTTTTTAGACTTGAGCCACAGGTGCCGATGAGGTTTAGGCATGGTGATGCGCTTGTTCAGCTTAGGTTTAGGGAAAAAAGAACCGGCCATCTAAGCTGTGACCAACTAAGCTCGCTCTATGGTAAATCTCTTGGTTTTTATGACCTAGCTAACAAGCTGATTCCAGCTAGTCAAGTGATTCATGAGGACGGCACGTTTTTCACAGCCGACACATCAAGACTAATCAAGCTTAGATCAGAAGTAGAAGAACCGATTGATTTTTGGAGACGTGAGTATTATGAACCATCTGATTATTGGGAGTTTGACCAAGCAGATGCGAATCGTACAATAATACTTGAGCAAGGTAAATTCTATCTGCTTTCCACTAAAGAACGAATTGATACAGGTAATGACTTGTGTTGGAAGGTATTGCCCATGACCGACATATTTTCCAGATTTATCGAAACTCATCGGGCCGGGTTTGTTGACCCTGGTTTTAATGCCACCCTCACACTTGAATTACTTAATCATCATCTTGATATGGAGGTTATAGATGGTCAGCCTATCTCTGTAGCCAGTTGGGAGTTAGTCAAAGAATGTGCAGAAATTTATCAAGGTAGCTACCAAGCCCAAAGCTCACCAACCTTACCAAAACAGTTCAAAGGATACAACACGATTTGGGATACGCATAAATAATCACTAGGGCTCCTAAAAACGTGAGGCGACTGTTTGTTTTGTTGTTTCTGCTAGCTACTATCTTTTCAGCCCAAATAAACCCTCATATAAGCGGTGCAGCGGTAGAGACCGCCAAATGCGGAGCTTATTATGTGATTGGAACTATGAATGCACTTTATCTTTTTGACGCTGCTGGAAATATAGTCAATTTTATCGAGCTTAGAGGCCTACAAGACCTAGAGTGTACTGACCAGCGTATAGCTATTGCGACAACAGACCAACAGTTTCCGAATATAATTGAGTATGACTTTGAGTTAAACAAGCTCAGTGAATTTGAACCAAAGACCAAGAGCTTTCATGAGACCCTTGTATGGATAGAAAAAGAAACCAAGAGCTGGAAACTCAGCTATGTGGGTGATAGCTTAGCAGTAGCATCTGGATCAAATCTTTATCTGGTCAAGAACGGACAAGAGCTGGCTCGATTCACAGCCGGCAAAGATATTTGGGATTTTGAATATGATGGTGAGTTCTATGCAGTTTCACAAGATGGATTTTTGTACAAGCTTGACTCTTCACTTAATTTGATTGAACAAACACAAATCTGTGAAGATTTTGAGATAAAAGACCCAATATCCAATGTATCAAAAGGTACAGTAACCCGATCAGTCTGGTCAGTCGAGATTAATGATGGAATTTGGACTGCATGTGAAGATGGTCAGGTCTGCCGTGATGGCAGGTGTTGGACTGTCAAAGATTATTCGTATCTAACATTGCAAACTTACTTTTCTCGGTTGTCACGTGAGACAGGAGTCGGCGATGATTATTTCAAAAACATTCAGCTTTATCCGGCTGGAGATGGTCTAATTGGATATTCAAGCGACAAGCTGGTGTTCTTTGATGAAGTAGAGCTTTGGGAACGAAGCTTGACTGTGAGTGGAGATATGTGTTCGCTTGATTCATCGTTATTTATTCCATCAGGCAGAGAGTATGGAGTTCTTGTAATAAAGGAACTTTCTTTGTCAGGTGGCTCGACTCTAGATGAGCTCAGGATAGAAACTCCGTTTCAAGCAAGCTCCTTTAACTTGTTTTGTGATGATGACTATCTGATAATCTCAAGTCAGTATGAAGTTATCAAGACAGATTATAATGGAAATATCCAATGGGCGTTTCACAGGCCAACGGCAGTATTTCATATTGCTGATGAGATTTTTGCAGGTGGTAAACAGCAAGACCCATCCACTGACCCGCAGCTCTATTATTTGATGGCTGTCGACGAAAGCGGTGTAAAATGGGAATACTCAATTCCAAAAGAGTCTTGGGGGACTTCATGGTTTACCAATCCAGTCGTTGGTTTGAATTATATCGGATTTGCACAAAAGACGAACCAAGGCAACCACAGCTTTATTGTGCTTGATCGCAGAACCGGTGAGCTTGTGAGAAACAAGATAACTGATATGATTTACGCAGGACACTTGGATACATATTTGCTCAATTCCAGTTTTATGACTGAACTGAGAAAAATTGATAGAGATTCACTCAACTCGATTCCACAAGAGATATGGGAAGGCAGGATAGCAGAGGCATCTTTGTATTATGGACCTGAGAATGTTCAAGCTTGGTTAGATGAGCTGGCTGAGATTAAAATCACACCACAGACTTTACAGAAATTCATGAACTTTGACCTCAACTATCTTGATGGCTATCTTATGAGGCCCCAAGTTCAGAGAGTGGATGGGTGCGACATTGACAATGACGGAAAAAAGGATTTTTTGATATCAGCTGATTCTTATTTTGTCGTGCTTAGTGGTGCGAACGCAACCCAGATAATGCTTGTTGATTCACAGAACTGGAGATATGATAATGAAATCAATCGGGATTTGCTTGATGATTATACCCAGGACTGGTTTCAGAATGGCGGCACGGTTCTGTGTGTTGGTGACCTAAATAACGATAACAAACAGGAATTACTTCATCTTGATTGGGAGAGTTATTCGTTGTATCAGAGTAACACGACCGGTTATCAAAAAAAGTGGGGATTCAGGGAAGACAACTTAAGACAGGATGCGGTTAGAGTTATTGACTATGATTTGGATGGAAACTATGAGATTTTTCTATCAAACTGGAGAGAAAATATGCCAGAAGTATGGAGAGTGATAAATCCAGATAATCTCGAGACTATTGTAAGTGGTGAGGGTAATCAGGCCTTTCCAGTATTCCTTGGTGATTTGAACCAGGACGGCCAGAATGAAGCCGCCTTTGTTTATGAGCGGGAAGGGATGAGGATAAAACTGTTTGGCTCATATAATTGGGAGTTTGCGAGTCAGTTCAATTTATGGGAAACATGGTCAAGCTCACAGAATGTCAGGCCGATTTGTATGACAAATGATGTGAATAAAGACGACGTTTATGATATTTTGTTGGGCCTTATAGATCTTCAATCTGGAGAATTTGGAACCATGGTTTTGAGTGGTCGGGACGGTAGTACACTTGTCCAACCCGGTGATGCAATGGGTCAATGGGCGCCGATAGCAGAGCTGAGTTGTGATGAGTATGTTACAGCTATATTGCCTCAAACATGGGGCGGTCAAGGCGGTTCAACCTTGTTTTTGTCAAACGAGCTTGATCAGCTTGGACAATATTCACATCAAATGCGATCTGTCAGTGGAGGATATTACTTGAGGTCAGATGGTGGGCTTGACAAAGCTCAAGATCCGAACTTGCTTGGTGTAAATGTGCAGACCGATGGTAAGGATGTGTCAGTCAG
>JAAOXV010000001.1 GCA_018220955.1 Candidatus Altarchaeota archaeon | reverse complement strand
TTTTCAAGGTCTTGTCAGGTCAAACTTTATAAAAGAACTAGCTGAGTTTTGTGGATGGCTAGGATATATGCCCATAAAAAGGGAAAGAGCGGGTCAAAAAAGCCGTTCAGAACCAGCTCACCGGCCTGGGTGGTTTATACCCCCGGAGAGGTCAAACAGCTAGTAGTAAAGCTAGCAAAAGACGGGCACACACCAGCCATGATTGGAACCATGCTTAGAGATTCGTACGGTATCCCGTCTGTCAAGCTATCAACAAAAAAACGGGTCGTTGATATTCTCGATGAGTCTGGATTTCCCTCAGAACTTCCACAAGATTTGTTTGACCTAATGAAAAGGGCGGTCAATCTAAGACACCATCTCGAGACCAACAGGATGGACAAACATTCCAGACGCGGGTTACAACAAATTGAGATGAAGATTTTAAGGCTTGTCAAGTACTACAGAGCTTCAGGCAAAATTCCGGCTAACTGGAAATACTCGCCAAGCACTGCAAAGATTATTGTATCAGGTGGTAAATAATGGCAAGGCGAGTTACAAGCAAGGACAAATGGAAGAACAAGATTTGGTATGAGCTGATTGCTCCGCCGATGTTTGGTGAAAAACCAATCGGTGAAACACCTGCATCAGACCCGAACCAAGTAATGGGAAGAACTGTTGAAGTGATTGCATCCAACCTCACTGGTATTGGAAAACAGAACTATGTGAAATTACTTTTTGAGGTTAATCAAGTTTCTGGAAAAAAGGCAAAAACTAGACTAACAGGTTTTGAAGTGATGGGGGGATATCTAAGAAGCGTAGTCCAAAGACGAAGAACTAAGATAGATGGAGTTTTCGAATTCAAAACCAAGGACGATATCAAAATAAGGGTCAAATGTGTGGCAATAACTTTTCGAGTCTGTCACACAGAGCAAGCCAAAGCAATCAGAAATAAAATACAGGAAATCCTTAACCACAAGTTTGAACAGACAGAATTTCGGGACCTGTTGAATGATTTGCTGAACCGACAAATTCAGAACAACATAAAGGACGAAGTAAGGAAGATTATGCCTTTGTCTAACATGGAAATCGGAAAGCTCGAAATCCTGTAACTCGTTCAGAGTTCTTTTGACAATTAATCAAAATTCCTTTGACAATCCGACAGCTGTGCCTATCCAAAAGACTCCACCTATTGCGATGAGTAAAAAGGATATTAGAAAGCTAATCAATGCAGATACCAAATCCGAACCCGGGAGAAACTCATAGTTTGCCATGACAAGAACGCCTAACATAATTGACAATGAACCAACAAGAGTCTGGGCCAGTCGTTTAGTCTCCATTTATTTCACCACCCAACCATTCTTTGTCTTTTTCACTTTTTTCTCTTTTGCAAGATAGTAAAGATACCTTCTTGCAGTCATTGGTGTTACCCCGACTTTCCTAGCAACATCCTCAATGCTTGCCGGTTTTTTTCTCTTTGAAAGATATTTTACAAGCGCATCTTTTTTGGTCCCTTGTGTTTTTACCGGCTTTTTCTTTGTTTTCAAACTCTTTTTTTTGACCGGTCTTTTCACAATCTTTTTCTTAACAGATTTTTTCACAACTGATTTTGGTTTCACAGTTTTTTGAGCTGTGACTTCTATTTGTGAATCTGATTCTCTTAAACCCAACCATTTGAGTATTCGTTCTACCATATTCAAATAAACTCCCGTCCAGTAGAAATGCTTTACTCTGAAAGCTCCCTAAATTTGGTTCTTTTTTCTTTGTTTTCCACAACTTCTTGTTCAATATAATCCGCTAATTCATCAACAAGCTGCAACGGGTTCCTGCCTTCTCTATCAATAATATAACTGCCCCATCGTGTAGACAACTTGAGTTTAATCTGAAAGGCCTTTCTTTGTTTGATATGAAAACTCACATAGTTCACTGAAACTATCTTTGAAACTTTTTTTATCATAGAATCCAATCTATCTTTAACAGCCTGTTTTTCGATTGCAACATCATCAAGTCCTGAATAAAAAATAGGAATTTCTGTCTCAACATAGTCAGTCGATAATTTAAGTAAATCGCGCTTTTGTAAAATGCCGATTGGTTTCCTATGCCTATCAATCACCACCACCGGCTGCTTTAGTATTTTTGGGATTAAAATCTTTAAACGTGTTTTTTCTTTTGATGTTTCCGGTTTTTTGACAAGCTTCCCCTTATGCCACAATGCAATAAGACGACCAGCATCATTCACAATAGGTAAAGCATCATGACCCCCTCTAGAGGAAACATTCTGAATGTTATGAACTCTTTTTTCCAAGATTGGTTGAATTGGACCCATTACAACCCTTGCTTCTCGTTTTGCAAGATGGGTTGTTGACTTAAGTGCGCTCAATAAGCTTTCAACAGTTACAGCTTTCCAGCTCTGCGCGATAGGTACAAATCTAATTTTGTGTTCTAAAAGTTTTTTTGCGACTACACATAAAGGTTCGTCTCCATCAATCGGCTCGATTCTCTTAGCCATGTCCCTTGCTTTGTCATCCAAAGTCCATCCTTTAAATGAATCAATTATTCCAAAATATTCTTTACCATTAAACACGATTATTGGTTTATCACGGTTCTCATAAAAATCACCAAAGCTCGAGTTAATTTGAACCTTTATTGATTCGATTGCAGATTTTTTACTCTCGGTTCCAAGCATACTATCCTTTTATCCAGATATTAATAGCACTATCGAAGCATCTATTTATTTTTGAGTTTTTCATAGAATTTCTTTTGTTCGTCATTCAGACTTGGTTTAACATCTTCAAGAGATTGATAAAAATATTTCATAGAGATTTTCTCTATGTTGATATCTTCCCTAAGTGCGTTTATTGCTGCTTCTCGACAGACAGCTGCTATATCAGCACCAGAATACCCGTCCGTCCTTTTCACCATCTCATTTAGGTCAATATTGTCATCAAGCGACATACCGCTGGTGTGAACTTGAAATATCGCTAGTCTTGCGGCCTTGTCAGGCAGCGGTACATATACTTGCCTGTCAAATCTACCAGGCCTAAGTAAGGCTGCATCAAGCAAGTCAGGTCTATTTGTTGCAGCCAAGACTACTACACCTGTCATATTTTCAATTCCATCCATTTCAGACAAAATTTGGTTTAACACTGATTCAGTCACACGACTATTGTCTGAACCAGACCGACCCGATGCAATAGCGTCAAGTTCATCAAAAAAGATTATCGCTGGTGCGACTGTTCTGGCTTTCTTGAATATTTTTCTTATAGCTCGCTCGCTCTCACCGACCCATTTACTAAATATTTCAGGTCCTTTGATTGCAATAAAATTAGCACTTGCCTCATTGGCCACTGCCTTTGCAAGCATGGTCTTTCCAGTTCCTGGCGGACCATGCAACAAAACTCCTTTTGGCGGTTCAATCCCAAGTCGCTTGAACGCTTCTGGATGCTTGAGTGGCCACTCTACTACTTCTTGCAAATTTTTCTTAACATCTTTGAGTCCACCAATATCATCCCACTTAATACGAGGCACTTCAATGAACGCGTCCCTCATTCCACTCGGTTCAATCTCTCTAAGCGCGTTCATAAAATCATCCAATGTTACCTCCAGTTTATCAAATACTTCTGACGGAAGCTCCTCTGGTATCGCCCCCTTTTCCTTAATAATCTCTGGCAGAATTCGCCTGAGCGCTTTCATAGCCGCTTCCTTACATAGCATTGCCAAGTCTGCTCCTGTAAAACCGTGTGTGACATTTGCAATATTATTAACTATGATTTTTTTTACAGCTTCGTCAATTATCTTTAATATTCGATTATCTTCATAAGTTTTAAGTCTTTTTGAAACAGCTAATTCAAGGTCTTCTGTTTCACTCTTTGAAATTCCAAATGAATAAATGTCTCCAGCAATATTTCCGAAAATGCGATGATTTAGATGGTCTGGCAAAGAAATCTTATTTTGATGAATCATTATTTCTTTAATATGTTCAATTGCGTAGCTTTTCGAATCCTGATTTTTATTTGATTTTGAATCAAGGATTAACTTGGAAATTTGGTCAGCATCTGCGTTTCCAAGATTTGCTTTTATTTTCTCAACAACTTCCTTTTTTTCCATAGAAATTCTTAAGGTTTTAAGATCAGTATTAATCGGCATTCCTCTTGTGTGAATTTCCATTATGTCGTTGCGACCAATTCTATCAGGCACACCAATCTCAATTTCTCTATCAAACCTGCCAGGTCGTCTCAATGCCGAATCAATCGAATCAACTATATTGGTTGCTCCAATCACCACCACTTGCCCTCTACCTTTGAGACCATCAAGCAAGGTCAACAGCTGTGAAACTATGCGCCTCTCAAGCTCACCACTGACCTCTTCCCTTTTTGGTGCAATGGCATCAAGCTCATCAAGGAAAACAATAGAGGGTGCATTCTTCTCAGCCTCATCAAACACTTCCCGTATTTTTTTTTCACTCTCGCCATAAAACTTGCTCATTATTTCAGGCCCATTAATTGTGATAAAGTTAGCATCAGACTCGTTCGCCACTGCCTTGGCAAGTAGGGTCTTGCCAGTTCCTGGCGGGCCATGCAACAAAACTCCTTTTGGCGGTTCAATCCCAAGCTTTTGAAACAAAATCGGGTGTTTAAGCGGCAGCTCTACCATCTCACGAATTTTCTTTATCTCTTCTTTTAATCCACCAATATCCTCATATCTAACTGTCGGCACTGAAAGTGTTTCTCCCGGCTTAACCGGTTTGTCACTTATCTGAAACTTGGTTTCAGCAGTTATCTGAACAATATCTTTGGGTGTTGTCTGTACAACAACGTATGGGATTTGCTGACCCATAACCTCAAACACAACAATATCTCCTTTTAGTACTGCTTTGTTAAGCATTCTTTGTTTAACATACACTGCAAGATTGCCTTTGAGAAAAACATGATCCATAGGTGCCATTTTAATTAATTTGGCTGGAGCTGAAACCGCTTTTGAAATTTCGACAAAATCACCCAGACTGACTGATGCGTTCCTCCTAATGATTCCATCCATTCGAATAATTCCTGAACCTGCATCATCCAGCCGGCATCTCCAGACAACAGCTGCTGTCTTTTTCTCTCCTCGAATCTCAATAATGTCACCAGTATTTACATTCAACTGTTCCATAGTGGAGCTATCAATCCTTGCAATACTACGACCAACATCAGCATATTCTGCTTCTGATACCTCAAGCCTTATCTGTTTGGTTTTATCGCTCATTTCACCTTCACTTTCCTTCCTTTTGTCGGTCTTGCTTTTTTGATTCTGATTTCCAGAATGCCATTATTATACTTTGCATCAACAGACTTTGCATCCACTTCTGTCGGTAAACTCATAAATTTTTTGAAATGTGTGAATGAAGTTCCACTAATCCCTTTGGACTCAGTCACAGTTTCCTGTTTTGCAGAAATCTCAATCCCATTTGATGAGACATCTAAATGTATATTCTCTTTTTTGGCACCAGGAAGTTCCATTGTAATAATCACATGATCCTTAGTCTCATAAACATCGGTCAATGGTTCTCGAACTCCGGGTGCAACAGCTTTTTGTCTAATTTGAGTAGGTCCAAAAACATCAACAGTTCCGCGTCCAAAAAAGCTCTCGAGCATCTTTTTCATCATTTTTTCAAACGCATTAATATCATCAAATGGATCCATTTTATTTACCTCATCAAGTGTTACTTTTTGTAACTAAAGAGGTTAGCCGTTGTTTAAATTCTTTTCTAAGCAAGTTTTAAATATGACTGGGATTCTTATTTGTTTAGAGTTTATCTGACATCGACAGTGCCAATCCAACCCCTATTCTGGACTTCGTTCGCAAGTTTTTCTAGTTCTTGTCTTGAAAATGAGTTCTTTTGTTTAAACTTATCATCTACATAGCTTGGTGCCTGTGAAAAGAAATTTTGGACTATGTATTGTTTTGAGCCTTTCAATTGTTCAGCTATCCTAAGCACCTCATTCATTTCGACCTGTCCTGGAACAAGAGTGGTCCTAAATTCATACTTCACTTGCCCAGCCTTCAAAAGCCGAATGCTTTTCAAAACTTGTTCAAACTCTTTTTTAGAACAGTTTGAGACAGCTTGATATGACTGAAAATCAAGTGGTGACTTTACATCCATTGCAACATAGTCCAGCAACTCCTGACTAAACATTCGTCTAATCTTTGTTGAATCAGATCCGTTTGTGTCAAGCTTGACCAGATAGCCCAAATCTTTTAGCTTAATAACAAATTCTTCTAATCCAGGTTGTATCAAAGGCTCTCCACCCAAAAGAACAACCGCATCCAAAACAGTTCTTCTTTTTTTCAGAAACGTTAGTGTTTCCTCAATATCTAACAAGTCTCCAAATTTTTCTGGTAAGACCACATTCGTATTATAGCAACTTGGGCACCTAAAATTACAGCCTTGAAAAAAGATAACAGCAGATAGCTTGCTTGGATAATCAATCAGACTGCTCTTAATCAAACCTCCTATCTTGACTTTCATTGCTTGAGTTCTCCCAATTCCTTGGAAAGCTGAACAACTGGGCCTTGGAGTGCCTTATCAAAGGTGCTCCTCTGCCTAAATTCTTCCTGCTTCCCATCATTCCATTGGGTTACTGGTCTGATATATCCAACTACTCTACTAAAGACTTCTGTCTTAACCGGAAATTCCTTTGCTTCATATACTTTCATTTTTCTTACCTCCTACATCTTAA
This sequence comes from Candidatus Altarchaeota archaeon, assembly GCA_018220955.1. GTDB lineage: Archaea > SpSt-1190 > SpSt-1190 > SpSt-1190 > SpSt-1190 > JAAOXV01. The sequence continues at coordinate 17,196 of JAAOXV010000001.1, read as the reverse complement.
ATGACATCACTGACTCTGATTTCAAGAGTCCCGCCTCTATCAGTTCATCCTCTGTGTGAGGATATGGACACTGTTCGTATCTACCTGGAACATAACCATGAACTGGGCAGATACTGTATGTGGGCGTGATAGTGATATACGGAACTGGATAATTGTAAATCGCTTTTTTTACCAGCTCCTCTACTGCATCTGGGGGTGCAGCTTCACCAAGATAGATATGAACAACTGTTCCACCAGTATATTTTATCTGCAAAGGTGTCTGGTGGTCAAGCAGCTCAAATATATCGTCTGTAAAATTCGCGGGCAGCTGGGTTGAATTTGTATAATATGGAACATTCGAACCGGCGGTCTTAATGTCCGGATGTTTCTGTTTATCCATTTTTGCAAGCCTATAGCTTGCTCCTTCACCAGGTGTTGCTTCAAGATTGAACAGCTGACCAGTTTCTTCCTGAAGCTCTGTCATTTTACTAAGCATGAAGTCCATAAGCTGAAGTGCAAATCGCTTTGAATCAGAATTTTCGAGTCCGTTCCCTGTAAAATTTAAAAGCCCTTCATTCATCCCTATCAAACCGATTGTGTTAAAGTGGTGGTTCCAATATTGTCCTTCATCTTGTTTAATTGAGCGCAAGTAAAATTGTGAATAAGGATAAAGTCCGGCACCAGTTGCTTTTTCAAGAAAGCTTCGTTTTTCTATCAAAGCATCCTTTGCCAAGTCCATCAAATCGGATGTCATCTCCATAAATTCATTGTCATCCTTGCTCGTGTATCCAATCCTCCCCATATTAAGTGTGACTACACCAATAGAGCCGGTTAAGGGTGCAGATGCAAAAAGTCCGCCTGTTCTACTCTTGAGCTGTTTTGTATCAAGTCTAAGTCTGCAACACATACTCCTAACATCATCTGGATCAAGACTGCTATTCACAAAATTTGCAAAATACGGTAACCCGTATTTGGAAGTCATCTTCATAATTCCTTTTATTACTGGACTATCCCAATCCCAATCTTTGCTAACATTGTATGTTGGAATAGGGAAGGTAAAAGGGCGTCCTTTTGAGTCGCCTTGTGACATGACTTCCTGGAACGCTGTGTTGAAAAGATCCATCTCATCTTGGAAATCCGAGTAGTTTGTATCAAGTTCCTTTCCGCCGACAATAACCGGTTTGTTTGCAAAGGGTTTTGGAATGGTTAAATCATGAGTTGTGTTGGTAAACGGAGTTTGAAAACCGACCCTAGTTGGCACATTCATATTATACATAAAGCTCTCCATGGTCTTTTTGACTTGTTGATAATCAAGTCCATCAAATCTGATAAACGGAGCAAGCAAGGTATCAAAATTGGAGAATGCTTGGGCTCCCGCTGTCTCACCTTGTAATGTAAACATAAAGTTAACCACTTGTGACAAAGCTGTCTTGAAATGCTTGGCCGGAGAACTCTCAATTTTTCCAGGTGCACCTTTAAAACCAGTCTTGAGTAAGTCAACCAAATCCCAACCAACACAGTATGCACCAAGTGTGGTCAAATCATGTATATGATAAAACCCTTCCTTATGGGCTCGGGAAACTGCTGGCGGGTATATCTTCTCAAGCCAATACTGTCTGACCACCTCACCAGACAAGAAATAATTAAGTGCCTGAAGGGAATATGTTGAATTCGCGTTTTCCTTGACTCTCCAGTCAATTCGGTTCATATAACCGTCCACCAATTCAATCGGATTAATCTTCATTAATATCACTCTGCGTCTGCGGAGATTTCTTGCACAGCTTTCCAATATAAGCATTTATCGCAATCATCAGCTAAATTCAATAAGATACTTTGCAATACATGTAACAAGAGTCAATAATCTAGCTTGTCTTTTCTTGAGCTGAACCAGACTCAACTCAGATAGGTTTTTGTCCTAATTTTGAACTGACATATTTAAAGAGCACTACACAAAAAAGCATATAAGAGGGAGACCCAAAGGATAGTAGTGATAGTATGGATGACGGTTCAAAAGGAAAGGATATTATCGGAAAGACAGTCGTGAGCAAGGAAGGAAGGAAATTCGGACAGGTTGGTGACGTCACTTTCGATCCAAAAACAGGTGAGTTACTTTACTTAGTTTTAACTGGCTCAACACAATATGCTAGAAACCTTCTTGGTTCAGATATGAGAGTTCCATTCTCAGCTGTTGTAAGTGTGGGCGACTTCGTAATCGTTAGTGAAGAAGATTTAGTGTAGTTCAACCTCAAAAACATTTTCCATTATTTCTCTTTCTAGTCCTATGACTGATTTGCCGATTTTGACATTGTCACCAATTCTTGACCCTTCACCAACAAGACTCTCTGTTATTGCAACGTTATTCCCAATCTTCACCTTAGGTCCAATAATCGAATCAGAAATCTTAACATTGTTCCCTATTTTTGCACCAGGCAAAATGACTGAATCAGTAATAGTTATGTGCTCACCCATTTTCACATTGTTAGCCGATACATTCGGTCCAATCATAGCTAGTTTTGCTTTTATATCAACAAGATTGACTGGCGGAAATGAGTTCACGCCCTTAACTCCTTCCTGTCTCATATCCATCCGCCTTTGAAGAAAGTTTGAATTGGCCTCAACATAGCTCTCACGGCTTCCAAGCTGATACCACACTCCCTTGAACTCTTTTGCAAAAACAGGCGATCTTTTCTGAACAAGATAAAACATAAGCTCATGAACATTCATTTTATACGGAATCTTATCAAAGACCTCTGGATCAAAAACATATATGCCGGCAGATACTAGGTTAGAAAAAACCAAATCAGTTCTTGGTCTAAAAAGAAATTTCGCCACCTGCCCATCTGGTCCTTTACTAACTACCCCATACCTGGACGGTTGGTTTGAAGGATAAACTGCAAGCGAAACTAGTGGTTGTTTTTCTTGATGAAACTCAAAAAGCGCGTCTGGTTTGAATGGTGTATACACATCTGAAAAATGAACTACAAACGGACCATCTAAGATTTTCTCGACTGACTTGAGTGAAGATGCACTTCCAGTCCCTTCATCCTTTATGACTTGAACATCGTATTTCTTGAACTCTTTTGTGAACGGAGTTACTACGATTACCTCATGGTCACTGAGCTTGGAAAGAATTTGAGAAAACATTTCCCGGTTCAAGAGCGGTAAAAAAGTTTGTGGCTTCTTTGTTATAGGAAAATTTTCCCTGTATCCGACCGGAATAACCACTTGAAGTTTTTGCACACTATTACTATGTGTTCTGAGTTTAAAACGATTCTACATAACTTCTTCAATAAAAGCCAGATAAGCTGGCCTTGTAATAAAGTAACCGATAACCACGCCGATTATAGTTGTGACTGCAAATCCACGAACTGAACCAATTCCAATCCACATCAAAGGTAACATAGTCGAGAAAATGGTTGCGAATGATGCAAGTATGATAAACATTGCGTCCTTTATTCTCTTTTTTGTTTTACCAAGCTTCAGTTCATCAGTCATAATAATTTGTTGGTTAACCCCGGTCCCAAGTGTAATAATCAAACCTGCAATCGCAGACAGGTCAAGCTCCCAGTTGATAAAACTAGCAATGGACATTGTAATTAAAAGCTCGGACAAAGCAGTAAACAGGATGGCGCTGGTGATGACTGGTGACTTGTATCTGATAAAGATAACCAATCCAACAAGTGCGGCTGCAATTATGCCTGCAAAGCTTGTGCTTCTTAAGAACTCAGCGCCGAGTGTTGGCGAAACTCTTTGCATTGACACTATCTCCATAGTAGTTGGGATAGCACCTGTCATAAGTATTGCTGTCAAGAAATCGCTGTTCTGTTTGGCCTCATCATATGTTTGAGCTCCACCAGTTACTTGTGCAATCGGTATTTCCTTACCTTTCATTCCTGAAGAAATCTGAAGCGAGTTCTGAATCTTACCATCTATAAACAGGTCGAGTGTCGCATTCAAATATGTTCCATTATATCCAACCGGAATCAGGTTTGCTGTAATCTCAGCAAATTTCTTTGCTGCCTCTGGTGAGAGCATAACCGGAACTTCATACTCATATATTCCAGATGCTTTGTCATAACGAAGAACTTTTCTTGCTTTGTCAACTCTCACGTCTCCACTTGTGAACACTGTTATGTTATCAATCTTACCTTCAAAAAATCCTTGTGATGCAAGTAAACTCTCTACGTCTTCTGGACTCAAGCCAGCTGCCTCCACCACAAGATAGCTAGATTGTAAGTCACTAGCCGACCGGACGCGAATGTCCTTTAATCCATAGATATTGAGTCTGTTCTGAACCACGACCACGAGGTCATCCATTGGCACACTCTGGTTTTCAGGTTGAAGAATAACACGAACTCCGCCTTGTATATCAAAACCCCAATCAAGGTTCAGCTCTGCCCAAGGTTTGAGCTGAAAAACAGACCAAAGAAGTATAATCGAAAAAATCACTGTTCTGACTTTGATAAATCTCTTCCAGCTCATTTTTTCGCCTCCACATACCAAAGCACCATGCTCAAAGACTGGAACCAAGTATTAATTATATCAAAAATCGCTCCAAGCAAAAGTACAAGTGCTATGTCAGATATCAACTTGGATGTTGAAAAATAATAGAGTGCAAGAAGCGCAGCTATAAGCGCAGCACTCATCGTCATCGCGGTCTTCATGGCCTGAAGTGCCCGCTCTTTTGGATCACCCGCAGTGTCCTTGAGAATCTTTGTATCAAACAAAACTTCACTATCAACAGACCATCCCATTAACATCAAGAGTGCACCAATCGTGTGCGGTGCAAGTTTGACTCCGAATTGAGTCATCAATGCCGCAGCCTCAAATACATTCAACCCGCCTGATAAAATAACGGTAAGTGCCACAATAGGTTTTTTGAAAGTTAATGCTAACGCCAGCCCCATTGCAATAAAACCAAGTGCGATTGCAAGTTTTGCACTTGTCATAAAGCTTTTTCCCATAGCAGGACCAACATGTCGAACATCAAACTCACTAAAGCTTGCATTCACAAGTTCAGACAATTCATCTGGATCATGTTCTGGTCCAGCCTCAAGTATTATTGCAAGGACTTCTGAAGTATCATATGACTTAATTTCCCTAACCGAGATATCCATTTGCTCAAAGGTCTGTCTCATATCATCAGATACAGACTCAGTATAAATCGTTACAATAGTTCCACCACTCAAGTCAATGTCTTTTTTAAAGAACTCTCCGTCCCTCTGATAATTCTGAAAAAATATAGCTGCAGTCAAAATAAACACTATAACTGGAATTATCAAAAGCTTACGATAATTCAGTGAATACCATTCACCAAACCGGTCATAGAGTGACATTCACCAAAAAGGAACCGGGTTTAAAGAAAGTTATTAACCACCCCTAAGGAGTTAATGACTCTTTTATATCAAGTCATTAGTAGATACGCGTGGGCAGTTATCTGATAATAATTGGTTTGTTGATTCTTGGATATATTGTCGCTTATGGGTTAAGCAAAATATACATGAAAATAATGAAGCTTGGCGACATCGGGCTTTTTGGAGGAACTCATCCAATAAGTGTTATCGGTGACATCGTCTACTTTTCTATGCTTTTCTCTGTCGTGTTCTCCGGCAACCTGGCCCTAATTGTTTTAAACATCTCGATTTTGCTCTATCTCTTGTATGGCGATTTCGGTCGTCGCGAGATACCAAAAATGAAAAAAGAAGACCAGGTGGAATCAAAGTGGTTTCAGGGATATCCATAATATCTAATAGACTAAAGGAGATAGAGGCGCCAGTTGTTGTGTGTCATATTGACGCAGACGGCTTGACCAGTGGAGCTATTATGGTAAAGACACTCAAACAGATAGGTAAGGATGTAGAGGTCTTACCAATAAAGCAACTTGATTCTTCAACAAAAGAAATGATTCCCTGGGACAGAGACTTGGTTTTTGTGGACTTAGGCTCTGGTCAAATTGATTGGACACAAGACCATGTGATAATTGACCATCATATACCTATCAGGGAAACAAAATACCAGTTCAACGCACATTATATCGGACTCAATGGTTCAAGAGACATAAGTGCATCTGGACTTTCGTATCTTGTGTCTCGTGATTTAATAGGTGATAGCGAGCTGGCCGGGCCGGCCGTAGTTGGAATGATGGGGGATCAGATGCATCCGAAAAAAAAGTTAGCAAGGTTAGCTGTGAATACAAAGCATGTAACTGCCATGAAAGGACTCACCTATTTTGGAAGGGAAACCCGTGTTTTACCAGTGATGCTACAATATGCAAGCGATCCGTTCATTCCAGGCATGAGTGGTGAGATTGATAATTGTTATGAATTTCTAAAAAAACTTAACATAGACCCAAAACTCAGCTATCATGACTTATCTGAAAAACTACGTAGTAATCTGATAGAAGAGCTAATCAAGCTCGCTTCCTCGCGTGGAGTCGCGGTTCACAATATGTTAGGTGAGTACTTCATTCTCCCAGACTGGCCAAAAAAGACAGAGATGAGAGATGCGAGTGAATTTTCAACTTTGCTGAACGCGTGTGGAAGGCATAACAATCCAAAGCTCGGAATTGATCTTATACTAGGAAAAAATGTGTATGATGAAGCAAAAAAGTTGCTGAGGATTCATAGAAGTCTTTTGAGAAGGGGGTTAGATGAGTTGGAATCTACTGGAGTAAAGGATTACCAAAACTTCCAGCTCTTTACTAGCGAAAATATCAAACCAACTATTATCGGAATCGTTGCAGGTATTGCATTATCTGCCCGACTTGTTGATCCGTTCAAACCCATCATTGCAGTTAGTCCAGACCAAGACGGCTGGAAAATCAGTGGTAGAGGAACACTTGAGCTTATTGAACAAGGACTCAACTTGAGTGAGGCCTTAAAAATTGCGTCAAAGGGAATCGGTGATGGTGGTGGTCACGACATAGCCGCAGGTGCGTTTATCTCAAGTGAACATCTCGACACGTTTCTGAAACGACTCGATCAAGCCCTAGGCCAGCAGAGAGCATTATAAACATTTATTCTATAAAAATCAGTGAATCTCTGGGAGTATTTAGACAAATGGAGGCCTGAAATTGATAAAGAGGTGCTCGCAGTTCTGAAAGGAGATGTTCCAACTCTTTGGGAAAAGACAGCCGACTATGTGAAACGTGGTGGCAAGAGGATAAGACCAATAATGGTCCTTTTGGGTGCGCGAGAATCTGGCGGGAAAGAAACAAATGTTTTGAAACTTGGTGCATCTATCGAGCTTTTGCATACTTTCACGTTGATTCATGATGATATCGAAGATAGTTCAGAGCTTCGACGAGGTACAAAGTGTTTACACAAGCTCCATGGCATCCCACTTGCAATCAATGCTGGTGATGCTGTGTTCGCAAAAGCATTTGAGCTTGCGTCAGAATACGGACCAGCTATATCAAAACGGTTTGGCCAAACCACTTCAGAAATAGTAGAAGGCCAAGAGCTTGACATAATCTGGGCAGAAAACAACATCTGGCCGACAGAAAAACAATACTTATTTATGACAGAAAAAAAGACTGGTGCACTTATGGGCGCAGCATTATCACTTGGCGGTTTGGCTATCAATGAAAAACACAACCCTAATCTTGAAAAATTCGGGCGTTCGCTCGGAGTTGCATTTCAAATACAGGATGACTTACTAAACCTGGTAGGAACAAGTGCAACACTAAAGGATATTGGGAACGATATAACAGAAGCAAAGCGGAGCTTGATGGTCATCAACGCGCTTGAGTTTGCTGACAATTCAGAAAAACTAAAATCTATTCTAAAAAAAAGGACTAAAGACAAAAAAGAAATAAGTGAAGCAATTAATATTATGAAATCTGCTGGTGCGCTTGATTATTCTGAACGACTTGCAAAAGATTTGGTCACCCAAAGTTGGGGTAAAGTAAAAATACACGATAAACAGGTCAAAAGCATCCTATCTGATCTTAAGGATTTTGTGATAAACCGAAAAGTGTAGTGGGTGCTGGCAGTAGGCCCTCTTCTGTTTCCGGCTATGCCGGAGGTGGCATTTATCTAAGCGGCTCTTGCCTTTCATCCTGTCGGGAAAGGTTCGTTTCATCCTTTTTGCCTTCATCCGTCCCATTCGGCTCATCTGTCCAACATCAAGGTACGTTTCTGTTTCCTTTCCGCTCCTTCTCAGGAGCGCCGACTCTTTGGATGGAGGGACCTTCCTCCTTGCGGAAGCCACCTCTGCCAGCTCCCAGCTAAACTGGGAAATACTAAATTAAAACTATTTCTTTTTCTTCCCAGGTTTTTTCTTGGTCGTTTTCCTGGACTTGCGTTTTTGTTTTTTCTCGATAGCCCATATCCAAGCCATCAAAATAACTATTATAGAAACTATCTGGAACCCGGGATGAAAATAATCAAATGAACCATTGAACAAGATAAGTATTGCTAAACGGGCAAAATTATACACAAGAATTCCAAGTGCACCAAGCAAAGCCTTAGTCCAATTTTTCCCAAGTGGCCAGGCAAAGAGCAGGGAGAAAAATACAAAAAGTTCTTTCCAACCAACACAATCGGTTACTATCATAAGAGCAAATGCACCGTGCTTGACATAATATGAATCTATTACCTCTGAGCCGGTTATTGTCGCTACAATATCAGCAGTCATTTCCTTTGCTACCGGAAACTCTGGATTTGTCCACATAAGTGCTTTGAGTATAAGCGCAAAAACAAGTAGCTTAAAAGTGAACTGTAGTTTTTTGTCATATTTTCTTATGGCTTTTTTGACTATCTTATTCACATATATTCTAAGCTCAATACATACTTAATTGTTTCGCTAAAAATAAACGAACAAACAGGTTTTTAAGCCGGCTCCAGTGAGTATATTTGTGACTAAAGCGGGATGTAGTGGCTGGGCTTATCTACCAAAAAAATATGTCAAACCAGGGGAAAGCAGACTACAGTCTTATGCTCGAATTTTCAAACTAGCCGAGGTCAATTCTACATTCTATCAGCTACCAAAAACCAGCACTGCTAAAGGATGGAGAAAAGAAGTAGATGAGATTAACCCGGAATTTGAGTTTACTGTCAAGGTTCCCAAGCTAGTAACGCATGTAAGTCATTTCACTGACATGAAAACCTGGGAAAAAATAAAGGATATTGCAAACGCGCTCAGGGCTAATATAATGTTGATTAGGACTCCAAAAACTTTTGAAGCTAATACCAAAAACATCAAAAAACTCGGGGATTTTTTCAAGGCAGTTGGAAGTGAGTTTCAATTTGTGATTGAATCAGATGGTTGGGGAAAGGAAACCCTAGAAAAACACTTGCCAAATCTAGGACTTATTCACGCAGTTGATATATTCAAAGAAACGCCGATAAAACAGAAATTTAATTATTTTCGGTTACAGGGAATCGGCGACAGCATGTACAGATACAGGTTTAAGGATGAAGATCTGGAAAAAGTACAAAAAATTGTGAGTAAAAAAGACTATGTGCTTTTCAACAATATTTTCATGTATGATGACTGTATGCGATTTCTCGAACTTATGAAATAATTTCAACCTGAGTTCCGACTGACTGACCAGGTAAACCTTTGTCAAATTTAGCCCGCACAGCTCCCTTGTTTCCATGAGTAGCTAGCACAACACCATCAAGTATCTTTCCAGATGAAGTCTTCCAGATTACTAGCTTACCAATCAACTTTTCAGCATCCTGTTTTGAGTTGATACTGGCCACTCGAATCACCATCTGTTTGTTGTTCTGGGTCTCTCTACCCTGTCTATAATTGATGATAATGCCTTCCATGGCTAACGCCATTTCAGGTCATTAAAAAACTATGGAATCATGACTCAGCCAGCTTAGTCTTTATTCCAACAAAAATCTCTTCAGCTATCACGACCGGCTTACCGACTTTGGCGACAGTCTGTATTTCCTCCACCATCTTGTCCTCAATCGCATCAAGCATAAATTTCAGGGCCGCCACATAATCATTCTGGTCACCTGGAACAAAGTTAACTATTTTTGAAAACAAAGACAACCAAAACTTCGCCCAGCTCATCTCAATTTTAAGGACCGCTTCGCTTTGCGGTAAAAGACTGAATGGAAACCGAACAAGACTAAGGAACCGAGAAAACCAGCCAGTCCTATTGACATACCAACTCTCTGCCTGCTTTAGTATCTTTAGCTTTTCATCTATCTTGACTTTTTGTTTGATACTATCAAGCACGGCTGTAGGGTTAGGTGCGATTGGGTATACCCCCTTGTCAAGCTTTTTTGCAGCATCAAGAATGTGAATCCAACCTGTTCGAGGATCTTTTTCAGGCATGGTTGTCCCAAACCGCTTGCCCATTTCCTCTATCAGTTCATCTCGAGTCATAACATCCATCATATAACCATTGACCATGTCAACATATTGTTTCTCAATCTGAAGTGCTATCAGCTTGTTTTTCTTGTGCTCAAGTTGAGCCGCTGCTTGTCTCCAACCCATCTCAGTCAGCTGAAACCAAATAAACTCCACTCAAATATCTGGCCAAAGCCATATTAAACCCTTTAGGGAAACCCTTTAGGAATTTAGGGAAACTGATTTTAAGCCCGGTCATAAATCGAGTTGTGTGGCTAAGAAAATATGCACCAAAAAATCTGGATGAAATAATCGGACAGAACAAACAGCTAGAACAGATACAAGCCTGGTTAGAAAAACCAAAAAAGGCGCTTTTGGTATATGGACCTCCGGGTGTTGGCAAAACCACAACAGCTCATGCGATAGCCACAGCAATGGACTGGGAACTCGTTGAAATGAATGCCAGCGATTTTAGAAACGATGAAGGTGTGAGAGCCAAGCTGATTCAAGCAGGTCTGCAGGCAAGCCTGTTTAAAAAAAGTAAGCTCCTTGTAGTAGATGAAATTGACGGGCTCTTCAGAGCTGATTATGGTGGAACCAAGGCGTTGGTCGAGCTAATCAAAACCAGTCGGTTTCCTATTTTTATGACCTGTAACGACAATTGGGCAGGTCCGGTCAGGCAGCTCAGTCCATACTCTGTCCAGGTCCAGTTTAACCGGCTTAGAATGAGCTCTATTGTAAAAAAGCTGGCCTGGATTTGCGAGAAAGAAAAAATAAAATGTGAGCGAGCTGTGTTGCTACAGCTAGCTGAGAGTCGAGATATGCGAGCGGCGATTATGGATTTAGAAGCAGTAGCTGCTGGAAAAACCGAAGTAACAGTCGATGACCTGGGCGTGTTAGGAGCCAGAGACCAAGAAAGAAGTGTTTTTGAGGCATTACGGGATATATTCAAAACAAATGATATATGGCAAGCAAGACGCGCGCTTGATGGGTTGGACAAGGATTTCTCAGAAATGATGCATTGGATTGATGAAAATATTCCATTAGAATATGAAAGCTTGACTGAGATAAACGCGGCCTATGAAGCATTATCAAGGGCGGATGTGCTTAGAGGCAGGATAATGCGAAGACAGGACTGGTCGCTTTTCTCATATGCGATTGAGATGATGACAATCGGAGTCTCATCTGCAAAAAAGCAGGTCTATCATAAGTATACATCATACCGACCGCCCAGCTGGCTCCAAAGACTTGGAAGAACCAAGTTTGAAAGAGCTACTAGAAATGGCTTGCTCAAGAAAATAGGCAAGGTTACTCATTGTTCAAAAAAGCGAGCTGGCTCATATCTTCCAATCATCAAAGCAATGTTAGACAAAGGGACTGCGCCTTTTGAACTAAGTGATGCAGAAATCAAATTACTCTCCTAAATCTTAGCTCCACTTGTTCTCATCAATCTGATTATTTCTTTTGTTGTTTGTTCAATATCTTGTTGCTCAACATATTTTACATTGAACTCCTGAACCGCCCAGTCAGGCAAATCATAATATGTTTTTGTCAATTTCTCCAAAAACTCATCTTCCTCAAAAACATCATACTCATTCAGCCTCATACTTTTTCTTTTAAGCGTCTCAGTATAATCAGTCTTGAGTATGATACTCAAATCAGGTCTTGTCTTGTTGTGCTTGTTAACCTCCTTAAGCCAACCCATATCAACTCCTTGAAGCATGCCTTGATAGATAAAGGATGTCAGCAGCGAGCGTTCCATTATTATGATGTCTGCCTTTTGTGGTTTGATAAAGCTCAGATGGTGGTGAAGATGGTCGGTCGCATAAACCAGTGCAAAAACACGCGGGTCAATCTGGTCTTTTGAGTTTCTGATTAGTTGAGTGAAACTACCAGTCACCATCCGACTCGGCAGTTCGGTTCGCTCAACTCTCACACCTTTTTCCCTAAGACGCATCAAAAGCGATGTTGCAATAGTAGTTTTTCCAGAAAAGTCAGGGCCGTCGATTGAAACCAGGAACACTGTTTGATTTGTCTAACACAATTAATAAACTTGTATATCCTTCAATATAACCATTGTAAAACTTAATAATCAGAGATATCACAAACTAATGTGAAGAACATAATACTCAAGTTTGCGCTTGAGAATGCCTTTCATTATGGTAGTGCTGAGCTCAAACCAGTTATGGCAAGGGTATTTGCAGAAATGCCAGAACAAAAAAAGAATGCAAAATTGGTGGTTGAAACATCTAAGACCGTGATAAAACAGGTCAATGAGCTTAATGAAGATGAAGTTAGACGCCAATTAGAAGAGATTGCACCAGAGCTTATCGAGCAAAAAAGAGCAAAGGAGGAAAAAGAACTGCCACCTCTGAAGAATGCGGTCTCTGGAAAGGTGAGAACAAGACTGCCACCAGAGCCGAGCGGGTTTTTGCATATCGGACACGCACTCAGCTTTTCAATGAGCTATCTCTATGCCCAAAAGTATAGTGGTCAGACCATAATGAAGTTTGAAGATACTAATCCCTTCAAAGCAGACACGAAGTTCTATGATGCCATACTCAAAGACATCAAATGGTTAGGAATCAGTTGGGATGAACTGTTTATCACAAGTGAACATTTCGGCGAGCTGGAGAAAAAAGCAGAAGAGCTGATTCACAAAAGACTTGCTTATGTCTGTGAGTGTGAACCAGATGCAATAAAGCAGGGACGCGGCGAGCTAAAACCAGACCCATGCCGAAAAAAAGGTAAAAAGGAAAACCTGATTCAATGGGATGAAATGCGAAATGGTGACAAGCTGATTCTCAGATGGAAGGGAGATCCAGCAGCCTCCAATTCTGTCTTGCGTGACCCAACACTCTACAGAGTTCTGGACAAAGTACATCCCTGGACAGGCAAGAACCAAGTAATTTATCCAACCTATGATTTTGCCAGTGCTGTTGCAGATGGTTTGCTCGGTATCACACATGTGCTCAGAAGTGAAGAATTTCTTATGAGAGCTGAGCTTCACAAACAGATGATTGGTTCACTCGGGCTGCCGGTACCAGAATATATACACTATGGTAGATTCGAGCTAGAAGGAAGTCCGACAAGTAAAAGGAAAATTCGGGCGTTGATAGATGATAAAATCATAGCTGGCTGGGATGATGTCAGGTTGGCAAGCTTGGCAGGACTTAGAAGACATGGAGTAGTTCCACAAACTTTTCAAGATTTGGTAGTTGCGACTGGTCCATATTTAGGTAGCAGTACAATAGCACCTGAGCTCTTGTTTGGTCTGAACAGAAAAAACATTGACCCTATAGCTGAAAGATATTTTGCAGTCCGTGAACCAGTCAAGCTAAAACTTGATGGTGAAAAAAGGACAGTGAAAATCAACAAGCATCCAACCAAACCAGAGATGGGGACACGTAGTCTCAAGGCAGGCGACCATATCATAATTGAAAAACAGGACTATAGTGAAAACAAACAACGACTTGTCAGACTCAAAGGTTTGTATAATGTTAAACTCGGCAAGAACAAAGCAAGCTATGTTGGTGAAGAAATCATCAGACCCATCATCCAATGGCTAAGCGAGTCAGACAAGGCAGAGCTGGTAATAGCAGATAAACTGTTTGATGGTGATGAACTCAGCAAAAATAGTCTAAAAACAGAAAAAATTCTTGTTGAAACTGGACTGAAGAATAGTGGGTCAGATATCGTACAGCTCGAGAGATACGGGTTTGTTAGGATTGATTCACGCAAGCCATTGAGACTTGTGTTCATATCAAAATAGGTTTAAACACAGACAGCTATGATAAATGTGAATCCAACCGCGATTGTTTGCGGCACGCTTTGTTGGATGCTGCTATCTGCGCCAGTTGTCGAGCAGGCCATTCCATCAAGCTTTTGTGAACTCGGACAAGTCTGTGAACTAGAGTTCAGCGTGCCTGAGATAGTTTATGGTTTTCAGGACTCAGAGGTCTTTGTGATTCTTCAGACTCAAAACAGTATGAACCAACCAATAGAGCTCAGGATAAACGGGTTAAGCTATTATGCTGAAACCGGTCAGGATGAGCTGATAATCCCATATAATAACAGTCTATTGATTAGCTGGGGAACCAAGAATCAATCGGCGCTGGTTGAGCTTGAACTTGTTGATGAACCTGTTGTTGAGCTACCTGCTCTATCAGATGAACAATTTGAACAAACGCTTGAGGAGCTAAGGACCAAGAAGGCATTGGGTACAATAACCATGGCAGACCGATATGAGGCAGCAAATCTGGCCGAACAGATCTGGGCAGATGCTGTTTCAAAAGAGCTTGATAATCGGGTTTTGCTTCTGATAGTTCTGTTAGGTGTATTGGCGGATTTGGTATTATGGTGGAAAAACAAATGAAAAAGGCAATGTTCCAAAAAAAGATGGATGACCGACTAGTTTGCCAGCTCTGTCCCCATTCCTGTGTGTTGGCTGATGGTGAGACAGGCAAGTGCAAGGTTAGAAAAAACATAGCTGGTGAGCTAAAAAGTCTTAGCTGGGGCAAGCTTGTAGCCACGCATATAGACCCAATCGAGAAAAAGCCTTTATTTCATTTTCATCCTGGTTCAGCTGTTTATAGCATCGCCACACCTGGGTGCAACCTAAGCTGTAGCTTTTGTCAGAACTGGAGTTTGAGTCAGGATATATCCTTGCCTGAAGATGAAGTAGAACCAAAACACATAGTTGAAATGGCAATTAAATCTGGAGCCGCCGGGCTTGCATATACTTATTCTGAACCTACGGTATTCTATGAGTATGCGCTTGATACTGCTAGGCTCGCAAAAAAAGCAGGGCTGTTCAATGTCTGGATAAGCAATGGAATGATAAATCCTAAACCCATCAAAAGATTGGCCAAAGTGATTGATGCAACCAATATAGACATCAAAGCCTTTTCTGATCGTTTCTACAAACGAGTTTGCGGCGGAACCGGGCTTGAACCAATTCTGAGCTCGATAAAGGAGTTTCACAAGCAAGGAGTTTGGATAGAGCTGACAAACCTGTTAATCCCTGGTTTGAACGATGCCAGCTCAGAGCTTGAAAGCATGGTAGCTTGGATTGCTGAGCTAGACACAAACATCCCGCTCCATATCTCTAGATTTCATCCAGACAACAAGATGATAGACAGACCTGCAACATCAAACACAGCACTTGAGACTGCATACCGAATCGCAAAGGCCAAGCTGAATTATGTTTATATCGGTAATTTGCCTGGCCATCAAGCTGAGAGCACATTCTGTCCAAGCTGCGAAAGTCTCCTAATAGGCCGACGCGGGTTTGCTATGATATCAAACAAGCTAAAAAATGGTAGATGTCCTCAATGTGATACAGCTATTGCTGGAACAATGTCATGATATTGTTGACTGGGCACAAGGTCTGAAATAAATTCGCCAAAAGTGATTTCATATTCAAGAAATTCATTATTATGCTTCACATATTTTGGATTTATTTTTCTCTTTAAATCTTCATTTTTAGCCAAAACAGCTTCATCAAGCTGAATTGAATATTTGGAATCAAATATTTTTTCTGCCATTTCTTCAACCGTAACATCATTTGAGCTAGTTATCTCAAAGACAGGCATCTGATGCCTGTATCGCTTGCCAAGATACTCAAGGACCTCATGATATGTGTTAGATGTCTTTTCTAGCTTTTCTCTTGTTTCATGAAGTTCAATTCGTGTTCCCAATTCTCTTGCCCTATCATGAATTCGCTGATACGCAACATCAACTGATTCGGGCTTTACCCATATCACAGCCTTCGGCCATTCAGGAAAATGGTTGAACATATAGTCTGTCGTTGCCTCAAGTCCATTAACTCCATCATATTCATCTGCATATACGATTGCATCGACTGGCAGAACTCGCTCGACAAGTCCAAGTCCTTCGTGTTTGCTATGATACTTGATAAAGCTGTTATAGAGAATGGCGGTTAGTTTATAGGCTGTAGACACAATTTTCTTTCCTAAGTCAAACCGCTCGTGTTCTGGTTCTTGCGGAATGCTGAACTTATGTCCGAAGCTGGCCATTTTTTTGTAAAGTCCACCAAGAACATGAGTGGTTCTGTTTCCCACTCCTACATAACCAGGAATCCTGAGTTGATGGACATCTTTACAGCCATCAAGCTCGTCTTTAATCTTGGTTGAAAGCGCATCTGAAAACGATGATTTACCAGAACCATCTATGCCGACTATGCCGATTATATCCACAAAAACGCCAGAATTCGACAGTATAAAAGCTCTTACTTAGCAATTGTCGATTAGTAAGGCACATAAATCGCTCAGACCCAACAAACCCATGATAAAGGCCAGATTCATTATTGAAGCGCAAGGTCAACCCAAGAGCTTTGTGAAAAACAGTTTGAAACAGCTAATTGAGAAGATAAAAGGAGTTCAGGGAGTAGAGGTTTATGATGAACATTGGGAGGACGTTGAAAAACAAGAGTCGGGTTTGTTATCAGGGCTTGTGGATATCGGGATTA
Source organism: Candidatus Altarchaeota archaeon (assembly GCA_018220955.1). Classification (GTDB taxonomy): domain Archaea; phylum SpSt-1190; class SpSt-1190; order SpSt-1190; family SpSt-1190; genus JAAOXV01. Next base: position 416 of record JAAOXV010000001.1, on the reverse strand, counting down.
GCTCAGTTGATGCAGAAACATTCTTTGCGATTATGTTAGCGTTCGGACCAAGTGCGATTATTCTTGAAGAGCCGGCCGAGCTGAAAATCAGTATGGGTCAAATGCAGAATATCACCAATGATATAATAGAAGTTTTGCATGCGTTTGCACGTGCGAATGCAGAGCTAAGACTAAAGCGTTAGTAGAATCCATGCTCAATACAGAGCTTGAACTTGGTGCTGCCTCGGTCGATATGAATCAGGTGAAGCTTGCATTTCTTACATTTCTCTTTGGTGATAGTCAGCTTGCCTCGCTGCGGCAGGCCCCAGCTCTTACCGCACTTCTTACACTTCGCATAGCGCTTATCTCGCATTGAGATAAGTGACATGACCTCATCACCACAATCAGGGCACTTACCAATTATTGGATTAGAACCA
>JAAOXV010000020.1 GCA_018220955.1 Candidatus Altarchaeota archaeon | reverse complement strand
GTTTGAATCCAACCTCACTTGCGATTTCCAGAATTTTGACCATTTCGTCTGGACTCATCAACTGTTTTGTTACAATGCCTTCTCCACCAGGTCTACAATAACTGCATGAGAAATTACAATCTGGTGTAACTGCAAATCTCAGATGAGGTTTTCGCTTTGTCATTTGCATGCCCCTTGTAACTCACATAAGACTGGATTGTTAAATATGCGCTTGGGAAATTCCATATTATTGCAAAAATGAGAATGTATTTCGCAATTATCCACCAAAAATCATTGATATTTACAAAATATTTATATGCATTCCACGTTCTTACCTTATGTGATACAAAAACATCTGAAGTTAAACAAGATTGATTTGAAAATACTTTTTGAATTAGAAGACAATTGTAGAAGAACTAACAAGCAAATTTCAAAAGCAACCAGACTTTCCGAAGAAGTAGTTTCATACAGAATCAACAAATTGAAGGGAATGAAAATAATTCGTGGATTCAATACGCTTATAGATTATCAAAAATTAGGGCTCAATGTTGGAACATTTCTTATCAAGACAAGGGGATTAAACAACAAAGCTGAATTAGAGTTTGTCAAATATCTCAAGAACATCGATTATATCAGCTGGATTGGAAAAACGATTGGTCGGTGGGACTTCCTTATTGCGTTCATGTATAGGGATATCTATGATCTTAACATTGCTATGACCAAGATGATGAACGCATTTAGTGACAGGATATCTGACTACCAACTGTTGTTTGACCTTGATAACTATTATTTTTCAGGAAAAGTGCTTTTTGGAAATCTGAATAAAAACAAAACAAAAATTCGTTCTTTTTTGTTAGGTGAAAATAAGAAAGCCAAAGTAGATTTTTTTGACATAAAACTTCTCAAACTGTATTCTTCAAATGCTAGGCTTAGTCTATTGAAGGCATCAAAAGAATTGGATTGTAGCCTAAACACCATCAAATATCGACTAAAAAAACTGGAAGAAAAAGGCGTCATAAGACGATACTCTGCCCGGGTAGATTACAGCAAGCTAAATCTTATGTGGATTATCTGTTTTTTTAAGTTGAGCGATTTTTCTGAAGACAATAAACGGAGGTTGATTTCTTACCTAAAACAACAAGAGGAAGTCACTTTTGTAGTAAACACGGTTGGCGATTATGTTGATTGTGATGTTCAACTAAAATCCAACACAGAGTTGGAACTTTTTCTTAGAAATGTCAAGGCTGCTTTTGGAGACAACCTTACAAGTGTTGATACATTAACCGTCATCCAAGTTTTCAAACAGGATTTTTTACCAATAAATTTGATGATGTCTGAATATGACACAAAATGACTTTTTGAAAGCACATTAACAACTATTTCCCGACTTCCTGCATCCTTCCTGCCAGGTTGACCAGTACTGGTATTATGTCTCGACCGGTCAGATGACCCAGCGATCCTTGTGCACACCATCTTTCGCCAAAATGTTCTTGATCGTCTTTGTCTACATTTGCCCCCCATATCAACAGCGGCACAGCGTCACCACTATGGGTTTTGAGTAGGCACGGTGTTGCATGGTCACCTGTGATTACAACTGTCGCATCTCCTTTTTTTAACAGTGGCTCAAGTAGCTTGTCTATTTTTTCTATCTCTTTTCTTTTCTCGAATGGCCTGCCATCATGACCCGCGTTGTCTGTTTTTTTGTAGTGCACAAAGAAAAAATCATAGTCGTTCCATAATTCGAATGCTTTCCTGAGTTTGTCCTCATCCTTATCTACCTGAACTATATCCATTCCAACAAAGCTGGCTGTGCCAAGATAGAGCGGCTTGTCAGCTATCCCGACTGCCCGAACCCCGTTTCTTTGCGCAAATGGCTCGACTTGTTCCATCATTCCAGCGCCTCTTAAGAGTAAACCATTGGCAGGAAGCAGCTTTTTGTCCGCTCGCTCCTTGTTTACTTCGTGCTTGTCAAACAGCTCTCGTGCAGTATTGTGAATCCAGCTCACTATTTTGGCAGTCCTGTTTCCAGTCGGCAAGCTCAGCTTGCCAGGCATCTGTGGGTCAGTATCATCAATCTGTTCCAGTCCTGGTCCGCTTATCACTAGTGCACCACGATAACCGGTGCTATACAGTTTTATTTTTACGCTAAACGGGTTGTTTTGAACACCAGTATTGAAATCCTGTGTCAGCCGGTCCAGCCCAAAATCAGCTCGTCCTGCTCGCCTGTCTTTCACAGTTTCACCATCAAAGCTAGCAAAGTTGGTTCGAAAAGCCAAGTCTCCTTTAGCTAGCTTGACCCCTGCCCCTAATGCTTCAAGCACGCCTCGACCTGGACACTCGTCAAGCCCATAATTGAACAAGCTCATATGGGCTATGCCTGAACCGACCGGTATGCCTGGCAATAATGGCCAGTGTAATCCAAGTACACCTTGTGATGCCATCTTATCCATTACCGGCTTATTTGCTATCTCAAGCGGAGTTTTATCATCAAATTCACTAACTCGCCGGTCGCCCAGCCCATCCAACACAATCAACATCAGCTTTGGGCCTGGTACAGTGTGTAAATCCATCAAAGCTCCTCCGCTATTTTCAGTAACCGGTTGTATTTGGCTGTTCTCTCTCCTCTGCAGGGTGCACCAGCCTTGATGTATGGTGCGGCTGTTCCAACAGCTAAGTCAGCTATGAATGAATC
>JAAOXV010000019.1 GCA_018220955.1 Candidatus Altarchaeota archaeon | reverse complement strand
AGTGGTTTTGTGCAACACTCTACATGATTTGGCAGCACCAAGTGTCTCACACAAATGTCCCCATTTTCAGAAGCCTTTAGGAGATTCCGTGGAACTATGTCCATATACTTATCTGCATTCGAGAGCCGCTTTGCACACTCAGAATTCCCATACTTGAAATCCGGCAGCCACAGGTCGACCACGCCTTCAAGTAGTTCCATCGCTTTTTTACTCATATAAAAGTTAGAGTTCCAGACTACAGGTACTCTAACATCACAGGACTTAAGCTTCCTAAGAATTTTCAGAATAAAGGGTAAGTATGGTGTTGGCTCGCCCCCGACAAAGTTAATATTCCTTGAACCCTGACCATGACGGAGCTTCACTATCCTCACCAGTTCATCTACACTCATCTTCTTCCCTTTCTCAAACCAGTTTGATATGGTATAATTTTGACAGAACATACACGACAAGTTGCATCCCATAAAAAAGACAGTATGACTTGGAACCAGAAAGCTCTCCTCTCCAAAATGTAAAAATTCAGAGCTTATGCATGCATAGTCTGGAGCTTTGCAATACCCAAATTCCTCTAAATTTCTATTGATTTTACACAGTCTCTCACACAAAACACAGTTGCTGAGCATTCGCGAGGCAGTCCTTATTTTTTTTGATAGTTCTGCTGAAAAAAATTTTGGTTCTGTCTTTCCTTTTCTCACAGCCAGATAGTGTTCAAGGGTCACACTAACTATACGCCTGAAGCATAAAAAAAGATTGGACTTCTATCAATATAGTTAAAATGCCGGGACCAATTGTTTGATATGATTATCAAAAAAGCTGACAGAATCAGGCACAAAAACAGCCCAGATTGTATTGTATATGAATATCCATTCGGCGACAAGGATATCAATATTGTATTTGTTGAAATTCGAGGTAGATATCCTGAAAAAGGACAGGTTACTAACCGCAGGTCAAAGGAGATAGTTTATGTTTTAGAAGGTAGTGGGAAAATAGTGATTGAAGGAACAGAGCATGAGTTGGCGAAAGGGGATGCAGTTATGATTTTGCCTGGTGTCAAATATTTCTTTGATGGAAAACTAAAAGTGCTTTTGCCTTGTAGCCCGGCCTGGACTCGTGAACAACATGAGCATACAGACTAGCTGGCCAAGGAAGTTCTGTGTTTTTTTAGCAGTACAAGATAGATTGGAATATTAATCAAAAGGAATAGAGTTGCAAATAAGAAAGTGTTGCTAAATCCGAATGATCTGACTATGAATCCACTGGCTGCGCTGCCGACTGTGTAAGCAAGCAGCCGGAAAAACATAAAATTTCCTAACACCTCTTCACCGAGCTTGAGTCCAAAATATTCAAAGAATATCTTAATGAACGCCCAGCTTGTACCATTAAATGCAAAGAACAACAATAGCAAGAGAAAGTTGGAAGTTTTTGCCGATAGAATTAGGATGCTGAATGTGATGAGTTTGAGAATATAGCCAACACCAAAACTCTTAGTTTTTAGCGTGCTGGCTGGTTTGCAAAAGCTGGCTGTAAAGAGCACGCCCGCAAAACTCAGTAGATACAACAGCTCGCCTGCTGAGAACACTTCTACAAGCAAGGTTGGTATTTGAGACATTATGGTTCCAGACACGATTGAATAAAAAATCCCGATTAGATAGAAGGGAAGATGGTCTGAGCTTATCGAGGGTTTTTGATAGCTTAGTTTGAATTGTTCTAGACCACCCTTAACCCAGATACTGATTTCACCAAAACCTTTGACTCCTTGTTTGATGACTGAACCAGCCCCTTTGCCGTCAATTGATTTGGAAATGAATGGGAAGGCAGCTATGACCAAGAGTGCAAGTGCAAGCGTGAATTCTTGCAAGCTCAGAAACTGGACAGCGACAAATCCGAGCAATAATCCTGCTGCCCAGGCAAGCTCTCCGATTTGTTCAAACTTGCCAATTCCTTTACTAATGTTTTTTGAATTGTGTTTTAGCTCAGATAAGAGTGCATAAAATATTGAGGCAGAGAAAAATTCGATTATGAAAACTGCTGGATAAATCCATCCAGGACGGCTCAAAAGTAAAAGACCGACAAAGAATGCTAGATATCCAAGTGCGACCAGATGACGCCTATCTATTCTTAGTGAGAGTTTACTCCAGAATAACGGGCCGAATAGCATACCGGTCAGCTGAACTGCCGAGACAAAGCCGACTGAAACTGCGTCCCCACCAAGTTCAAGTACAAGCAGAGCCGGCAGAAAACTGAAAGCCGCCAGCAAAATCTTGTAAGGCACAATGGCCCGTGTCGCATCCACAGAATTCGTGGTCAGGACCTACATATATTGTTTTATAGGTACTGGTAATACTATTGTATGAGCCACAGGGTTCTGATTACTTATTTTGTTCATGGTACGACCACTGACAACGAAAAGGAGCTAGCGACTGGCTGGAATCCTGGCAAGCTTTCTGAGCTTGGTTTGGCTCAATCAAAAGAATTGGCTGAGCATCTCAAGGATAAGCAGTTTGATGTTGTGTTCAGCTCAGACCTTCAGCGAGCAATTGACTCAGCTGAAATCGTGTTTGGTGGCAGATTCGAGATAAAACCAGATGCCCGGCTTCGTGAGTGTAATTATGGTAATCTGAATGGCAAGCCATACAAGCTTGTAAAACTGAATATACTTAATCGAATCAACACGGCCTTCCCATCTGGAGAGAGCTATAAAGATGTAGAGAACCGACTAAAGGAGTTTCTTGATTATCTCGCAGCTCAGTGTGTAGGCAAACACATTGCAATTGTAGCACACCAAGGGCCTCAGCTGGCGCTTGAGGTGATTCTTAATAATAAAAGCTGGGAGCAGGCAATAAAAGAGGATTGGAGACATACAGGAGACTGGCAGCCAGGTTGGGAGTATGCTTTTAATTTTTAATCAAACCAGCCGAAGTGGGTTTCTGGGCCCGAGGAGATTCGAACTCCTGGCCTCTCGGTTTCTGCCACCGCAAAATCACGAAGATATCAGCCGAGCGCTCTAACCACCTGAGCCACGGGCCCTAGATATTTCGAGCATATCTCTCTTTTAAATCTTGTCGCTATATGTTTTTTAATCCCTGTGTCTCAGCTTTGTGTGCCAGATGACCAGACACAGGAGTTTGATAAAAAGTATTCTGATTACAAGGCAGCTCAGAGTACAGTCCAGAAAATCAGACTTCTTCAAGAATTGATTTCCCAGATGCCCAAACACAAGGGGACAGAGAACCTGCAGGCTCAGCTTAAGCGCAGTCTATCCAAGCTAAAGACCAGGGCTGAATCTGAGAAAAAATCAGGAAAGGGCGGAACCTCGATAATGACGGTCAAAAAGATAGCTCCGTTCATTGTCATAATTGGCCCACCCAACTCTGGGAAGACCAGCTTGTTCAAAGCATTGACAGGCAAGGGCAAGCCACGGAGATACGCATTTTCCACAAAAATACCTAACACAGCTATAGCTGAATATAAGAAAGCCAAGCTACAGCTTGTAGACACACCGAGCTTTGATTTCAGTATGGCGAACAATGCGAATGTGATAATATTAACAGAACCGAATCCAGAGCTTGAAAAAAAGTTTAAACGCAAGCGAATAGTGATTGCAAAAGGAAGAGAACCACAAGCAGTTTTGGAAGCTGTGTGGGAACGACTTGAGTTGATGAGAATTTTTACTGATATTGGCGGCGAACCGATATTGCTCAAGCATAGACAGACAGTAAAAGATGCAGCAGATAAAATCCACAAAAGCTTTGTGGAAGGATTTGAGTGGGCTAAGGTCAAACGAGGCAAGAGAACTTTTCGAGTTGGGCTTGACTATGTCCTGCATGATGATGATATGCTTTGGCTCAAGAGCCGACTGTAGTTTTTTAAACTATCAAATAGTAAAAAGATATGTACAATCCTGACCCGTTTGACCAGGAGCTTGTTGAACAGACTTTAGAGGCGATTTTTGGAGCCCCTTATCATGAAATCAATGCTTTTTTGATGAACTATATGGAAAAAAGACAGGATTTTGATTCAGAGACTGAATGGTTGATGCTTCAAGGCTCAAGGGTCTATAAGAACCCTGTAAATGGGAACGGGACCGGCTCAGATATCGATTTTCTCTTGATTGGAGACAAAAGAACCAAGAAAACAGCTGATAGGGTTAATGTGCGCGGCAAAAAATACTTACTTGACACCATGAGAATTGGCTCAGATAATGGAAGAAATGTTTTTGCAAGAATGATTTCTCCTATGCTATGTGTGAGTCAACCTTTATCAAAATCAGCTCATGAATTTTATGAGAGCCATCTAAAACCATCAGTTCTGAAGTTTTATAACAACTATTTTGGAGAAGCTTATACACAAGCTATGCCTGGCACAATAAAAACTACAGTTTATGACTTAGCTGAGATAGTTCAGAAAATTCCGAGGACCGATCATCCAAAGCTTAGTGAATATGAAGTATGCTCTTTGATTCCTGAATATGGGAGTGGTGATATTGTATACACTAACCCAAGAGCGTTACCTTTCAAAAGAATCATATGTGAAGCATTTTACCCCTTGATTCCATTCCAGAAATTCACATGTCCAGAGCCAAGTAGAATGCCAAAGCAGGCCTTTGGTCTGGCCCTAAAAATTTCATATAAGCTTTTATCGAAACTTGGTAGAAATCCACCAAATGTGCTCAAGAACGCCATAATGCGGTTTGATGGAAAATCCTAGGGACTTAGAATATAGCTCGGAATCTCGTCCATGGTCTCCCATTCTTCTATCTTACCTTT
>JAAOXV010000018.1 GCA_018220955.1 Candidatus Altarchaeota archaeon | reverse complement strand
GCTGAGCTGAGCGGTCCACTTCTGGCGCTGGTAAACTATGCAGAAAATGCCAAGACAGTCGCTGTGTCACTTATGTTGGCTGCATTTCTTGGACCAGGTTATCTGTTAGCCAAAGCCATCCTTGTATTTGCTGCAATCTCTCTTGTATCTGCAGCTGTGCCGCGTTTCAGCTTTGCCAGAGCTATTAAATATCTCAGCTACTTGAATATAATTGCACTCGGGGAGGTAATAATTTGCTTGATTATTTGATATTATTCGGACTGGCTGGGATTTTGTGGTCAAAGACACACGAGCAGCTGGCTTTGTTTTTCCTGGCATCTGGCCTGGTACTGTCAACGATTATTGTTTCAAATGGATTAATCCTAGCCGGCATAGTTCAGGCAATCGCCACCACAACCGGCTCAATCGCGATATTATTGTTTGGAGGTCAACTAGATGAGGAATGAGCTTTTCGCGGTTTTGGCTATGATAGGCGCATTCGTGTTGACACAAGGTCAGGTAAGCCGAGTGCCACAGAGCTTTGCAGGAACAAATGAGCTCTGGCTTGTATTCATGCTAGTATTTACTTTTGCAGTTGGACTGGAGGGTGTAGAATGATAGCAGAATCAGCAATATTGGTGATGTGTGTGTATGGTCTGATGCGCGAAGACCATCTGCTCAAAATAGCAGCCATCACAAGCTTGCTTGCTTTTCCAGCCATAATGCTGTTTGCAAAGGCAGGCTCAGGCACAATAGTACTTCTGTTGCTCGCACTTGAAGCTGTGCCATTCGCGTTTTCAATCTTGCTAATGCACAGCTCGGGTGAGAAAAGGTATAGGAGGTTATGGAAATGAGTCTGGTGATTAGCTCGCTGCTGCTCGGTGCACTTGTTTCACTCTTTTTACCACAAGCATCGCTTGCATTCACAGGATTTTCACTATATGCCTTGCTCACCTCAAGCTATGGGCTGCCAGAGCTAGTGACCTTACTAGTCGGGCTGGCCTCACTTGTGTTTGGGCTGGAGTATATCAAACAAAAAGAGCTGAAGAATCACTTCTTTTCTGCGATAAGTTTGTTTCTGGCAGCCATGATTATTTTTATTCAAGCAGAGAGCTGGCTCAGCATATATTTGAGCTGGGAGATGATGGCAGTCTGTTCATACCTACTGATAGCTCACTACTCTGATGAATCGGCTCGGAGTGCCGCCAGAAAATCATTTGTGATTGGTAGAATAAGTGGATTATCTATGTTACTGGCCATAGCAATAATATATGCAAAAACCGGCAGTTTCGGTTTTACCATTATTCCTGGCCTGGCCGCGTTCTTTTTGGTCATAGCTGCTTTCTCAAAATCATCCCAGTTTCCGTTCAACTGGTTACTTGATGCCATGAGGGCACCAGCGCCTGCTTCGGCCCTGTTACACTCTGCCACCATGGTTGCAGCTGGACCACTTCTATTATACAGATTTTCTGAAAGCTTTCTTGGCTTAGCTGGTTTTATCAAAACATGGGCGATTATCTCGATTGTGATTTCATCTCTGGCCGCGATGGTGCAAGAACATCAAAAGCGTATGTTAGCTCACTCAACCGTATCCACTATAGGAATCCTGTATCTCTTATTTGACTCAGCTCTGTTGCCTGTTGCATTTTCTGTTCACGCTCTGCTCAAAGCCAGCTTTTTCGTATTAATCGGTACATATGCAGCGCACTATGGTTATACTATTAGGACTGGGCTTAACCGCCGTTCAATATCCTCCTTACTCACTTTATTTCTGATTGTCTCACTCGCAGGCGTGCCCGGATTTGGGTTGAGCTGGTTTAAGTCAGGATACGGATGGATTGCTGCTTTAACGGTCTTTTTGTCGCTTTCCTATTTTTTCAGATTTTATTTTTCCACATTCTCTGGCAAGGTCAAACCAAAACAAGGGATAGGTACAAGTGCTGCGCTCGTGCTCTGTCTGGTATCGGTTCCACTCAGTCTACAAGGCAGTCTTAACGCCGGCGGGTTGTTTGGTTTGATAGCTGCAAGCATACTTGCGCTTTTATTCTATAAAATAAACCTGCTCACTATTCTTGGCGAGCTAGCCTGCAAGCTCCTGTCAATTAAGCCAAACTTGACTGAGATAGGCGACCCGGTCGAACAATGGGGTTACTGGCT
>JAAOXV010000017.1 GCA_018220955.1 Candidatus Altarchaeota archaeon | reverse complement strand
CCTCGCAGATGCTTCCGATAGCCAGCCAGCTTCATCGCTCGGTCACAATCAGCCATATATGTATCTGGACTTGTTTTTACAACTGCAATCTTGCTCATACCTTTTATAGCATGACGTATTTTAGAAACTTACTATGGTTATTATTTATAAACAAGTTTGATACTGGTTATCATGAAGCTTGACAAGACTGACCGGAGAATCTTATCACTACTCTCTGAAAACCCGTGTCTATGCCAAGAAGATCTTGCAAAGAGTTTAGGAATTACTCAGCCAGCTATTTGTCTGAGAATGAAAAAACTCAAAAAACAGGGTTTGATAGAAGAAAGTTGTGGACTAAAGGTAAATCAGTCTGGGTTAAAGCTGTCTGTTTCCAGAGGAAAAGGAAACCTAGAACAGCTAAAAGACAATCCATACTTTATTGCAGGCTTTCAGCTAAACGACGAAGTGGTTGCTGTATTTGCTGGCGAAAATGAAGGTACAGCTCGGTCTGTACCAAAAGCGATGATAAAAAATGCAAAAGTCGATTTGGTCGATAGATTTAATGGTAAAATCTCATTAGAGTTTAGGGAAACTGGAAAGCCAGCCATGAAATGCGACAAGTGTAAGTTTTATGGTGATTGTTTAGGTATGCCAGGCACAGAATGGTACAATGGTTCATTATGGGAAAAAGGTGTTTGAAATGTATGACCTGATAATCATCGGTGGTGGACCGGCTGGACTGACGGCCGCGATATATGCAAGCAGATACAAACTCAAAACCCTTGTACTTACTAAAAATATCGGCGGCATGGCAGTCGAGAACCCGGAGATAGAAAACTATCCTGGATTTGGGAAAATCAGTGGTGGCGAACTTATGGTCAAAATAGGTGAACACGCAGAAGCTCTAGGGACTGAGATAAGAAGAGAACAGGTCAAATCAGTTACAAAGGATAAAGAAACTTTCAAAATTATAACTGAATATGACTCTGAGTTTAAGTCAAAGGCGCTGATAATCTCGACAGGACTCAAGAGACGAAAACTAGGTGTAAAGAATGAGGACAAGTTCAAGGGCAGAGGCATCAGCTATTGCGCCACTTGTGACGGAGCGTTCTTTGATAGTAAGGATGTTGCTGTGATTGGGGGCGGGGATTCGGCTGCAGTAGCAACTCTGATTTTGTCTGAGTTTGCAAAACAAGTCTATTTGATATACAGGCGAGACAAATTCAAAAGAATGTTGCCTGCATTTCAAGAAAAGCTTGGCAAACGACGAAATGTTAAACTTCTATTCAACAACAGAGTCACAGAGCTGGGTGGTGATACCAATCTTGAATGGGCAAAACTCAGTGATGGAACCAAGCTTAAGCTTGGCGGATTATTTGTTGAAATTGGATTTGAACCTGAAGTCCCATTCAAAACCAATTTTGAACTAAAAAAAGACAGCAAGGGTTTCATTGATGTTGACAAAGGTATGAAAACAAGTGAACAAGCTGTGTTTGCTGCAGGTGATATCACTAATGGCAGCAACCTGTTCCAACAAATTATCACATCTGCGTCAGAAGGAGCCATGGCGGCCAACTCAGCTTATCTCTATCTAGCCGGAGGCGTGTAAACTGAATCCCTGGAAGAACGCATTGACACAGCTAGATATGGTAGCTGAGCTAACTGGAATGGACGAGCAGACCAAAAGTCTGCTTGCAAGACCAGAACGGGTAGAACAAACAGAGCTTTCAATAAAGGTCGGCGAAAAGACAACAACACTTCCAGCATACCGAGTATGGCACAACACAGCCAGAGGGCCTGCAAAAGGTGGAATCAGATTTCATCCAGATGTCACACTTGATGAAGTAAAAGCTTTGTCAATGTGGATGAGTTGGAAAAATGCAATCGTAGGCCTTCCGTTTGGTGGCGGGAAAGGTGGAGTAACGGTCAACCCGAAAAGTCTTAGCTTAGCTGAACTTGAACAGCTAAGCAGAGCATATGCACGCGGGTTTTCAGAAATGTTTGGACAGGATACAGATATACCTGCACCTGATATAAACACATCTTCGATTCACATGGGCTGGATGCTTGACGAGCTTGAAAAGATTAAAGCTAGGAAAGAACCTGGAGCAATAACCGGCAAGCCAATCGAGCTTGGCGGTAGTTTGGGAAGAACAGAAGCGACCGGACTCGGCGGGGTATATACTATCATGAATGCAGTAAAATCATTTGGTATTACCGGTCGAAAAGTAGCTGTGCAAGGATATGGAAATGTTGGATTTCACGCAGCCAAATTTTTAGCTGATAATGGATTCAAGCTAGTGGCAGTGAGCGATTCAAAAGGCGGAGTTCACAATCCAGACGGAATCGGGCCAGCACTAGCCATGAAAGCAAAAAAAGACCGAGGCTCGGTCAAATACTATCCAGGCAAGGAAATAACGAACAGCGAGCTACTTGAGTTGGATGTCGATATTCTTGTGCCATCTGCGATTGAAGACATAATCACAAAAAAGAATGCACACAAGATAAAGGCAAAGCTGGTGGTTGAACTGGCGAACGGGCCGACCACATCAGAGGCAGACAAAATACTTGGCGAGCAAGAGACAATTGTGGTGCCTGATGTTCTTGCAAATGCCGGCGGCGTGTCTGTCAGCTATCTTGAATGGGTTCAAAACCGGACCGGTTTTTATTGGTCTAAACACGAAGTTTGGGACAAGCTCAAGCTAGTAATGGACAGAGCTTTCAGTGAAGTATACAATTTTCAGAAATCAAGCGAGCTGAGCTTGAGAGGTGCAGCAATCGCGCTGGCAGCCGACCGGATTGTCAGCTCAATGAAAGCAAGGGGTTGGGTATAATGGACAAATGGATTTTATTGTCAATCGCTTCGCTTATCGGGATTAGCATATTTTCTCTTTATATCGCAGATCATTTAGCAAAAGGCAT
>JAAOXV010000077.1 GCA_018220955.1 Candidatus Altarchaeota archaeon | reverse complement strand
GCTCTACAACAACTGCACGCTTGAAGACTACGTGGCTGGCAGTTTCTCACCGAGCTCAGCCAATCTTTTCCTTGGAAACGGTTCAGCCGATTATAATGGTGCGATAGATGAGCTCAAGATATATGGACGAGCTCTGCTACCTGCCGAGCTCGACAGCGCCTGCAAAACCACTACTATCAAGGATGATGCGTATAACGGCAGCTGGAGTGGTGGAATAATCATATAAAAAAAGAAAAAAGGGCTTATTTTAATAAGCACCAAAGCCAGCTGGTTTTGCTATCATTTTTTCAACGCTTTCATATACAGGATAACCTGCTATTGCGTACCTACACTCTTCTGGGTTGTCAATGACGATTCGCTGAATTTGGCAAATCGGGACATTCTCGCCTGTCTGACTGACAGTGAAGTATCCCCAGAAGTCACCTTGGCTGGCCTCGCAAGTCACTTGATCGACTGGCACAAACTTTTTCATTATTCTGCCAGAATCACACCAAAACATGTTGAAGAGCGATACCAGACCACCGTCCTTGTCGAACTTCCAGTTTGCGTGTACCTGTGTGTCTGTCTCCGAGCACTCAATTGGCGAGGCAGAGGTTTTCCAATTCAAGTAGTTTGTAATGCAACCAGAAAATACACTTGCCTTTTCATTGTACCCATAGTCGTCGAAGCCACCTTTTCCAGATGATTTTGCAGATGCCAGAGTCATACCACCAAACAAGGCAATAAGAACAAGGCCGAAAACTGCTATTTCTTTGTTTTCCATACTGGTTAATAGCAAAACCAAGTATTTATGCAAATCTAATTGAAAACTCTTTTAAAACCCGCTCAGACCCAAAGGCATGGATATCAGATTCATAAGCAAAGGCAAAGACAGGTGGGAGATTGAGTTGACTAGTGAGGACCATACACTAACAAATCTGGTTCGCGAGCTGGTTTGGGAGCATAAAGGAGAGGCTGCATACAAGATTGAGCATCCGCTTGTTGGAAGACCAAGCTTGTTTGTAACAGGAAAAAATCCGAAAAAATTGCTTGAAGCCAGTGCAGACCAGATTGTTAAGATGTCAGAACAAGTTGAGAAAGCATTTTCAAAATAGAAACTTTTCCCTGCTGGCAAAAGTTTCATCAAAAGATATACTCAAAAAGAGCCAAGGCCTAGGAAATTAATCAGGCTCTGCCAAAAACCGAGCTTTGGTTTATAGTCCACTCCACTGAGCTTGCCGGCCAATTCCATTATTGAGATAGCTGCAGAGCTTTGAGGATAAGAGACCACAACCGGGTTGTTCAATACAATCGCCTTTCTGACGTTTATATCTTCTGGAATGACCTGTAGGACCGGTATAGCTAATATCTCTTCTATCGCTGATTCTTTGGGTTCATACTCGTGCACCATCGACCGGTTGAGTGCGATTCCTATTACCTTTTTTTTCATGCTCCTTGCCACCGCAGCTGCCTTACCAGCATTCATAATAGATGGCCATTCTGGGTTTGCAATCAACAAAACTTCTTTAGCTGGCATCAACGCTGCCTTTGCATCATCAGCCAAACCGGCCGGTGTGTCTATCAACAAAAAATCATATTTTAGGTTCTTTGCTTTTCGCTTCAGTTTCTTGTAGGTGTCTTTGCTGAATTTTTTCGGCATTTTGACCGCACCTGGTAGGATATGTAGACCAGAATTATGTTCATAAATTGCATCCTCTATGTTTTCTCCACCAAGCACATCCCAGATAGTTGTCTCAGGCTCCATTCCAAAATGAGTGGCGATATCCGGAGTTGTGAAGTTTGCGTCCAACACAGCTGTTCTAAAACCTAACTTGGTTAGTGCTAAACCAAGGTTTGCCACAAATGTAGTTTTTCCGACCCCGCCCTTTCCAGCGGTTATGGCGATTGTCCGCATCACTAAACAGTAGTTTGTTCATATAAAAAAGGGTCTAATAACTATGAAATTAAAACCCT
>JAAOXV010000016.1 GCA_018220955.1 Candidatus Altarchaeota archaeon | reverse complement strand
GTAGAAACGTCCGAAGTATGGGTTTTACAGCTCCGGTGATTGATCGGGAGATAACAGATTATCTGGAAGGCAATTCTGTTTGCTTGTTTGTTCAAGAATGATGCAAATCATTTTAATTTATAGTGACTAAACTCAATCCAGTTTGATTGATTAAGCTTTTTCATACCATTGGTTCTTTGCTCGCAGTTCCTTGTCTTTCTTGCTACCAAGGTCGTTTATTCTTGGTCGCTTGCTGTCCTGGTCACGTCTCAGTGTTGTGTTGATTTCTTTTAGAAATAAGTTCATACCTTCCTGCACCTTGATTGGTCCACGAGCTATTCCTGATACGCCAGGCTCACCTAAAAATACCATCATTCTGTCGCTCAGATAATCAAGTAGCATTAAGTCATGTTCTACTATCAGTGCTGCCTTTTTTCTGTTCTGGATGGTGTGTCTTATCAACCTGGCGGCATTTACTCTCTGCTCGCTGTCTAGTCCGGCAGACGGCTCGTCCAACAGATAAAGGTCTGCGTCTTGTGTTAAACACAAACCAATAGCCAGTCGCTGTAACTCACCACCGCTCAGCTCGCTGGCCTTTCTGTCTACCAGGTGCACCAGTCCGAGCGGACTCAAGATGTCTTTGTTTAGATTGAACTCATCTGGTTTTTTGATGGACTCAAATAGCCCAAGTAGCTTTGTATCTGGTGCTTCTAGATACTGTGGTTTGTATGAAACTGTTGTTTCACCCATCAGCTCACCCTTTTCAGCCTTGATAACTCCTGCCAGCACCTTGACCAGCGTGGTTTTACCAAGCCCATTCCGACCAGCTATCCCGATTATCTCAGACTCGTGTATGTCACCGCCAGGCGCCTCTAACTTGAACCCGCCCAGACTCAATTCGAGCTCGCTGAACTTGACAACAGTCTTCTTGCCGGCTATGCTACTTGGTCTTGACAAAAATCTGAGCTGCTCTGTCCTGATTCGCATGTTCTCAGCTTTCAGGAACCCGTCCAGAAACTCGTTTATTCCCACCCGCTTGTTTTTCCGCATAGAAACAACACCGAATACAGCTGGTTGACCATATAGTACATGTATATTGTCGGCCAGATAGTCCAACATAATCAGGTCATGTTCAACCACAAAAACTCGGTCAGCATACTTGCGAATTATATTTGACACTCTGAGTCGTTCATAAATATCAAGAAAACTGCCTGGTTCATCGATAAAATAGATATCTGCCTGTTTTGCGAGTGCTGCTGCTATTGCTGTCTTCTGCAGTTCGCCTCCGCTCAGCTGGTCCAGCTTTCGGTCCAAAAGATGTTGCATTCTTAGTTCGTCCAAAATATCAGCTAGCTTGCCGCGCTCGTCTGTTGGTTCAAGCAGCTCACCGACACTGCCTTTGAACATTTTGGGTAGATGAGTGATTAGCTGTGGTTTCAGGCTGACCTTCAGCTGTCCATTTGCCATCTTTTTTAGATATTTACCTAGTTCTGTGCCAGAATATAGTTCAATGACTGGGTCCCACTTGGTGTTATCGGCACCCAGGTTTGGTACCAGCTGACCAGAAAAGATATTGACCAGCGTGCTCTTACCTATCCCATTTGGTCCAAGTAGTCCAACCGACTCGCCAGGTGTTGGTAAACCAAACAAAGCAAAGCCGTTTTGCCCAAACCTGTGTATTGGTTGGCCCGCTGCCTCAGGCGTATTAACAACCGAAATTGCATCAAATGGGCATTTGTGCACGCAGATGCCGCACCCGATACATAACTCTTCTTCAATCACAGACTTGTCAGTAATCTTGATTATCTCCTTGCCCTGCCTTGCAATCGGGCAGTATTTGAGACATTCGTGACCGCATTTTTCTGGCCGGCATCTCTCTTGGTCGACCACCACTATCCGCATAAGCTAGTTTAGTCTATTGACTTAAAAAAGCCTTACCGGCATACCAGCAAGCTGCTCCAGTCGGCTTTAAGTGACAGTATTGCTAGCTGGTATGAACAATAACATCGACCGCACAAGCAATGAAATAGTGCAAGAAATATTTAGGAATCCGGCATCTCATAACAGCATAGTTCAGAAACAATCAGCTGACTTTGGTTCAGGTGAATTTTGGATAGACAGCAAGTTCAGTTATGGTAATTTGGCAAAGTTTACGAATGATTACAAAGCTCAGTTCAAGAACAATATGGGATTTTTTGAAAAAGGAGTAGTAGTTTATTGGAGAGGATATAGTCGAAACGCATTTTGGGCAGCTCAACAAATAGGAATTAAGCTGATGTCTGGTTGGGAAGTATTCAAAGAGCTAGAGAAAAAAGGATTGAAAGAAAGCTTTCTCAGGAATGCCGCAGGAAAGCTTGCTATGTTTCATAAGTTTGCGTGAAATTTAGAAAAACTAGGCGACTATCTCGATTTCTACATGCACATGCGCTGGCACCTGCAGTCGCATTATATGTCTCATAACCCGCTCGTCCAGGGATACATCAACAATTCGCTTATGTATCCGTTTTTCCCATCTATCCCATCTTTGGGTTCCTTCACCATCTGGTGAGGTCAGAGTAGTTATCTTGAGTCGTTTTGTCGGCAATGGAATTGGACCGCTAACTTTAGCCCCAACCTTCTTACTCATATTCTTGATGTCCCATCCAAGATTATCTAGTATCTTTGGGTCTGGCCCACTTATCTTGATTCTTGCCTTTCTCATTGTTCCTTGCTCTCAAGCCGGTTTTAAAAGATTTGCCATAGCAAAAGCTCATAAGAAAAAAAGAAAAAAAGAGTAGGGCGAGCCTACTTGTTCTTTGCAACCACGTCCAAAACCATGCCGACTGCTACAGTTATTCCCATATCTCGGATAGCAAATCTACCCATAGGTGGGATGTCTTTGTATTTCTCAATCACCATTGGCTTGGTTGGCACAACCTTAATCACTGCTGCATCACCGGTCTTGACAAAGTCCGGGTTTTCCTGAACGACCTGCCCAGTTTTTGGGTCAATCTTTTTCAGAATTTCAGTTATTCTGCAAGCAACTTGGTCTGTATGTGCGTGGAACACTGGCGCATATCCTGGTGCAATAACGGTTGGGTGGTTCAATACAATTATCTGAGCGGTAAACTCTTTGGCAACAGTTGGTGGGTTATCCACATGTCCTGCTACATCACCGCGCCTGACGTCGTTTTTTCCAATCCCTTTTGTGTTAAATCCGACATTGTCACCTGGCATTGCTTTTGCCTGTTCCTCATGGTGCATCTCAATGGACTTTACTTCACCTTTGACACCTTGCGGTTCAAAAATGATTTTGTCTCCTGGTTTCAGTATACCTGTCTCTATTCTACCAACCGGCACTGTTCCTACACCAGTAATGCTGTAGGCGTCCTGTAGCGGTAGTCTGAGCGGTAGCTTAGCCAAGTCTTCTATGTTCAGTGGTTCGAACTCATCGTTGATTGCCTCAACTAATGAAGCTCCTTTCCACCACGGCATTTTTTCTGTTTTTTTGCCGACATTGTCACCTTTGTATGCTGAGGTTGGTATGAACGGCACTTTAGCCGGATCAAAACCAATCATTTTAAGGTATTTACTTACCTCTTCTTTTGTTGCTTTGTACTTTTCCTCGCTGTAGTCTACTTGGTCCATTTTATTAACCGCGACAATTAGCTGGTTTATCCCCAACGTTTTTGACAGGGTTATATGTTCTTTTGTCTGCTCTTGGACACCGTCCTTTGCTGACACAACCAATACGGCTGCGTCTGCCTGACTTGTTCCGGTAATCATGTTTTTGATGAAGTCTTTGTGACCTGGTGCATCAATGATTGTAATCTCGTGCTTCTTTGTTTTGAACTTCTGGTGAGCGATATCGATGGTTAATCCTCTCTCCCGCTCTTCTTTCATTCGGTCCATAACAAATGCGAATTCCCAGGTAGCTTTTCCAGCCTTCTTTGCCTCGTCTTCATACTTCTTCATCACATTTTCTGGAACAAAACCGGTGTCATAGAGCAATCGCCCTACAAGTGTAGACTTTCCATGGTCTACGTGTCCAATAAATACCACATTTAGATGGGCTTTTTTTGCCATTTTTTCTCACCTTTGTTTTATCTTTCAGTCCCCATTATGGGGTTTTTTAAAGATATGCTTCGAAATTCGGTTGATTTTTAAATAACAGACAGGTTTTTGGATGTGACATCAGATTATGAGGCTGCATTGGACAGGGTATACTCAGCTTTGCCTGCCATTGTTTTTGAGAAAAAGCGGTTTGAGCCACCAAGGATGGCGAACTCAATTGAAGGAAATAAAACATTAATCAAGAACATAATGGAGGTCGCCGACTATATTGGTCGTGACCCTAAGCATTTGATGAAATTTATGGGTAAAGATCTGGGAGCTGCTTGGCGGATTGATGGAAACCGAGCTATCATGATTGGCAAGTTTGGTTCGGTTATTCTGAACAAAAAGCTAGACAAGTATGTGAAAGATTATGTAATCTGCTCAGTATGTGAAAAACCAGACACAAAACTAGTAAAAGTCGATAGAGTGTTTATTATGAAATGTGAGGCTTGTGGAGCCATGAGCCCCATTCCACCACTTTGATCATTTTTGCTCTACTTTGACCTCTGGCATTCTGACCGGCATCGGCAGCATCATTTCTTTGGCTAGCTGAATTGTCAACACCATCGGCTCAAGAAAGATTCTCTGATACATCTGTCTTACAATCTCTGAGTCAGTTATCAGTCCTTTCTTGTCTGCAATCTTGTCAAAGTCTTCGTTGATAAGAATCATATCTCCTTTGACCTTGATTGAACCGACCTTTGGTGTATAGTTGACTTCCAGGTTGTATGGTGTTCGAATAATGTCTTTTCCACCTTTCCCAGATTTTTCAACCTTAGCCTTTTCAATGCTTGGTTTAACTTCTATTTGCACGTTCCCAGGAACCTGCTCCTTTCTGCTTGCCTCTACTGCGTTTACTGTAACTCTCCAAACTGGCATGGATTGCTTTTCTGCACTTGGTATTTAAGATTTCGCATAAATATCTCAGGCAATATTGGAACTAGTGGATACAGAAAAAAAGAAAATTATTACTGAGTTTTTCTTGTTTGGTATCCTGTTTTGGACTATTGAGAACCTTTTTCTGATTTACCTGGCCACCAATACCCGCATAACCCTTTGGACTATTCCGATTGTGATTTCGATTGTTATCCCGTTTGCTGCTATGACTGAACTGCTTGTAGAAAGAAAAGGGTTTGAGAGGTTTGAGAAGCTTAGAATTAAGCTGACTCTGCCAGATATAAGCTTGCCAAAAAAAGCTGGTCAAGGACCGGCTGGTGAGACAGCTGAGGGAGGTGAAGCAGTTCAGGGTGGTGAATCCGAACAGACTCAGCCAGCTGAACAAACCCAACCAGCTCAGGAAGCAAGTCAAGAGGCTCAGCCAGCCCAAGAACCAGCTGAGTCGACCGAGCCAGCTGAATCCGACAAACAAAATTAGTCTTGCCAGCTTTTTTCATATTCTTTGAATTTTGTTTCAAATTCTTGTTTCGAGCTTGGCTCAATCTCTAGATTAGCCATCAACCCTGCCAGCTCTTTTCTGGCAGTCAGTTCATCAGATTCTGAGCATAGTCGCTCAAGCTCGAGAATCTTACCATAACCACGAGTGTCGTCTAGGCAGACTGTCACGCCTCGCCAGCTGAACTGTTTTCTGTGCCTGAACCATTTGATTCGTGTCTTGTACCCAAGTGAGCTGAATAATTTTTCCAGCTTGTTGAAATCATCCTTATCTAGCTTAAGCTCTATCTCGTGCCTGGCATCATCGTGCATCTTACCTTTTTTCATCCATATTTTCGAAAAAAACCGGTTTTTCTGTATCCGTAAATCGACCGGACCGTCTAAATAATGAGTTTCCTGGTCATCCTCTTTTACCAGCTTAGCGTTTTTTTTGAAAAATTCAAGCAGTCGTTTATACTGGGCGTTATCAAGAAAGCTTCTGAGTTCAACCTCTATCATATTATCCCCTCAGCTTTTTTGCCAGCTTAGATAGCTTATCCATGTCTGCCTTGGGTCCGAGCTTGGTGGTGATATATCCAGGATAGTTGTCAAAGAACACGCCTTGCTGTTCGCTTGGCTTAAATTTGTCGGTTAGTCCGTGCATTGGATAGAGTTTGATATGTGCGTGGTTTACTCCCATCCCTTCCATCACCATCGCGGTCCTTCTTGTTCCTAGTTTGGTGTCGAGCAGCTTGCTGACTTCTCGGGCCGCCACCAAGAATTTTTCATAAATGTTTGTCGGCATGTCAAATACATAGGAGTCATAATGTGTCTTTGGTATTATGAGTGTCATCCCAGATGTGTTTGGCTGGATGTCAAGTATTGCAATAAAGTCCTGGTTCTCCCAAAACTTGAAGCTCGGAATGCTACCATCTATTATTTTGCAGAACACACAGTCGGTCATATTCATTTCAGCTTAGGAAATTTAAATATCAATCATTTTTGCAGCTGTTCTCAAAAACAGGGCGTCCCTGATTTTTATGAATTTTCCTATATATCCGAACGGATCTGAGTTTTCTATGAGCTCGATTGCCTTGTCTATCTCAACCCACTTTAGCTCAAAGCCTTCTGACTTTTCCAATCCAGTGAAGTTTGGTTTGTCTTGTTCTATGACTTGTGTTAGAAAACAAAATGAGGTCTGAATCTGATGATACCTGTTTCTCAGCTCGATGGTTTTTCCGAGCTTACCAATAACTTTGACCTTGCATCCAGTTTCCTCTATGATTTCTCGTTCAAGACCCTCAATGATTTCCTCTCCTGGTTCAACACCTCCACCTGGCAGTTTGTAATACCGATTTTTTGATACATACAAAAGCGCAATCTTGTTGTCATTTCTGATTACCACGGCTCTGGCAGCCTGTCTTGGTTTGAGTTCTTTTTGCTTGTCTGTGGAGCCCAGAATGACATCACTTTCTTTGATGGTTGTGAGTAATTTCATGTTTCAAAAACACAAGAAGATTTATATGATAAATTATGAATTAACTTTGTTAAATTAACAAAATTAACTTATAACTTTAATTCCTTTGAAAAATGCAGTTTCAAGAATGGTTTTATAGCTTCCTGCCTTGTTTGAACTGTGTGTGGAATTATCGGCTATGTTGGTGAGCAAGACGTGTCCAAAATTCTTCAGTCTGGACTCAAGCGATTGGAGTATAGAGGATATGACTCGACTGGCCTTGCTGTGATGAGTCCACAGCTTGTGGTGGAAAAAACTGTTGGCACGATTGACCAGCTTGAAAACGGCGTGTCAGGTAAGATTGGAATTGGTCATACTCGTTGGGCCACGCATGGCGGCGTGTCACAAAGGAACGCACATCCACATATAGACTGTGTAGGGAATATTGCAGTTGTTCATAATGGTATTATAGAAAACTATCTTGAGCTTAGGAAAGAGCTAAAGCAGACCGGTCATGTATTCCGGTCAGAGACAGACACAGAAGTTATAGCTCATCTGATTGAGGAAAATATGGATCTTGGAATAGAACAAGCATTTCTGGCCGCGATTGACAGACTCAGCGGAAGCTATGCGATTTCTGCGGTTGTTGAAGGGATGTCGGGTATATTGGTTGCAAGAAATAAGAGCCCGCTTGTGTTGGGTTTTGACAGAACCGGAGTATATGCTGCCAGCGATGTGTTTGCATTTATTGACCAGACTAACTCGGTCGCGTTCCTAAATGATGGTGAAGCAGCCCTGTTACAAGCTGGTGGAGCTAAGATGCTTAGAGGTGAGCTGAGACAAGAGAAAATCAGCTGGAATCCAGGCATAGTTGACAAAAACGGTTTTCCGCACTTTATGCTAAAAGAGATTCACGACCAACCAGCTGCGATTAAGAATACTCTTATGGATAAGGGAGTAGCTGGCTTCTCTGAAAAGCTGGCTGAGCTTGACCATCTCAATATCACAGCGGCCGGGACTTCCTATCATGCAGCTCTGGCGTTCAAGTATGCAGCAGAACTGCCGGTCGAACTTCAGCTGGCTTCTGAATTTCCTAGTCTTTACAAACATGGCCCTCTTTTGGCCATTAGTCAGAGCGGTGAGACAGCTGATACGCTTGAAGCGGTTAGGCATGCAGCTAAGCTTGGTGCGCCGATTTACGGACTTGTCAACATCCCAGGTTCGAGCTTGACGCGGCTGGCAGACTTTTCATTCAATACCTGTGCTGGACAAGAGATAGGTGTGGCCGCAACAAAAACGTTCACCAGTCAGTTGGCGGCATTATACGGCTCGCTTGGCCTGTTAGACTCCAGCATAGAAAAACGGGTCAAGCAGTCACTCAAGCTAGAAAATGACATGAGAAAGCTGGCTGTCAAGCTCAAGGACCATAAAAACATATTCTATATCGGGCGTGGGTCCTCGGTTGTCACAGCCATGGAGGCAGCTCTAAAGCTAAAAGAAATTTCATATATTCACGCAGAGGCGTTCCCAGCTGGTGAGCTAAAGCATGGCACGCTTGCACTTATTGAAAATAGTACTCCTGTTATTGCC
>JAAOXV010000076.1 GCA_018220955.1 Candidatus Altarchaeota archaeon | reverse complement strand
GATAAAATGCTAGCTGCGTTTTTCTCTAGCAGACTCACAACCTCTTCACCAAGCGAAGTTACCTCGATACTTTTGCCAGTAACGTATTTTCTGTCAAACAGGGTCTGGATAATATTAGCGCGGGTCGCCTTAGTCCCTATATTGAGCCGGTCCATTGTTTTCAGCAGACCTGCTTCGGTATACCTTTTTGGTGGTCTTGTCTGCTCTCTAACCAGCTCAATCGCATCTATTTTCAGCTCTTTTTGTTTTTCCATCTTAGGTAGCTCTTTCTCTTCCAGCTTTGCATATTTGTAGATGGTTATCCAACCCGGGACTATGGTTTTTCTGCCTTCTAACACAAACTCAACTCCTTTCAAATCTAGAATCGCCTTGACAGATTCGCGAACAGCTTTTTCACCAAACGAAGCTAAGAATCGCCTAGTGATTAGGTCATACAGTTTCTGTTCGTCTGGTTCAAGCTCAGGCGGAAGTTCACCGGTCGGATGTATGGCCGGGTGAGCAGGATCTTCCTTTTTTCCTTGTGTTAGCTTTTTCCCAATCAACTGTTTTGCGATGGGATATCTTTTCACTAGAGCGGCAAGTATCTTATCTGTGTCAATCTCTTTTGGAATCTTCTGACTCGATGTTCTTGGATAACTGATAAAACCCCCTTCATACAAAGTTTGAGCTATCTTTTGTGTTCTTTTTGGTGTGTACTTGAATGCTCGTGATGCTTCTGATTGCAGGTCGGTCAGGTTGAACGGTGGTGGTGGTGGAACATCAAACCGAGTTTTTTCTAGTAAAGTCACTATCGCCGGTCGCTCAGCCTGTTTGAATAGCTCAAGTGCTTTCTCCGTGTCTTCTAATTTAGCTCCTTTGGCTACAAGCTCGCCTATACGCAGCTGCAGCTGGAAAAAGAAATTTGATGAAAATGCGTTTATCTCTCTTTCCCGGTCTACAAGAAGTTTGAGTGTTGGTCCTTGGACGCGACCGGTCGACAAAGCCCTGAACTGTCCGGGTTTGCTGATGGCCTGGCTCAAGGCCCGGGACATATTAATCCCCCAATACCAATCCATATAGTGTCGTGTCAGTCCGGCCCAGACCATTCCTTGTTCAAACTTGTTTAGCGGATGCGCTGCCTCATATGCCCGACTAAGCTCTTGGTCAGTCAGTGTTGAGAACTTCATTCGTTTCAATGGTTTTTTACCTATCGCCAGCTTGACTATATTGTGTCCAATCACAGAACCTTCAATATCATAGTCGGTGGCTATGATAATCTCGCTTGCCTGCTTTCCGAGCTTTTTCAGGTTAGCGATATATGATTTTACATACTCAAACCCTTTTTGTTCACTCTTCGGCCGCCACTCTATATCAAAAACAGGATATCCCCAGCTCTTTTGTTTTGAAACCAGTCCGAACACATGTCCAACCGCTGGAGCAACTATGATACTGCCATCATCAACCTCATAATAATAACTCTGACCGCCCTTCTGTGTTCTCACTCTGCCAAGCGCCTCAGCTATCTTTCTGGCTGCCTTTGGTTTTTCTGATATAATGAGTTGCACATTACAAACTCTCAGTATAGCTAATTAACCATTGTCATAAAGAGAATTTATAAACGCCCGAGAACTGCCTGAATAATGAGAAAGGTTTGGGATGCGGCATTGCTTGTTGGGGTCGCGCTCGTTATCGGAATTTTTCTAAGATACCAAGGGCTGGAGGATTCGTATATCAAGGCCTTTGACCCGTTCCTGTTCTGGCGAATGGCAGACACGATTGTCACAGATGGTGGCTGGCCTGGACCAGATAGTCTCAGGTATTATCCATATGGCTGGGAATCAGAAGAGCTGACGCCGGCACTGCCGTATACGATTGCTTATCTGGGTAAGCTGTCTGGTGATGTGAAGTTTGCGGCCAAGTGGTATCCAGCTATGTTCGGTATACTCAGTCTGATTGTGATGGGATATATTGGACGTCGATTCGGAATGGCTGGTCTGCCACCAATCGCGCTTGCGGTTATCATGGCATACTTATACAGAACCAGTCAAGGTTTTGCAGACAAAGAAGCTCTGGCAATGTTTGTTGGTTTTCTAGGATGGTATTTCTTTATCCGGCTGGTTGAGACACGAGAATGGCAGTACGCAGTTCTGTCTGGTGTTTCGCTTGGCCTGATTGCAACTGTGTGGGGCGGCAAGGTTCTGTATGTACTCGCGCTTATCCCATTCATGCTCATGACAACCTGGAATGAGAAAATTAAGAATTTACCAAATTATGCAATGGTGTTGCTGATATACTGTGGTATGCACTATTTTGTGCCAAGATACCAACGGTTTTGGGTAGACCCTGTTTCGCTCTTTATCATCGGTATTGCTGGACTTATGCTTCTTGCCTGGGCGGTTTACAAAAACAAACGATTCAAAAAATATGGCAAAAACAGATTGCTTATTGCAACCGGACTCGGAGTTGCTTTGACAATAGGTATGTCATTTGTCTTTTTTGGTGACGGATTTCGTATTCAAGAAACCATTTATTCACTTATCCAGAGTCCAGTCGCGCGTGCAGGTGCAGTAACGCACTATCAGACAGTCGCAGAAAACCAGCGGCCGACCTGGACCTGGCAGCTGAACAACAACACGTTCTGGCAACAGTTTGGAATGTTCTTTTTCCTGTCACTGCCACTCATATATTTTTATTTCAAAGGTGAAAATGATAAAGAGGTTCTGCTTGGTTCAATCTATATTTTTCTACTCTATGCGGCCTTTTCGGCTATCCGTTTGTTTGTCATAGCTGCGCCAGCCATTGCGTTAGCTGGGTCATATGCAACCAAGCTGTTGATGGAGAATAAGGATAAAGCGCTTGTAGCCACTGGGATACTGCTGTTTGTTACTGGCTTTTATTTCAGTGCTCAACCGACTTTTGCGGCTGCCAAATATTCCGGTTCTTCACTGACTACTACTTGGTATGAAAATATGAAATGGGCAGGGTTTAACCTGCCAGCTGATGAGGTGCTGGTGACCTGGTGGGACTATGGGTATTGGATACAGACATTATCAAATCGGACAAGCTTGGGGGACGGAGGAAATGTTGGGCCTGGATATATTCTCAATTGGAACTCCGGTCATTTCCTGGCAACTGATGATATGCAGAATGCTACAGACTGGCTGTGGGGCTGGAACTTGTCGGTTGTGACTATAGACAGTCAGCTGATTCCAAAATATTGGGCCTATTCAACACTCGGTGGAATTTCTGATGTGCTCTACCAGTTTAATTATTATGGTAAACAACCAACTAACTTTGGCGTGGTTGATGTTTATGGCGGCTATATCCAAGGATATGGGCCAGTGGCTGTGCTGGTCGTGCCGATTGGTGACCAGGTTAATCTGTTGCTTGGTACACAGACCAATCAAGGTGTTGTTTGGCAAGGGATAGTCGGCGAGTATGCCGGCGTGCTGAATAATCAAGTATATTTCTGCCAACCAGACGGGTGGTGCAAATCAGAGGCGTTCCAAGACTATCAAGTTTTGAATGATACTGCTCTGTTTTTCTACTCAAACACCGTGTTCGGTGGAGACTATCAGCCTATGCATTCTGTGTTTGCAAGGCTCTGGTTCTTTGACGGACTCGGAATACCAGGTCAGGTAACTAAGGTAGTTGATAATGGAGAAACTAAGACCTTTGTGATTCTACCGCCAGCTAGTGGGGTAAGTGAATGATATCAATAACAGTTAGTGGTATGTCTGGTGCTGGTAAAACTAGCCTGTCAAAAGCACTTGTGGACAAGCTTGGTCTAAAATACTGGTCGGTCGGCAAGGATTATTTTCGTGAGAAGGCAGCTGAGCTGGGCATAGACATAGCTGAGATGATGAAGCAGGCCACGCCAGCTATGCACAAAGAGGCAGATGAACTGACCAAGCAAAAGGCAGCTGAGGGTGGCTGGATACTCGAGGGTCGGTTGGCTGGTTGGATGGCAGGCGATAAGGCATTCAAGATTTTTGTCAAAGCCAGCGTGGCTGTCAGGGCAGCCCGGCTCGCTAATAGAGAAGGAAAAGAGCTAAAAGAGGCGACAGAGTATATTGAGTCGCGTGACAAAATAGATGCACAAGAGTTCAAGCAAGTCTACAAAATAGATATGTGGGACTTGAGTGTCTATGACTTGGTGCTTGATACAGGTAGGTTTGACAAGCAGCAGGTCGCTGAGATTGTAGGGTCTATAGCCGAAAAGTTAATTAAAGGGTAGGAGACAGAGGATTAAGATGTCAGGACTCAGACGCTTGGTACTAGATGTGATAAAACCACAAGAGCCATCTATAATTGATATGGCCAAAGTGCTATCCAACCGTGAAGATGTGGAAGGGATTAACATCAGCATAAAGGAGATAGACCGGAAAGTCGAGAATGTGAAGATAACTGTGCAAGGCGTTAATATCAATGACAAAGAGATTTTTGAGCTGATTGAGAAGTTTGGTGCAGCCATACACTCAATTGATGAAGTGGTAGCTGGCAAGAGCATGATTGAGCATGTCTTGACACTTGAGGAGATGTAATGGGGCCAATCGCAAGGCGATATTTTGTAATGAATGCGTTTGACGGTGTTATGACTGCCATGGGCATTGTGCTTGGTGGAGCTATTGCGATTGGTAATCCGCTAGCTATTTTCAAGGCCGGGTTTGGTGCCAGCTTGGCTATCATGGTGAGCGGGTTCTGGGGGGCTTTTATGACAGAGCGGGCCGAGAGGACGGCTCAAATCAGGAGTCTGGAGCGACAACTGCTCAGAGACCTGAATGGGAGTTATATTGAGAAAGACGCTAAAAACAAGATAATTGAGCTAGCTATCATAGACGCGATTTCACCGTTTCTTGGGGCTATTATTCCGCTCTTTCCTTTTTTGCTAGCACATATCGGAACTCTTCAGTATAAGACCGCCATACTTGTATCTGTTTCTCTTTCACTCAGCTGCCTGTTCCTGCTCGGGGTTTATCTGTCTAGAATAATGAAAGAGAATTTTGTAAAGACTGGGCTGATATTTGCTGCTGGCGGGATTTTCATAGCTATACTTGCTATGCTTTTTGAGGGGTTTTTCTAGTCTTTAGTTCTGCAAAGGTTCGGTTGATTGCTCCGCTCAGACCCAATAGGCGTGCCACTCTTTCTGGTTTTAGGCCTTGTATCAAGACGAACTCGCCTAAATCTTCGATGTCCTGGAGCTGAATTGTGTGGTTATCGAGCTCATACTCAACTACCTTTTTATCTAGCTTACACATAACACTGAGCTGGGAAAATAGAAACTCTCTCTGCTTTTCACTTATTTTTGAGACCTCATAGCTGAACCAGGCCTTCATTGGTGTGGCGTTTACAAGAAACAGCTCACCGTTCGTTTTCTTGAGCTTAAGATAATGGCTGAAACAAGTGTCTGTTTCGGTCCGCCTGTCTATCAGCTTGGCCTTGGCTGACCTGAGTGTGCTTCTTATCTTTTTGGGTGAATAATATTTGAGTTCTCGGGTTATCATACAGGTTAATGGGCCATGTGGTTTTATGGGTTTTGAAAATGTATAATCATCTCTGACTGAGTTTTTTAGTTTGGTTTCTTTAGACCGTCCCTAACCGCCCTATAGTGTTTCAATGCCACACAACCATGTGTCCAAATGATTTATTAAAATAAAGGAAAGAGGTTGCTAAGCAACCGTTCCATTTGGAATTGTTTGGTTTTCAGGTATTTCTGTTGTGTTTTCTGGCATCTCCGATTCTCCTTCTATTACCTCGCAGTCTCCATTAATGCACTCATATCCTTCACTGCATGAGATTTCCTCACTACATTCAGGGGTCTCTGTTTCCTCTTGTTCATTTTCTATTTCTTCGCATTCGCCATTCACACATTCATAGCCTTCGTCGCAAGCAACATCTTCGTTGCATTCTGTGGGTTCGACTTCCTCAACCTCGTTTTCACCAAGGTCTTTGCCAACAACACCGCTCTTGCTTATTACAGGAATCAGGTTGTATTCATTGCCCAGACCTTTTCTAACGACATTTATATCAAAGACAAAGGTTGTGGTTTCGTTCTCTAAGACTTCAAAGCTGTTAACTATCTGAAGCTTGTTGCTTGGAACCATCACATTGGCTGTGCTGTTCCCTGCTTTTGCATCAACAGAACTGACATAAAGCTCGATCTTGCTGTATCTTCCTGGTTCAAGCTCTGTAGACAGAACCTCAGCAGACGCCTCACCAACCAGTTTGGTCAAGTCGACCGACGCATCTATCTCTTTTTCTTCAAACCCGGATTCACCGCCATCAATGCGGAATATTCTGGTCTTTGAAAGATGCACTATAAGATAATCGAAGTCGCCGATATCTGCAGGCGCATCTGAGATCAAGAGCCTGAAGTTGTCTCCAGATTCATCTCCGGTTCCTGCTTCTGTGTCATCTGTTGTGTCTGTTGTTTCTATATCCCTTGTTTCAGGTATCTCAGGTATTTTTTCCTCAAGCTCTTCATATTTTTCCTGTGCCTGAGTGTCGCCAAATGCTTCTTTGTTTTGTTCAATAAGTTCTTTTGCTTGCTCGGGGTTCTCTTTGCTAAGTGACTCAATTGCCTTTATGTTCCCTGTCATTGATTTTTCTTTTGCAGTAATAATACTGGCTTTGGCTTGTTCTGGAACTCTTGACAGCACATCATCAAGCACGCTCAAGTGCTTTGTTGTTGCTTCAGAAACCCTTGCCAATAGCTGTTCCCTATCCATTGCCTGTTCTGCGTTCTCTGCCCTGCTAATGGCCTTGTTGACTTCGGCCTCATAGTCTTTTGAAAGCTCGGAAACAAATTCCGGCTTGCCTTTTGTTGCCATGGCATCTATCTCAGCCAATCTTTTTTCTGCAAGCTCTAAGCTCCTCTCGACCTTGGCCTCGTCACCAAAAGTGAATATTGTCCCAAAAGACTCAAACACTTTTTTGAAACCATAGAGCGGGCTGTCTGGAAGTATGCCCGGGTCAGGTAGCTGGTTTTGTGCAACCGCGAACGGTGACATTATCAGCATAAACAGAACCGAGTATACTAGTGTATTTCTCATAATGTTATTGTTTTAGAGAGGTATATAATACTTTTTACATCGGGTTTCTGGATTAACTTCCCGTTTGATGATGACCCGACTACAGGGATAAAGGAAAAAGAAACTTGTAATACGATGTGGTGAGCTGATTGGTTTTTGAGGTTGGTTTTGGTGTAATTGTGGTGGGATGGGATATGAGTGTTTTGAAGGCATCACTCTTTCAATAACAATATAAT
>JAAOXV010000075.1 GCA_018220955.1 Candidatus Altarchaeota archaeon | reverse complement strand
CTTGCCAGCGATTTTCTTGAGTAGGTCTAGCTTGTCTTCCAGCTTATCAGCTGGATTGAACATCAAGAATAGGTCAATATCTCTGAGGTCTTGTAGGAAGGTATCTTTTGCCACGCTGCCACCGATTATAGTATCTGAGTGATGTTTTTTCACTATTGACAATACCTGTTCAGCTATTTCCTTGACTTCTTTTTTCTTTTGGGTATCAGGCCTTGCTTTTTGTAGTGCATCAAAACCTATAATCATTGCTTGAACAAGCTCAACCCCAAATGCTCCTGTTCTGACTATTTGCCGGCCCTTAACAACAGTTGATACTTTGTTTTCAGCCAGCTTACCTTGGTCTATCACCTCAAGCTCTGGAAACAGTTTTTTGACTTCAGCTGCACTGTACGACGTTTTCCCACCTGCTGGATTGGCCGAGCTTGCGATTATGGGTTTTCCTAGCCCAGCTGCTAGCTTGTTCGCTATCTCTGAGCTACTGATGCGAAATCCGATTCCTTGTTTGAAATGCGCTAGCTTGGACGGTACCACAATTGTGAGCGGGCCAGGATGAAAACGTGCTGACAAAAAGATAGCTAGCTCATCAAGCTCTGCGTATTTTTGGATAGTTTTAATTGAATCAACTATGACTGGAAATGGTTTTTCTGATGCTCTGCCTTTTAGCTTAGCAATCTTTTCAACCACACTTGGCAGGGTTGCATCTCCACCAAGACCATAGGCTGTTTCGGTTGGAAAGGCTATGACCCTCCCAGACTTCAATAACTTTACGAATTTCTCCACGATTCTATGACTGACAGTATCTTATAACCATTTATCCAACGAGTTGGATTTATCCAACGAATTGGATTATTCAAAGAGCTTGAGCATATCAGGATGAAGTTCAGCAACTGTTTTGATTTTATCCACACTTGCGACAGTCGGAAATAGAATAGCTTCTTTTAGACTTGGACTGTTGGTGATTAATCTTGCAACACGACCGATGCCGATACCAACCCCTCCGGCTGGTGGCATACCGTATTCAAGCGCACGCACATAGTCTTTGTCCATTGGCATATACTCCAACTCTTTTATTTTTTTCTTTTTCCTTAGCTCTTCCTCTTCCTTGAATCTGGCAAACTGTTCAATTGGGTTGTTCAGCTCACTAAACCCATTACCACACTCGGTTCCAGCTATATAGAACTCAAATCTCTGTGCGAACTTTGGTCTTTCCGGAAATTTCTTGGCCAGTGGACTGATGTCAGAAGGAAACTCAGTGATAAAGGTTGGTTGAATCAACTTTGGCTCTGCAAACAAGCTGAACAAATCCTCAATAACATCGCCGATTCGGATTGCCTTGATATTGTGCTCTTTCGCCAGCTCCAGTATCTCCTTGTCTCCCATTGAGCTGAGGTCCAGCTTACCATATTTTTTTATTGCATCTAGCATGCTCATCCTCTTCCAGCTTGGTTTAACATTTATCAAGTGTCCTTGATATTCCAACTCAGTCTTTCCAAGTGCCGCTTTGATACCGGCCGACACGATATGTTCTGTCAGCTTCATGATATCTTCAAAATCAACATATGCCTGATATGCTTCAAGCTGAACAAACTCTGGATTGTGTTTGGTATCAACTGACTCGTTCCTAAAGCAGGCACCGATTTCATAGACTCGTTCAAACCCACCGACTAGTAGGCGTTTCAGATAAAGTTCTGGCGCAACTCGCAAAAACATTTCCTGTTTCAGATAGTTATGATGAGTCTTGAATGGTAGAGCAAATGCGCCGCCATAAATGGGCTGAAGCTCGGGTGTTGAAACTTCCAGAAATTCATGTGAGTCCAGATAAGCCCGCATTCCCTGGGTCATCTTACTAATCTGCTCAAACTTTTTTCTTACATTGCTGTTGATGGCTAGGTCAAGATATCTTTGTCTATACCTAATTTCAACATCCTTGACTCCATGCCACTCGTGTGGAATTGGCCTAAGCGCTTTTGACAAAAGCTTAATTTCTTTTACAAACAAACTTAACTCTCCGCGCCTGGTTTTTACAACCTGACCGGTTATGCCAATTATGTCTCCGTCGTCAAGATAGTTCTCTAGAAATTCGAATGCATCAGCTCCCTTGTCTTTTCTGAACATCAACTGAAGCTTGCCAGTCATATCCTTGATATCAACAAATGCCACGCCACCATGCGTCCTGATAGAGAAAATCCTACCAGCTATCTGTTCTTTTTTATCAGTCTCCTTGCCCGACTCAAGCTTGTCAAACTCCTTGTGGATTTCGCTTATCTTTTTTGATGCCAGGAATCTGGTTTCTTGATATGGATTAATG
>JAAOXV010000074.1 GCA_018220955.1 Candidatus Altarchaeota archaeon | reverse complement strand
TTGGATTACGAGGCAGCCGCCCTAAACCACTAGGCTACCGGGGCCGCTTCCCCGGTACAGGCACCGGGGCTTGCCCACTGTGGTGGACTCCTGTCCACACAAGTGGAGGTTCAGAACAAATGGAACCTCCTGATTTATAATATCTGCATTGGGCGTATAGAGAGGGATTGGCTTGGAAGTGCTGGAACTGCTGGATGTTTGTAAGGAATACCCGAGGGTCAAGGCACTTTGTGATATAGACCTGGCAATAAAAGATTCTGAACTCTTGATGATAATGGGTCCGAGCGGATCTGGCAAATCTACACTTCTTCATATGATAGGCCTACTCGATATCCCTACTAAAGGTAAAATTCGCATAATGGGAAAACCAGTATCTGACCTAGATGACAAGCGAGCAGCTCTTCGCTCAAAGTTTATTGGTTTTGTATTTCAAGAATTCGGGCTTTCGCCATATCTTACAGCTGAAGAGAACATACTTCTACCGGCTGTGTTCAGCGGTGAAATTGATAAGACCAGTATTGATAGTATAGCTGAGTCATTAGGAATACACAAGCGTCTGAAGCATTTACCGTCTCAGCTAAGTGGAGGAGAAAAGCAAAGGGTCGCAATTGCGCGCGCTTTGATAAATGACCCAAAACTGATTGTGGCAGATGAGCCGACAGGTAATCTGGATTCTAAGACCGGCGAGCAGGTAATGAATGTTCTTCGCGGTCTGGCCGATAAGGGTAAGGCAGTCGTGGTGGTTACACATAATTCTGAACACGAAGTCTTTGCAGACAGGATTGTAAAGCTACGGGACGGTGCAATCACAAAACTGCTTAAGAAAAAGGTTAAAAAACAGAGGAACAAAAAATGAATATGAAAACACTAATCCTTGCGTTTCTATTTTTGCCGATTTTTGCGATAAGTCTTTCATCTCATTATACTTCTCCAACTACACTTGAAGACCAAGGGGTGCTTTATGTTACTTTTTGTTCACAGACAAGCGAATTTGCCAAATTTTACTTTACTCCACAAGGATTCACTGTCAGCCAGACAAGCGTGCAGAAAGACTTTGCAGGAACTACGCTTGTCCCAGATTGTAAACAAATTACTTTGATTGTGAGATCAGGTGAACCAGGACTTTTGGACTTAAAGATAAGAAAAGGCGCAGATGAATGGGTTGTGCCAGTCAAGTTTGAGAAAAAACAATCACTTTTACCGACTCTATCAAAGTCAGTCATATACACAGGGTATGACGATGCAGTCTTGAGATTGGGTGGGACTGGTAAAGATGTGTGGGTGACTCTTACCGGCTCAATTGTTGGCTCAAACATACTTTATGCAGACTCGCTGCCTGCTGAGTTTCCGATTCAGTTTCATTTTGGCTCGTCAGGGTATCAAGAAATTCCTGTGATAGTTCAATACATTGCTGGCAACTCGAGTGTGACTCAATCATTCACGCTTGGGCTCAGAGTAGAGGAGGCGCCGATTGATGTGACTGGTGACTCAGATATTCCATCAGGCGGATTCAGCAACCTGACTTTGCATATAACCGCGCCAGAAAAACTGTATAGCACAAAAATATCACTCCATTCTTCTTGTATTGAGGGCAACACAGAACGGTATTTTGAGGAATTCCAGGAAGGCGATGTGGTTTTTAGGGTGAAAGGTACTTGTGACCCTGGTTCTTATCAGATGAACGTATCTGTTGGTGACC
The DNA here is from genome assembly GCA_018220955.1 of Candidatus Altarchaeota archaeon. Classification (GTDB taxonomy): domain Archaea; phylum SpSt-1190; class SpSt-1190; order SpSt-1190; family SpSt-1190; genus JAAOXV01. The sequence goes on along the minus strand of JAAOXV010000074.1, from coordinate 4,400 downwards.
ATATAAGGTCAATTCCAATTGATATAATTGGACCAGGCGGATACGAAGTTTTCTTTACCCCTAGCTTTGAAACCACAGAAGCATCACTTGAAGTGATGATAGCTAATGAAGGAAGCGAGTCAATGAAGGCAGTATCTGTCAGACTGATTGATGGTAATTATAGCAAAATCAAGGAAGGAACCTTTATTGGTGATCTTGAACCAGGAGATTATGACTCTGCTGACCTTACATTCATTCCTCATAAAAATCCAGTTTCTGTCAATATCAAGATTTCATTTACCCATGGAGGAGTTAGAGTGGATGATATATTGGCTTATGATTTTCATTATGTCCAAAAGAACTCGATGGGTTGGTGGTTTATTTTAATCCTAGCTGGCGTGGGGGTGTGGTATGTTAAACGTCGCAAAGCTAGCAATTAAGTTTGTTATGCAGAGGAGATTGCGGAGTATTCTAACTACGCTTGGAATTGCCATAGGTGTTGCGCTTGTTTTCAGTCTGGTCAGCTTGAATGCAGGTATGAGTGCATACATAACAGACGAGCTTGAGCAGATGGGCAGTGATATGTTGATTATCATGCCTAAGTTTCAGATGGGTGGCGGGATGTCTGAACCGCTAACAGATGATAATTTGGAACTCATACAGAGACTACCCTTTGTCAATCTGGCTGCTGGAATGGGTACAGCAGTCCTGCCAGTCGAAATAAAGGGCGATGAGCAATATCGATCAGTGATGGGAATGGGTGGAGCTGAGATGGATGAGATATTTAGGGATATGCAAAATTTCAAGATAGAGCGAGGGAGGTTTATTGATGATGCCGAGCTTGGCAAGATAGTGATTGGTTATCTTATTGCAAAAGACAACAAGCTTTCGCCTGGAAGTCAGATACTTATAGATGGCAAGAAATTCAGAGTATCTGGAATTATTGCTGAAGTAGGAAATCCAGAAGACGATAACAGCATTATAATGAGCGCCGAAGCGCTTTGGGATATCACAGATAATTATGGAGAATATATGATATTTTTTGCAAAAGTATCTGAGATGAAACCTGAACGGGTGGCGCAGGTGCTTGAGCGGGCCAGAGGTAGGGAAGATTTTGATGTAATGACTCCTGAGAGCATGCTTGAAATGGTTAATCAAATCCTTGGCGCTGTCAGTGCAGTCTTTCTTGCAGTTGCTTCAATCAGTATACTTGTTGGCAGTATTGGTGTGGCCAATACTATGTATGTGTCAGTGCTTGAAAGAACAAGAGAGATTGGAATCATGAAATCAATTGGAGCCAAGAATAACCAGATTCTCCAGCTTTTTTTGATAGAGGCTGGCTTTCTTGGTTTAGTTGGCGGCACATCCGGAGTTATATTCGGTTATGGAATTGCGGAATTGTTTTCATATTTTGCAGCAACACAGGGAATAAAGGCACTCCAACCCATAATAACTCCTGGACTTTTCCTGATATCTGCTGGACTTTCTTTTGTCATAGGTATTTTGTCAGGACTTTTCCCTGCTAGATGGGCATCCCGACTACAACCGGTAGAAGCGCTTAGGTATGAGTAACTGACCAGAACTCTATCTGGACTCCCACTCCACCAAGCAGTCCAAGTTCTGCACTGCCGAGTCTGGCGATTCCAAGTCCGACCCGCTTCTTGCCATTCCTAATCTCGACAAAGTCTTTTGCCAGGATATTTTTGCTATAGCCTTTGATTCCAGGTGTCAGTATACTGCTCTTACCTTTCAGGCTCTCTTCAACATCAATCCACTTTATGTTTGGCATTCTGTCAAACATCAATTCTTTTGGTATTATCCATCCGTCTCTTGCCCTTATTACCGCAAACAAATCTCGCTTATGTCTTAGCTCGCTTAACCTTCCAGTTCTAGAATAGACTGGTCGAACACCCTTGAAAATCCCTTTAGCCTTTTTGCCAAACTGATACTTGAATCGCATTTCCATCTCTTTTTCAAAGCTGGCCTTTTCTGGTATAGGCATTATCTTTTCGTGTTTTGGTAATAGGCCGGATTTTGTGCTTGATTTTGTTGTTCTGTTTTTCAGAAGCTCAGCCAAACGATTCTTTGTAGTTTTCAAAACACAAACTGAGTTTGGAAACTCGTTTTGCATTAATGGATAGACTGTTCTGATCTCCCAAGGGATAAGGCCAAACACAGGATGGACTACACATTTTCCAGCTCCGAAATCATCAATATCAACAACCCTGACAGTGTCAGGCAGAATCCTGTCAAGCTTTTCAAAATGCCTGACGACCTCCTCCCGCTCAAGACTTAGTTCTGTTTGGTAAAAGAAAGCTTTTCTTTTGACTGCTGGTTCGGTTTTTTTGAAGGGTCTGTCTTGTAGACCCTGGATAAAAGCTTCCATCAGATTTGGATGAGCCATCACGCTCTGGTGAGTGTATTCCCATAACCGCCCGTCGATTATGGCTTGTTTGACTCGTTCGACTTCATCAAGTATCTGGATTAGATTGTATTCTGCAAGTGCTTCTCTTCGCTCTCGCCCGCCTAGCTGTTTTAGCTCAGATACATCAATACCAGCTAGAAACTCAGTTTCCTCAAGCTTTCGCGTTCCATTTTGAGTAATTATCCGATCATCCTGTGCGAACAGATGATGAGATGCAGAGTCAAATGTATCTGCACCAAACAAGACTGCCAGCGGGATTAGCATTGGATGGCCAAGCCCGAACATATGAACCGGACCAAGCCAATTTTGTTTGAGCATTTTCTGGCTTAGTATTACTTCATCAAACCTATAATTCATCATCTTAGGTACGATACCTCCAAGTCCGAACAAACCATAGCCGAGCTTTTCCCCTGCTTTGATACTTTTTTCCAGTATGCTCCAATAGGGTGCTCCATGAGCAGGATAAACAAATTCAGTATTTCCCCAGTCAAGCTGTTTGGCCTCTTTTGCCCTGGTAATGGTGGTCTTCACATGCTGAGCTACCTGATTTTCTGGTAAATCCAATCCAGGTGGGACATCCAGGATAACCCCAATATCTGTGCCAATCTTTTTTTGAAACTCAATTATTTCTTGGTTGGTCACATCAACCTTGCCATACATCAATAGCTGATATGCACCTGAGTCTGTCATAACAGCTCCATTAAAATCAAGAAATTTGTGAATTCCGTTTTTTGCTTGCTGACTTAAAGCACTGTCCTGATGTATGATATACGCGTTAGTGATGACCATTTCTACACCTAGCTTACTAAGCTTTGTGCCAGGAATGGTTTGATGCCTTGGTTGGATAACTGGAACAAATGCAGGAGTCTCAACTCTTTTTTGGTTGATTCTGAGCTTACCCAGTCTACCAAGCCCATCATGGTCTCTTATTTCAAATCTCACAATAGCCGGACCCAGACAGGCTTAATAAGGTTTTTAATTGAGTGATACAAAACCAGCTGTGAAAATAGTTGTGTTCGATTTTGACAATACTCTTACAAAAGAGCGTGGAACTCCGAGGTTCAAATGGCTTGTGAAAAGAACTGCGCTCTTCACTCTTCCGATATGGTGGTTGTTTGAAAAATTGACTCACAAACCTGTGTTTCACAGAAAAATGATTCAAGCACTTAAAGGTGTTCAGCTGGGTAAGCTGCTTGATACTAGTGAGAAGCTAAAAGAACGGTCAGCAGTTCTTCATCTAATGAAAATTTTCAATCAAAAAGGGTATAGGATAATCGTGCTTAGCTATAATTTTAAACCAGTTATCGAAAACTATTTGCTCAAGCGCGGCATTGAGCCAGAGATATATGCACCATCACTCATTATAGTGAATGGCGAGATAGTTGGCTATTCCGACGACTGGGTGACGCAGGCTTATTTGGATGAGCCTAGAAATGCGAAGCGAGTTATACTGAAAAAGCTCAATATTGTCCCAAATATAGCAGTGGGAGACAATAAAAAGCGAGATGATTTAGGGGCCTATTATGTTCCCTCCAATCGTGCCGGTTCAATCTTGAGAGGCATGGGAGGGCAAATGTTATAAAATATGAGTTAGTTCTGAGCCTATGGCAAAGAAGTCTGTTAAAAAAATAGTAAAGAAATCAAAGTTAGGGAGTACAGACCCAATCAGACAATTTGTGAATGCCTATAAGATGCCAATCGCATTTGCGCTCATTGTTGTGGCGGCCTTTGTGCCGATACCTTCAATGCAGACCAATTCACAAGCTGAATCTAGTTTTGGGTTTAGTGACTCTTTAGCAACAAGACTTTTTGCAGGTTCAAGCACTGAGATTAGTCCAGCAGAGGCGGGCCAGCTTGTGGTTAGTTATCTTAACAACAATCTTGTATCGCCTGGAACAGAAGCAAGCCTTGTTTCTGTGATTGATCTTGGAGCTGTTTATCAAGTAACAACCGAATATCAAGGAAACCAAATACCAGTTTTTGCAACAAAAGACGG
>JAAOXV010000073.1 GCA_018220955.1 Candidatus Altarchaeota archaeon | reverse complement strand
CTTGACATCATCGCCAATATTACTGATGCGCCGAACAACATTCCTGACCTTTTTGAACCATCAAAACTTGTGGCTGCATATGCAAACAGACATAGCGTGGTTGCGAGATAGACATCTGTAAGCGACCTGACTGAGAAAAACACATGTTGTGGATTGAGTGCTACAATTAGGGCGGCCACCGCACCCCCCCATTGATTTGTCAGCTCTTTTCCAAGTAGATACACGAGTCCGATACCGAGTAACGAGAACGCAAGTGTTGCAAGCCTTGATGCACTGAATGAGTTCATGAACAGGCCGAGCGTGGCTGTTGAGATATCAATCAAATAACCATAACTGTGATAAGCAACTTTTTCTGAAAACAAAAAACTTGGACTTTCTCGGATTTGGTCACCCAACCACATATAGACGGTTTCATCATTCCATACACTTTCCTGAAAAACATATGGAGCCCGAACCAAGAGACCAATCAACAAAATCCCGAGTAATATCATGCGTTCCTTGTCCACAGCAAACGCATTCTAGACCGATTAAATAATTAACACTTAAAGATTCTGAGCGTCGCGTTTGGATAGACAAGCGGAGCATAACTTCGTGTTTGAATCAGTTCACACTTAATACACTTGCTGATTTCAAGACTGACAGCATCCTGTGATAGAATCACATAGGCCGGATTTTGTGAATCAATAAACTCACATAAGCCCTGAAAATTTTGATTAGCTATATAGATGACCGATTCATGTGTGTTCAGTCCAAGTATGTCTATGACTCTTGTGTCTTTTTGATAAAATCCCAAAAGTCCAGCATCAGCAATAGCAATTGGTAATTTTTCTGTGTTTAGTTCAGCTATCTCAAGTGAAGTTTCTTTGAAAACAGCAAGACCTGTGTTTTGTTGGACAAAGAAAAGATGTAGTCCAGCTGACAAAAGCAAGACATAAACGAAATATGCTTTTGGAATTCGTTTCAAATAAAAGAACAAGAACGGAACTCCGTATGCTATATACCTGAGTCCGCCAATAGGGGACCAGCCATAGATGAGTAGAAGCGCAAGTGGGAAGAGTGTGACTGGGTCAAAGCGCTTTTTGATGATTCCTAGGATAGGTAGTGGATAAATCACTGCCAAGATTCCAAGCTTGGTCAAGAGCATAATTGGTTTTTCTGACAGCGGAACCAGAAAATTATAGAATGCTAGCTTTGCAAAGTAAGTGTTTGGAATCAATGCGCCAAAATACCAGAGTCGAAAGAGCTCGAGTAATGCAAACGGAACCAGCGCCAAAAGCAGCTTTTTGTCTTTGTATTTTGCAAACATGAGAATAGAAAAAACTAATGCGTCCAACCTGAACCAGCTTGAAATCCCAAGCAATGTCCCCGACCAGCTGAACTTCTGTTTCTCAGCTAGATAATATGCGAGTAAGAGTAGGCTGATGAATATCGAAGTCTCGAGTCCATCGCTTGCCCAAACAGAATAAAAACCGTCAATTGCTAACAACGCTGCAACCGCCTTATTATCTGTGATTTTATACACCAGTATAATAGATGCAATAAAACCTAACAAGGACAAAAGCTTTACAGACACCAGCGGGTTTTCATAGGCATGAAGGACTGACAATAGAAGCGTGTATCCGATATTGGTTATTCCTTCGGTCCGCTCACCGAGGTTATAGCTCAGCTGACCGTGCTCACCAAGATTTTCTGCATACCTGAGTGATATGAACGCGTCATCAAGAAAGAAATAGTGATAACTGAATCCGCTGACTAGTGCCAAAAGAATCAGGAACGTAATAGTCTTGTTCTTAACCAAAGCATCTTCACCCCGATTTCAAGTCCATCAAGTATCCCGGTTCCTTTGATTGGGTTATGATAAACGATTGGAATTTCAGTCTTGTTTATTCTTAGTTTGTTTGTGCCTGCTCTGGCCGCAATCTCGGTATCCATAAAATATCCCTTGCTTTTCCACATAATTTTTTGCATAATTACTGTTCTAAAGGCCCGGAAACCACATTGTGTGTCTTCGAGGAAATAACCAAATAATAAGTCGAACATCCTTTGAAGGAACCAATTACCGAACCGTTTTATTATCGGCATCTTTCCACCCTTTCTTTGACCAAACACGATATCTGCATCATCCAGATCTTTCAGCAGCTTAGGTATGTCGTCTGGATTATGTTGTCCATCTCCATCAATCAACACAATAATCTCAGCTTTTTCCATTGCGGCTCGCTCGACTCCTATCCTGACCGCATATCCTTTTCCCATGTTCTTAGATAGCTTGACAACCTTTGCTCCAGCTGCTCTGGCAAGCTCTGCTGTGTTATCAGCTGAGCCATCATCAATCACCATAACAAGGTCAACATATTTTTTGGTTTGTTTCACTACGTCACTGATATGTTTTTCCTCATTCTTTGCCGGAATTATAGCTGCTATCATTTTTTACTCACCAGATATTTGTCAATCAAAACATAATCAAGCTCAGAATTAATAAGTGTATGAATTGCATCTTTTGGACTGTTCACTATTGCATCACCATGCAAATTAAAACTGGTGTTGAGAAATCCACCCATCCCAGTTATTCGTTTGTATTCTTTGAGTATTTCATAATATTCAGGGTTCCAGCTCTTTCTGACTGCCTGTGGCCTGCCGGTCATATCACCTTGGTGTAGCCCGGCTGGTATATGCTTTTTTGCCAGCTCTTTTGTTTCAAATGCAAGAATCATGTATGGTGCATATCTTGTTCGCTCAAAATATCGGTCTACCCATTCTTCCAATATACTAGGTGCAAATGGCATCCAAAAGTCTCGTTTTTTGATGGCCTTATTGATTCTCCAGACAGCCTTCAGGTCAGCCGCATTCGCCATTATGCTTCTATTGCCGAGTGCCCGTGCCCCCCACTCCATTCTACCTGAGCTGCGTGCTACAATCTTTCCGTTTGCGACAAGCTTTGCTGCTATTCTTTCAGGACTTCGGGTCTTGTCTATCCTGACAAGTCTTTCATCAAGCGAGTTTGGTTCAAACTTGTGTTCAGGACCAAAATAAACAGGCCCTAACTTGTCTGGCATCTTGCCAGTCTCTTGAAAATAGGCTGCGCCGGCCGCGGTAAGTGCAAGACTATCATCACCACAGCTTGGGAACACAAACAAATCATTTGCGATGTCGGATACCAGCCCGTTTAGCTTAACATTCATGAATGACCCGCCACTCAAGATTATGTCTTTTCTACCTGTCTCTTTCATCCAATTGGATATCCATTTTAGCGCAACTTCCTCAAACCTTTTTTGTAGTCCATACGCGATTGCGTCAAACCTCAGTCCTGGCAGTTTTTTTGTCATCAACTTGTAGAATTCAAGCCCCCAAACTCCTGATGTGTTTCTTATATTGAGTCCGTCAACTGTGAACATTTCTGAAAACATCTCATATGCCCAATTCCCTAGCTTTTCTGGTGCATATGGTGCAAGTCCCATTACTTTGAACTCGTGTTCAAGCGGTTTCATACCCATTGCCTGAGTTACTCGAGTGTATATTTCTCCAAGTGAGTGGAAGGCACTTATTCGTTTTTTTTCTTGCAGGTTTCCTTGGTCATAGAGCCAGACAGAGCCGGCATATCCATCCCCTGAACCATCGAGCGTGAAAACAAGCGAGCTGTCCTGACCAGAGAACAGTGCTGCGGATGCATGTGCTTGATGATGGTCCATTGTTCTGACTGGTGCTCTTATTCCGAGCGCGGTTAGACTGCGTTTCTGAGTTTTCAAATTTCGTTTTCTTAAATATTGATAAGCCTGGACAAACCGGTTTGAACCAATTATTGAGCCAGGTAAGAACTTGGTCATACCAGAGACAGAGCGTCTGAATGGGGTCTGTGACTCCTTTAGGTCAAGCTGGCCTTGCTTGAGTGGTACTGTTGTGGTTGGAAAAACAACTAGGTCAATATCATCTCCCGCCGTGTCAGTATACTCTAATATCCAACTAATCGTTTTTTCAGGAAAGCCTGCCCAGCACTTGTTTCTATTGAATCGCTCCTCACTTGCGGCTGCTAGGATTTTTCCGTTTTCCATAAGTGCAGCTGTTGCGATATGCCCATCATGGACACCAAGGATTTTCATATCACACTTCGGGTTCTGGGTTTAAATTTGTTTTTCAGATAATAAAAACTTCATCAACCCTTTTTGTGCGTGTAGTCTGTTTTCTGCCTGGTCAAAAACAACCGACTGCTTGCTGTAGATGATATCCTCTGTCACTTCTTGCCCGATATGCGCAGGCAGGCAATGCATAAACACATAGTCCTGTTTTGCGTTTTTCACAAGATCTGAATTTATCTGATATTTTTCAAAAATCTTGAGCCGCTCGTCTGTGTCGTCCCTTCCCATACTGACCCATACATCCGCATACACGACATCTGTTTCTCTGACTGCTTCTATTGGGTCGGTTGTGATTGTTAGCTCTCCACCATATTTTTGATGGTTCTGCTTGCATTTAGCTATCACAGAGGCATTCGGCCTGAACTTGTCTGGACAGCCCACACGCATTTCGTATCCGAGCAGACTCGAGGCCAGCATAAGCGAGTGAGTCACATTATTATCCCCATCACCAACAAAGCTGACAACTAGCTTGTCGTCTCCCTTTTTTCTTTTCATGGTCAGCACATCAGCCAATGCCTGACATGGATGAAACAAGTCAGATAATGCATTGATGACTGGCATCTTTGACCATTTTGCGAACTCAACAAGAAATTTATGTGAATTAACCCTAGCTACAAACATATCCACATACCTATTCATCACAAGCGCCATGTCCTTTGTGCTCTCCCCCCGACTCATTTGACTGGTGGTGGCATCCATGTACATGGGATGCCCACTCATATGAGCTATGCCAACCTCAAAGCTGACACGCGTTCGTGTTGACGGTTTTTCAAAAAGCATTGTCGCAGTTTTTCCTTTCAGGTCATGTGTGTGCTTGTCTCTCATTTCCTCTGATAACTTGAGCACTTCTAACAGCTCTTCCTGTGACCAATCCATAAGACTGAGCATGTGTTTCATACTGCGATTAGTCAAGTATTATTATATGACTTGCGTTGGATTTGGGTGATTCTCACGATTGACATCGAACCAGACTGGGGTTATGATAGTTCAGACAACCTACAGTTTCTACCAGAGATTTTTGATTTTTTGCGTTCGATTAACTCATGTGCAACTCTGTTTATTGTCGGAAGCCTGGCAGACCGGTTCAAGGATATCCGCATACCAAAGAAATTTGAGATAGCTTCACATTCTATGAATCACAGAGACCTGACAAAGCTTGATGAACAAGAACAGATGAATGAAATAGTTCAAAGTAAGGAAGTTCTGGAACACAAGCTTAAGACCAAGATAAACGGGTTTCGAGCTCCGTTTTTCCTTGCACCAGACCATCTCTGGTCCTTGCTTGGCTCAGCTGGTTATAGCTATTCTTCTTCGCTTGTATCTGGATTCTTTCCAGGAAGATACAAAAACAAAATTCCAGATAAACCATTTGAGCGACAAGGGATAAAAGAAATCCCATTACAGAGCTTCCAAATTTTTGGGTTTCCTTTTGGTCTATCATTCTTGCGAATTGCTCATCCCATTTCTAACCGATTTGTTCCAAAAGACAAACGGATTTTTTATTTTCATCCGACCGAGCTACTTGAACGCCGGCCTGGTCCGTTAGAGTCAAAGCTGGTCCGCCTGTTCTATCAGATTAACCGTGGAAAAAAGGCAAAAAAAATCCTTTTTGATTTTCTTGAATCACAAGCACCAACACAATCGATTCGCCAGGCCTATCTTGACAAATAAAGTTTGTTTAGATTTTTATCACTCAGCATTTCGAGTGCAAGCAAGGGCCTGACTAGCGCTGGTCCAGGGTCTTTTAGGGATAAGATATCAAAGTTCTTTGTTTCGAATAAAGAAGGAATCAGACCAAGAACATTTCGTCTTGAAACAAAATTTTGTAGGTCACCGAACAATAGATATTTGCACAGCACTCCGGTCTTCCAATCAAGCCTTGGCTCAGTTTGTTTGCCGAGAACTAGGTCCAAATAAATTTTCGGAAAATCGATACCTGATTTAATAGCTAGCTCAAGCGAGCCCCACCAGCGCGGGTTGACCTCAAACAACACCGGCCCGTCGTCTGTCATCGCAAACTCCGCCATCGCAACTCCGTCCCATTTTACTTTTTCAAAAAGACGTTCTGTTGCTTTTCTTGTCTCACTATCTTTTACAGAGACTCGAAGCGTGCTTGGTCCACCACTAACAGGGAACTCGCGTATTCGTTTGTGTTGGAACATTCCGAACAGTTGCCCGTCTTTGCAAATTACTTCAGTTCCGATAGTTTCCCTTTTTTGTACAAACTCTTGGACAAGTAGCTTACCGAATTTTCCTAGTAATTCAGGAAGGTGCGTTTGTGCGTCTTCTTCATGCTTTAGAACCCTACCACCACGGCTACCTGAACTCAATGCTGGTTTGACAAAAACTGGATAGCTGAAAGTTTCCTTGTATTTTTCAATCACGTCTGTCTTTGGAAAATTCACTCTTGCTCGTTTCGCGATTCTAGCTGTTTTTGATTTGTCTCTGAACACTTCCCAGCTTTTTCTTTTTGGCAAAAGCGCATTCTCCAGCTTTTCTTGTATTCCATACTCTACTGCAGCATCAGTTATCAGATACGCAGCATCATACTCTTTCAGGTCTAACTCACTATAATTCCAGAATCGGTGTCTTGAGTTTACAAACCTGGAAAAAAAGCTTGTTGAGAACCTGGCCCGCCCAAATACACTCAGCTGGTTGTCTGGTCCGACAGACCTTGTAATTGAAAGTGCATGTCTAAGCTCAGCATCTGTGACAGCTATTGAGACCATACTTTATTGAATCATACCTATTTTTTAATCTGCCTGCATATGTTTATAATCCTAAAATAGTGACATTTTATGTGAGCGCTGTCAGTATTGCTAGCTATATTCCAACAATCGATGATAAGATAGCCAAGTGGATGGATAATTTTCTGCCAATGGAACAACTCTTGCCTGATCTTCAGATGATTGAACAAGAATATGCTGAAATGTCACAGGGTCAAAGATCTTATGGCGACAAGGAAATTAGCCTGTTACACAGAGCGTTGAATGATGAGCTAAGAGAGGACCTAGGAACATCCATCAATATATCATTAAGAGAATTTGCTGATTTGCTCAATTTAGAATACAAAACAAAAGCTACTCCAAAAAAACTGTCAAAACAAGGCAAGCTGGTTTTTGTAGACACCGGGTCTGGTGAGATGTGGATTGTGCGTCGCAAAAAAGGTTTTCCTGAGAAAGTGCGAGAAATTAGGGAAAAGTATTTTGAAACAACCAAATCAAAGGAACAGGATTTGATATACACTGATGACTTAAGTCTAGAACAAGCATTTTCTGGTATTGACGGATTTCCGGCAAAACAAACCGGCAAGTCCAGTCCAGATAGACTGTTCAAACTAAAAGAGACTGGAAAAAGGATTGCGATTGAAGGAAAAGGAAGAATACTTGATTTCAAGAAGCTCACTAAACAAATTCACAATTATTTTAGAGATGGTTATTCAGCCGTCCTAATCAGCTGTCCACGGGATTCATACTTGTTCAAAATCTTAGCTAGGTCAGATGAACCAGAACTTCTTAGCTATGATTGTTTTTTGAGTAGGCTTGAGTCTGAACAAAGTTGGATTCAAAGAGCTGAGTTGGAAAGGCTTTCAAGACGATTGGACAGACGAGACTGGCCTAATGAAATTAAACAGTTCTTGAGAAAATCTTATGAATTTTCTGTTGAAAAACGAAGCGGAATCTATAGAACCTCAAAACCATTTATGAAAAAAGAGTTTCTGATAAAGAACTATTATTCGCATAATTTTGAAGAGTTGAAAGATGACATCCTCACACATAGAATAATTGGTTATGTCGACCTGACCTAGAAACCCATTATTTTTTCAAGTCTAGTTCTTATCTCTTCTTCTAGATCGACCTCGTCAATCTTTTCTACAATCATTTCAGCGGTGTTAAAGAATTCATTTTGTTTTATCTTACCGCACAGAGTCCATTCTTTTCCGAGCTCTATCCTATCCATTAGTTCATCTAACCCATCCCTTTCAAATATCTTTATTGCCCCGCTTTTGTTTAGATCCATCAGCTTGCCGGCGTTCTGTCTGAAAAACACTGCCCGAATCTCTTCAGAACCATCATCAATCATACCTGTGATAATCAGCTCACGACCATCAGGAGTTTGAAAAAACGGCTCGCGTTCGAATAGTCTTGAAAGTGCAGCTCGAACACAAATATTGTTTCCTGGTTTGGCATCTGCCAGATTTTTTGATTCAAATGCGGCATAGCTATTTCCTGCTCGGCGTTTTCCTACAGATTTTAGTCCTGGTATTTCTTCTTTTGGGTTTATAGCCACCCTGGCTCGCCTACCTAATCGAATCTCGAGTAAATCATTACCTTGTTTGACCGAACCCCCCGAAATCTTGATTATGTCGTTTGCCTTTATTTCTATTCGCGTCATCTCATCCCAGAGAGATACTGTCACACGCCCGGTCTCATCACCACAAACAAGATTCCTGACTTTTCCTTTTCTTCCTGACTTTTCCCATTCTCGGGGCTCATTGACTTCAAGTACTTTCAAGAAAATATCTAATTCATCCATACTTGGTTTAATATTCGAAATTCTGACTCTTGGTGATAGGTTTATCCCTAGCTCGCTGGCAACTATGTGCGCTGCACCTTCTTCACTTACAAGATAGTCAAGCTCTTTTCTCTTAGCCTCAACAAGCTCCCATAGCTCGTCCTTTTGCTTACCTGCTTTTTCTGCTATATCTTCGATAAGACCCATACATAACAGAAGCACTGGTCATTAAATTTGTTTCAGCTCGATTCCCCATTTTTCAGCATATCTCTTAGCTGAATCACTAATGTCCTGACAAAAAACCACAAGCTTGGCTGGGAGGTGTAGTAAGACTGACTTTTCTTTGAGTGCTTTTATTTCTTTGAGCCCAACATATTTTCTGTCTAGCCCAAGATAGAAAATCCGGTCAATCGGATTCCAGGCCGCCAGGTCAAACCGCATCCTTGCCTTTTCCGGTCCTTCTTTCAAAACCCAGGTGCTGGCAGAGAACGGCTTCCATATTCTAAAATGACTTGGAAACGGCCCATCTGTTGGTTTGGAGTCTATCATTGTTTCGCCAACCCATCCAAGCTCGACCGCATGTGTTTTCCCAGCTATTCTTCTTAGCTCGATTAGCTCATAATAATGCAAGAGATTAATAGCTCGTTTGAATGATGGCGTAATAGGCATTGGACCATTTCTCACGCCTAGCAGAACTTCAAGTGCCCGTGATGGAGTTGAGAGCACAATCTGTTCAAGCTTTTTAGTGATTTGATTTTCTTGTCCTTTTACATAAAATATTCGTCCAAAATGAGTTTTTCCAAGTTGTATTGGTTTGTCAGTATGCTTTATCTGTTTTTTAATCGAGCTTAACATGCTTCTCAGCTCTGTTACCACATTCAGCTCTGCTGTTTTTTGTCCAATCTTTCTACCAAAGCTGGCTCGATACAAGCGTCTAAGCTTGCCTGCCGCTGCCCGCATTTTTGGGTCGAAAAAAGCAATCGACTCTTCCCAAAGCTCTTTTTCACTCATTGGTCCCTTTTCACTCAAGGCTGTTTCGAGTGCTGATTTCAATTCTGCTTTAACACCAATCTTAATCTTGACTCGTGGTCTCACAATACAAATGCTGAACGCACATATAAATCGGTGTGCCTATTGACTTTGATGATGAACTCGCTCTTCTGAGAGACCTATTGGACTCGATGTGATGACGATTATGAGTTCTGATTATTCTTCTTCCTCGACCATCCAGTCAAGTATGTCAGACAAGACTATCTTTATCTCATCTAGGTCTCGCTTGATATCGCTCAGATCATCCTGTAAATCATCAATCGCATCCAGGATTTCGGCTGAATCGCTCATATAGCTGAACCTGCCAAGCGTTTAAAGGTTTTACCGCAAGCGGGCAGAATAAATTTAAAGCAGCTGGAGCAATGGAATCGTGAATCACAAAACTAATTTAGCCAAAATTACAGGCATATCATTGGCGGTCTGGTTGATAGCTTCGTTTATCACATACCCACCGCTTGCAAGACTTACCGCGGTTTCTATCTTCCTTTTCTCACTTGGTCTGTATGGCCTTTGGGCGACTGAACAAACAGAGACTGGTAAGAAAAAGAAAAAGAGCTAGAAGAGCGCATAGAATAGATAAGCACAGAACGCTTGAATCGGAATGCCTGGAAAACCGTTAAATCTCTTAGCCAGCTTCTCTGTTATAACAAATCCGAACAACACAAACGGAACTGCCAACCAACCCCGAACTCCGTAGCTAAGCACAAACAAGAGCGGGATTATGAAATCCCCTGCACCTATCATCCCATTTTCAAATAAAATTGCAACCCCATCTGTCCGTATTTTCTTTTTTACCTCCAACCACAGGAACTTGATATATGGTGCATAGAGTACGCCGATAACATCATACAAACTAAGCAAGGCAAAAAGTAACATAACTGAGTCAGGCGTCATAAAAGGTGAGAATAGCAGACCAAAAAACAAGATGGTAAGAATAGATGAAATATTGTATAACAGGACTGAGCCGGATTTTCTGTAGGCCAGTAAGACCAAGCCAAGCTCGATTTCTTTTCTGATTAATGAACCAAACACAACCCCCATCATAAGCACTGAAAAGTCAATCACCCAACTGAGCTTGAACCCGACTAGCTTGAGTAATACGAGTCCGAGGGTCATATACAACATATAGCTGAACAAAGTTATACTGGCCTGTTCTTCTTGACCCAGCTCAAACCCGCTTGGTCTATACTCCTCAAGGTTTGGAATTCCTTGAATGGCCGGCAGCGCGATTAACCCCATCAGATGTATCAGCAGAAACACTATTGTGGCTTTGCTCATTTAGCTCAGAAACCGGTTGGAATAAAATCTTATCCTTATGAGAAAAACTCAAGCCTAGATTGTTTTCCTTGTAGTTCGTGCTGGTCCCGGTTCATTGCTTCGAATAACCGGGCAACTGCTGGAATAACCTGTCTTTCAATATAATATTCAGAATCATAATCTTGTGCTGTCTCGGCTGGAATCGAACGGGACGATATACTTCCTTTTCCTATCTGAACTACATATTCAATCAAGCTGCCTGGCTCAATCGGCTTTCCCATCTTTATCAAGTCTCTCGCAACTTTGACATGTGGCCCGATTGCTTTATACTCTTCTGGTCGCTTGGTCATCTGCTCAGTGATAATTACTTGGTCAATCGGAATCTCTTTTTTCTTGAGCTGTGCGACCACAGACTTGACATGTTTAATTGCACCATCAGTATCTCCTTGCAGTATCAACCGCAATACTTGTTCCTGTGTCTTTCTTGCCACCTGAGCCCAGTCTCGCCTTACTCTTTCAAGCCCTTTTATCACCATCTTTCCTTGTGCATCCATCAAAGCATATCTCTTTTTTGTGACAAAGAGCCCGCAATCATAAACACCATCTAGCTCAAGCTCCATCGGAGCCGGGAGTGTTTTGTTCACTTTTTTCAGAAACTTATCTAAAGTCTTTTCAAAATTTGGGCCATCGAGTGTCAACATAACACTGTCTGTATCTCCATACACAACCGTAAACCCCAGCTTTTCTGCTGTCTCCATTATTTGTTTGATATACTCGCGCCCAATTGCAGTCACTGCCCGAGCTGACTCAAGACTATACCATCTAGCACCTGGAAACCCGAGATAACCATAAACACTGTTCAGTATGAGCTTGAGAGCTTTTTGCTTTGTATCTGCTATCTTGTACTCAACTGAGTCGCGCGTCATTTTTTTCATTCCTGATTTGAGCTTGAGTCGCTCATCAAAAAGGGATTTGAGAATTTTTGGCGTAAACCCAGCTTTGTTTTTACAGAACCAGTGTCCTGTTGGCCCAGGAATCTTGCAGTCTGCGTGTTCACAATCAATAGTGTCTGGGGATATATTCTGACTCATGATGATAGTAGGATATAGGCTTCGGAAATCACAGACCGCTATCTGTTTGTGAAGACCTTTTATCGGTTCTTTTACAAACGCCCCCTCAAAGCTTGTCTGCCGCCTTTCTAGAATAGTGTCTCTTTTTGGTCGGTTCGGAGCAATGGTATTCTGACTATGTGCTTCTTTGATTAATAACCACTCGACCAATTGACCTGAACGCATTCTGGACATATCAAAGAGCGGTAGACCCACGATTGTACCAAGCTCATATACAAGTGGAAGAATCTCCTTTGCTAGACCATATGTTATTTTGGCGTCCTGTAAAGCATATTCATAGAGTACTTCTGGGTTTTCTTCCCAAGCTTTGGTCATTCCCTGATGCCCTCCAATATCTAGCTTGGTCTCGTTCAACAGTTCTTGTGCGACTGCACCAAGCCCAAGTGTTTCTGAGCTCATATATGGTGATAGGATATCACGCACAAACACATACAAGTCAATTAGATTCATTCCAGATATCCGTGGTGCAGATGCTCTACCGCGTTTGACAAACACGAGCTTTTCTTTATTGAAGCTCAGATTTAATTTGTATTTCTCTGCCCGTTTCTTGATGTATGGCCAATCAAACATATCAGAATTGTAGCCGACCACAATCTCTGGTTTGTATTCGCTGAGAGTCCGGATGAACGCTTGAATCAGCTCTTTTTCGCCTTTGACCAGCTCAACATGCTCTCCCTTGACTGGTGCCCAAGTAATGACCTTTTGGATATCTTGTCCCCACAGACTTATCATCGTGATTTTGTTTTTCCCAATCTTGATTGGTCCATCTGAGATAGTTTCAATATCAAACGCCAGCACTCTGGGGTCACGGATACTAGCTTTGCCTGCTTCAAATTCAGGTAGCTTGACTTCGCCGAGCGGGCTCAAGCTTTTGTCGATCATATATCGTCTGGCAAACGGAATATCTGCCTCCAACCTTTTTCCATATTTCTTTAGCTCGTATCTCCAAGCAGGTACATCCTTGGGGTGCGATAGAAACAGCTGAACAACCTCTATTTCTTTTCCTTCAAATTTTCGTTTCACAAGCTCTATTCGCTCAGCTGTTCTTTCATTTATTTTTTCTTTTTTGATTTTACTAACAAAGTCTGGGTTGTCAGGGACAATGTAAAAATACGGAGAAAAGTTGGTGTCAAGCTTAACTTCGTTTCTGCCAAATAACCGAATCACTGCTTTGTTGGTTCCTGCATAATCTATGTCGAGCAGAATGAACATTCAGTTAGCTTGGTTAGTCAATTAAATCTCTTATGCCCAAACTAGAACCCGAAACTTTTTTCCATTTGTTTTAGATTATCTTCCAGCTGGCTGATTACCTTGGTATTATCAAAGAAATCGAGTTTTCCGGAACAATGAGGACAGTTGAACATATGTGCCATTGCTTCCTCAAACTTGACACGCACACACCCGCTCTCACATACAAAATGTTGTCCGTTTTGCTCATACTCAAGTTGTTCTCTCAGCTTCTTAATCTGAGTTCGTCTAGTTCTTGTGATAAGTCCTTCTAGTTTGTCGTTGTCGAATTTCCAGATATAGATATACCAACCAGTTTGCTCATCCTTCATTCGTTTGAAAGTGACCAGCCGTTGATCATATAGACTGTATAATATTTTTCTGACCAGCTTGACTTCCATTCCAATCATTTCAGCTAATGAGAACTCATCAATCTCTTTTTTGGACAATAGCTCATTGACTACTTCGATACTGTTTGCACCAGCAACATCCATTAAAACACTGATTGCTTGCGGATTTTCTTTGATATTCATTTGACCACCAGATATTATTACTAAAACTATATACGACATTACTCCTTTTTAGGTATCTCTCACCACTTCT
>JAAOXV010000015.1 GCA_018220955.1 Candidatus Altarchaeota archaeon | reverse complement strand
TCATATGCACTGAATGGTGTATGCCCAAGCAGCAACTGTATCAGTTCTGACCCAGACTGCTGCTCAGATGATGCAGACTGTTCCACCTTACCAGGCGGGACTTACTTCTGCTCAAGCTCAATCAGCACTTGTCAAACTTGTGCAGAATATCTAGACTACTATTGTCCGAGCAATACTTGTGATGGTATTGACCCAGACTGTTGCAATATCGACGCTGATTGCCCAGAAGGTATGACTTGCTATAACTCAAGCGGCCGACTCACTTGTATCGGTAACCTCGGTCAGTCCTGCAGCTCAGACTCAGACTGCACTGGTGGGCTAGTATGTCGAGACAATCTCTGCACAATTGACAGCTTTTTGATAGTTCAACCACAGGAAGTCACAGTCAAGCTTGGACAATCAGGAAAAACATCAATCACAATAATTGACCCACAGCTAAAGACAGACAGTTATGCTGTTGAGGTTACCAACCCACTTGCTAGTTTCGCACATGGTAAGAGAAGCGAGTTTACCTTGCGTCCTGGTGAGATTCACTCAGAAGAACTCTTGTTAATGGGTGGATATATCACAACCGAATCCATAGAAGTCAGAACCTTCAGTCTGACCAATGCAGAAGTTCAGGCCAGCAGAACTATTACACTCATTGTTGAGTCCACTATCTCAAGCCCACTTGTCGCGGCCGCACCAGGTATAAGCTTTTCCGGCATCCTTGCCACATTAATTCTTGGAGGTGCGTTTGCATGGATGGTAAGATACTTGTAAATCAGGTACGAAAAATCATTAACGCGTATTTTGACAAAACTCATTATGAGCCGGCTATTGATGGGGCCGGTGGTGCCTTTGTTACTTTGTTAGACAAAGGCGAGCTTAGAGGATGCATCGGCATACCTGTCTCAGACAACCTCAAATTTTCACTTAATCAAGCCGCAATTGGTGTCTTGAATGACCCTCGCTTTCCTCCAGTCAAGAAAAGCGAGCTAGCCAAATTAACCATAGAGGTCAGCGTGCTAAGTCCGCCAGAACCTGTCAAAGACCCTCTCAATGAAATCAAGCTTGGGAAACACGGAATTATTGTAAAAAAAGGTTTTCATTCTGGCCTGCTTTTGCCGCAAGTGCCGGTCGAGCAGGGATGGTCTCTCACAGAGTATCTGGACTATGGCTGTATCAAAGCTGGCCTAACGGCCGGGTGTTGGAAAAAGAAAGCACAGCTGTCCAAATTTACTGCTCATGTCTTTAGCGAAAAAACGCCTGGCGGGAAAGTAATCGAAAAGCTTTCTTGAACCGGTTTTTCCAGACTTGAAAAATCTAAGTTCTCAATCAGACTTTCTCGCCCTTCTTGTGCTTTGTCTGACACATCGCTCCAGGTTCCTTTCCAAAATGTCACGACTTGTGCAAGCGCGAAAATCGTGATGGCTGCGATTACCAACCACTCAAGACTGGTGAGGCCTTTCATATACATAAGTGTTGGCCAGGAATAAAAGGCTAGCTGAATAACGCTGGCGTGAAGAAATACGTCAATGCTGCCAGACTTACAAAGATAACAGAATAGGGTAGTAAAAGCGAGCTCTTTGATTCAATCAATGAAAGCCATACAGCAGATAGCGTGGCTTGAATCAGAACATATGCAAGAAAACTCTCTGTTACCATAGAACCAATTATGGAGAGAACAGCTGACATCACCACCACCGAACCCATCAGAGAATATTTCTGAAGCGCCATCATGGCTGTTCGTTCTAATGCTATTTCTGAAAAAGTCATCAAATCCTCTGCAGATTCCATCAGAATTTTTGAATCACCAGTCCTTAAACCAGATTGAACTGCTGAAAATGCTAATATGGTCCTGTCACTAAAGCTCACTCGCTCAAAAGGAATTCGACCAGTTCGTTCCCATGAAATCTTTAGTTTTGTTATCAGTTTTCCAAGTTCACCATCTATCTCTAAATCAAGTAGGCTTCTTTCGTCAAGCTGGTTAACTGATGATAGTTTCAAAAGCATCTCAGGAAGTTGAGCCTCTATTGCTTCTATTCTCTTATTTCTGAGATATATCGGATAATAAGCAATCATAGCTGAAATAGGAAGAAACACGAAATATAGCTCTGGAAACACAAGACATAGGGCAATAGGGACAAGGTACATCATGCTAACATCTCCCAAGAAAACATCATCAGTATTGTCGCAATTGGAATAACACCATACATTATTGGAAAAAGACTAGGAGTTGAGAAATTAGGTGCCAGCCGAAATGAGGCCAGAACTGCGGGTACAACAGTTGAAAAAGTAGTGAATAGCATAACCATGGTTTGGAACTTTGCATTACGTCTTTTGTAAAGAGAAACCAGCTCAGTCCTTCTCCTGTGACTCATTTTATCGAGTATATCCCGTCCAGTCCCTTTTTCTGCCAGAAACAAAATTGTTCTTGCAAATTCTTCTGTTTCAGGAAAAATCATCATAGGTTCAATTGATTTTTTGAGCGACCGACCCTGGGAATATTGTTGATACGACAGAGCAGTCATCTCAGATAAAGGTCCAAATCCCTTTAGCTCAGACAAGGACTTTATTGGATCAAATGACAGGCTAAGATATCTATAATGACTAATTGCGGCTGGAAGCAATTCTATCACTCGCCGATGTCTTTTTTTAGCCATAAAATGAGCTAATATATGTGGTGACCTGAGGAATACAAGAAATAATACAAGTGCCAGCTGAATACTAAAAAAAGAAACAAGCGCTGGAACCAGGATTAATGGAAAAAATCTTTTAGAAAATTGTTTTGGTGATTGGTCAATGCCAGCTTTTTTCAACAAACTCCCGAGCGAGTCTTGTTCAAACATCTTGCATCTCCTTTTGAATATTCTCAAAAAACTCATGGTCTTTTTTCCTGGTTTGAGTCTTGAGATACTTAGTTCTTTTTCTTAACTCATTTTTCCAACCATCAAAGGCAAAATCAAAGCTCGGCATTTCAAGACTAGCCACTCGCCTGAGCTGGCCAGCCCATCTAAAAAGCTCTATATCTGAAAAAATGCTTGTTATTCTACGAATTGTTTTTCCTTTTTTTTCAAAACGCTTTATATTAATCCACAACCCGATTGATGACACATCGTATTCTGGAAAGCCTTGTGAAATCAGGCGTCTCTTGGCCATGTCTGTATTTTCTGCATGATATGTAAAATAAGTACCAAGCGCCTGGCCAGAAAGACATGATTCATGAAGAGCAGAGACTTCGGTGTCTGACCTAACTTCGCCAATAATCATCCTATCAGGCCTAAGCCTTAATGAATCAATAACAGAATCTCTAAGGCTTATTCCAAGTGAATCAACAGAAATCAGATTCACCACCTGATCTTGAAGTGGACTGATCTCAGGCACTTCTTCTGTAACAACTATTCTTTCATATTTTGGAACAAACCGTATCAACGCGTTGAGTAGGGTTGTTTTCCCAGCCCCCGTATTTCCAATAATTCCAATATTAGTGTTTCCTGCCTCAAAAACCATCCACACAAACGCAGCTGCTTCAGCAGTCAAGGTATGGTTATCAATCAAATCAAGAACAGTTAATGGTTCAGCTGAGAATCTCCGAATATCAAGAAAAAAGTCCCTGCCATAGGGCGGAGTAATCACAGTCACCCTATCCAAATTTTCCATCATGCCACTAGCTTTTGGATGAACTGAATCAACACGACGGCCAAGCCGACCAAGCATTCTATTGCTTATTTCTAGAAAATAGTCTGGCTCAGAGATCGCCAGATTGGTTGCCTGCATTCCTTTCTTTTTATGATAAACAAAAATAGGCTTGTCAATCCCATTTACCATAATTTCCTCAAGCTCGGGGTCTGATAAGAGCGGTTCCAAAGGTCCAAAACGCCCTTTTATCACCAAAGGAGCCCAAAATCGAACACTAGGTTCTGAAAACTCAATTTTCTTATCTTTTGCAGCGGTTATCAGGCTTTCTAGAACACCCTGGTCGCCTTTTTTGTCAAATAGCTCGACAAATCGGGTTAAAATCCTTTTTTCTCCAGCTCCAATTATCGGAAACCGAAGTTCACCTTTATCCAAAACACTAAACCCAAGTTTGTTAGTCAAACTATCGCCTTGTCAGTATTATCGCATCCTGCTCGGTCACCAGTATCGTGTCTTCTGCTTGGCTCACCAATCCACCGGCTGCTTCGACCAGCTCAGGATAATTGTGCAAGACTCCGTGTCTCACAAGCATCTGAAGATATCTGGTCTGGGAAACCCAACGGGACGCGAATGGGAATGTCTTGAACTTACTGACTTCTTTAAGCAAACTTTTCATCTGCGGCAGTCTCTGCGGTTTTTCAGATAAGAGCCGATATATGGATGAGTTTTTACCATTCTTTACTTTACCAACTCCATTTGTGGCAAAAGGTTCAATCGCAAACAAGCCCTCACCAAGCATGTTCTTGTTACCAGTATCATAATTCTGTATACTAAATCCTGAATGAAGATTCCACTGACCCATCTGATGTCCAGTCAGATTAGTGATGGGTGAAAACCCAGCTGACTTAATCACTGATTCGATTGAACTTCCAATCTGGGACATGGTGGTTTTTGACTTGCTTTTCACAATCGTGTCAAGTGCCGCATCCAGTGCTTGCTCAGATGCTTTGACCAATTCAGTATTTTTGCCTAAGTCAATTGTGACTGCATTATCGACCGGCCAACCGTTTTTATGAAATCCAAAATCAATCTTGACTAGCTGACCTTTCTCAAAAACAGCTGTGTCGGCTGGTGCAGGTGTAAAATGTGCGGCCGTGCTGTTTATTGATATATTTACTGGAAAGGCCATACCGAATCCATGCTTGTCGGCTGCTTGCTCAATCCACTCAGCTATGCTGAGCAAGCTTACACCTAGTTTGACTCTTGAGCTCAGCTGTGTCTTTAGCTTGGCTGCAAGCTCACCTGTTTGGTGTAATGACTCTAAATCCATACAAACCAGGGATTGGAAACTTAATAAGAATATCCAGGCAAATGCCTTTATACAACCTAATGCAGTTTCTTGCATGAAAGTCAAAGAGATTGAGTACAGGGACGAGTATGTG
>JAAOXV010000072.1 GCA_018220955.1 Candidatus Altarchaeota archaeon | reverse complement strand
GTATTTAATGGAAGCCAAAAAGTTGCGTTGAATGCTTCTTTTTCAAACAACACCTGGACTTCTGCTTCTGTTATTTTAGACTTTGAAACAGACACTCAAAAGATATGGATAAATGATGAATTCACGGGAACTTTTGATTTCAGGGAGTACCATGATGAATGTGACTATGTCGACAAACTACAATTTCATTTTGGAAGCTGGCCATATGGAACGGCCTATGTCGACGCAGTCCATGTCTCTGAAATCGCGGAGCCTGAACCAGAACTCGTTTTTGGAAAAGAAGAACGGATGTTGAGATGGGAACA
Source organism: Candidatus Altarchaeota archaeon (assembly GCA_018220955.1). Taxonomy (GTDB): domain Archaea; phylum SpSt-1190; class SpSt-1190; order SpSt-1190; family SpSt-1190; genus JAAOXV01. The sequence goes on along the minus strand of JAAOXV010000072.1, from coordinate 4,606 downwards.
AAATATCACGGGTTATGAGGGTCAGCTTGTCGCAAATCTAACTGGAATGTCGTGGCAAGGAATATCTGATGTTTTGTTTGTGAACATTACCGATACATCAAAAAACTGTGAAGTCAATAATGAAACAGGAAAAACGTTCTTGATTGAATCTTCAGGAACTCACATTGTCGCTTGTGAAGCTGATGCCAAAATTCTAGCATTAAACAAAATTCGCTCGCTTAGGGACGTTGTTCCGTCAGGAATCTTGTTGATGTTTCTTGGTGATGAGGATGAACGCTTCTTGAAAACATTTACTCTTTTTGGTGAAGGCGAACAAACAATTCAAATCACTGATATGTTTAACAAAACAATTTATTCAGATTCTTTATTTCCTGAAATTACATTATTTGGTCCGACCGACTTAATTTCATATAGTGACTGTGTGTTTGCTAACTTTTCAGCTAATTTTTCAGATGCCTGGCTTAGTGAGTTTGGAATGGAAACCACAGGACAATCAAATATCAACAAAACCTTTTGTTCTATCGGAAACTACACTATTTCTGCCTGGGCCAATGACACAGTCGGACATATGAATCTAATAAACAAAACAATTCAAATCGGGAACGCCAGCTATCAAATAACAACAATCTTGCCGGTTCAGCAATGGAGGATCAATCAAACAGGTCCACTTGAAGTCATCTGGGAAACTCATCTTGAATTCATCTTAGCTGGATGGGCAAAAGGAAATCTCAGCTTTTTGGTCGAAACCAGCACAGAAAACAAAAGCTATAATTTTTCCGATGTAATTGGTCCTTGGTCCGCCACAGTCATTGAACCTTTTTCAAATCAAACAATTGATGTTAACCAATCTAATGGATTAGAGACCATAGGGTTGCAAAATGTTTCGTGTATGTATTACAATCTATCCTCTGGTTTTAATTCAAGTTTGCATCTGAAAGCAGAAGACTATAATCCTGTTTTGTTTCATAGCAAGGGTTTTCTGATTAACGAAACACTACACTGGATTCAATTTGTGAACCAGGGTTTGTTTTACAACAATAGTTGGTGGGTGAACTATGAAGGTAACAAAACAAAATTCAAAGTTTGTACTTTCCCTGGCAAGGAGCCCAGTCACTTATTCTGTGGAGACAGAGTCTGTAATAATGGTGAGGGTTGCTCCATCTGTGCAACTGATTGTGGGATTTGTCAAAGCTCTGGTTCTTCTAATCCAGAGACTTCCGGGATTTTGAGAAGTGAATCTGATTCAAACAATACTGAAAAAATAGGTATCATAAAATCATCTGTTTCAACACAAAATAAAACTCCTAGTTATGACAATGAATCACAAGAAAGTCCCTTACAAAAATCAAAGGAAAACAAGGTTACAATGGAGATTGAAGAAAATGAACCCATCCCATTGAGAATTGGACTCATTATAGCTATCTTACTTGTCCTTGCAATGATTATCAGAACCAGGTTTGTCTAGTGGCACAGACCTCGAAAATGATTTAATTGCTCTGATTAGTGAATCGTATGAAAAATTTGGAAGATCTTCCTGGAATTGGGGAAAAGACAGCTGAGAAATTGAGGGAAGTTGGATTTGATGATTTTATGAGTCTTGCTGTTGCTTCTCCAACCGAGATTTCTAAAACAATTGATATTTCCGAAGCTCTGGCTGCCAAGGCAATTCAGGCAGCAAGAGCCAATCTAGATATGGGATTTGAAACCGCAGAAAAGTTACTTGAAAAAAGAAAGGATATAGGTTTTATCTCGACTGGTTCAGGAAATCTGGACAAGCTACTTGGCGGAGGCATACAAACACAAGCCCTTACAGAAGCACATGGGCCATATGGTTCAGGTAAAACTCAACTTGGGTTGACATTATCAGTCATAGTCCAAAAGCCGATAGAGCAAGGTGGATTAAGTGCAAAAGTTGCGTTTATTGACACAGAAGCCACATTCCGTCCAGAAAGAATTGCACAAATCGCAAAAGCACATGGAATGGATTCAAAAAAGGTACTTGAAAATATTTTTGTTGCAAGAGCATACAATAGCGATCATCAAATGTTGTTGGCCAACAAGATTGGGGAACTTATCAAAACAGGAGAGAACATCAAGCTAATTGTTGTTGACTCACTAATGGGTCATTTTAGAGCAGAGTATACTGGACGAGGAACTCTAGCTGAGCGACAACAAAAGCTGAATCGTCATCTTCACGCGCTTTTGAAATACGCAGACCAATTCAATGTTGCGATTTATATGACCAATCAAGTGATGTCAAGACCTGATTCCTTTTTTGGGCCTAGTATGCAAGCAGTCGGTGGACACGTACTCGCCCACGCATCAACATACAGAATGTTCTTTAGGCGAAGTAAAGGGAACAAACGAGTATCGCGGCTCATTGATGCTCCAGACTTGCCAGAAACAGAAGCAATTTTCGAGTTGACTGAAAGTGGAATAGAAGACGGTTAAACAAAAAGTTTTTTGTCTTTCATTTCCTTTAATGCTGATTCAGTTATAAGAACAAGTCTTCCTGGTTTTGCACCAGGTGCAAGTAATTCAGCACTGATGTTTCTAACAGATATAGCATTAAGTCCCGCAATGTTTCTGGATGCCTTGATTGCAGAAGCTTTGTCATTCGAGAAAATCACAAGCGGGCCTTTTGCTTTCTTGTATTTTCTGCCTCTTGACTTTCCTTTTCCAGACCTAACTCTTTTCTTTGAAGCGCGTTCAAGTTCTTGCTCAAGACCCAATTTAAGGAGAAGAGATTCTACTTCCTTAGTTTTAGTCATCAACTCAAACTTATCAATCATAACAAAAGGAGTCAACACATCTGGAATTTTATGGCCTCGTGCAGATACTATCGAGCTATCAGCTGTTGCTGAAAGCGCTGAACGAATCGCAAGCCGCCTCTCTTTCTCATTGATTCGCTGTGCATAAACTCTTTCTACCTTTGGTGGGTGCGCTTTCGGACCCCCAACTGCATGAGGAACATTAACAACTCTTCCCACTCTCCGCCCACCACGCATCATTAATCGCGGCAGTCTTGCCATTCCCATTCCATAACTATGACCATAGCCTCGCCTGATACTTCTAAACTTGGCTGATGACATCCGACCTGCAAGTCGCTTGATTCCTTTTGGTTGAAACCTTCGGTTCTGATTAACCAAGACTGCGCGTTTAATGAGGTCGTCTCGTACTGACTCTGAAAATTGCTTTGGTAAATTTATCTCTCCAGTCTTTTTGCCATTCAAATCATAAACATTCCGTTTCATAGTGATATTACCTCTCCGTGTTTAAACACAATCTTCTCAAGTGATGATGGGTAAAATATTCTTTTTGGTCGTATCGGTTTTCTCAAAACAATCGCCCGCTTGATTGGTCCCGGAATTGTTCCTGATATCAACACACATTTTGACTTGACTAATCCATACTTATGCCATCCACTCTTGGGATTAAGTTTGTCTGGGTCAGATAATGCAAGTATCTCTTTGTTAAACTCGGTCCTTGCATGATATCCATGTTGACCTGCCATTGGAACAGACCACCTAGTTCTCCCAGGCCCTTCAGGACCAAGTGACCCAACTTTTCGTCTACTCTTTTCAGCCTTTGAAGCTAGAAGCTTGACTCCATATCTTTTGACTACTCCTTGAAAACCAAGCCCTCGTGTAACAGCAAGAACATCTACAAGCTCTGCTTGATTAAAGAATTCTGAAATATCAATCTCTTTACCCAGTCTATCTTTGAAAGGAATTGCGTCTTGGGCATTACCACCTATGGCAACCTCAATAAGATCTGGGTTCTTTTTTGGAAAACCTGCTTTTTCAGGATGCGAAGCCAACATTGCTCTTGCAAAATCTGAACTATCTGCCAATTCTTGAACTTGCTCTGGTTTAGTTGTTTCACCAATTGTCTTTTTTCCATAAATTGTTCTTTTGTAAAATTTGAGTGATTCAAGTGTCATTTCAGGGGTTTCTATTAATGTTACAGGAACAGAAACAATATGTCCTGCAAGTCTTGATTCGCTATTAGTCACTTTAACAAGTGCCGTCGCTATTCCTACTTTGTATCCTAAAAACCCAAGCAATCCTTGCCCGGCTGGCCAAGACCTAACTCTTGGAATTTCTTTCTTTGCCCGCTTCCTAGGCACGAATTGAAGCGAACCTCTCCTTGGTCTTCCTGGCGTCGCCATTTCTAATCATTGACAAACCGGAACCTTTGCTTTAAAATCTTTAGGTTTGTTGTTTGAGTCCATAAAGTTTTCTTATTGAAGTAGTTCCCCAAGAAAAATCACCTTTAACTCTTTCTGACGATACTATTTCAAAGAATCCTTCTTTTAAGCCCCTAGACAAATGATAATACACCAACCTTGATGATATTTTTCCAATATCTTCATTGTATTTTTTGTAAATTGCGTATCCATGCAAGGGTTTTTTTGAAACAGTCAAAATAGAATAAATATTATTTCTAATTTTGTGTCTAGGTGTTCTTTCAGACTTAACTTTTTTTGGTAGAATCAACACCTCTACAAAAGACATCTCAGCTAGACCGTCTTTTACTCTCTGTGCGTTTATTGTTTCGGCAGTCCTTCTCAATCCTTTTTCAAAAAGAATCATATTCGCGTCAT
>JAAOXV010000071.1 GCA_018220955.1 Candidatus Altarchaeota archaeon | reverse complement strand
TTTGCAAGGCCGTTGTGAGTTTTACCAAAAACGGATTGACTCTTTTGATGAAGGTTTTGCCTGCGGGGAAAACCTTCTAAGCCCCGAGCGAGATTCGAACTCGCGACTTCTGCCTTACCAAGGCAGCGCTCTACCAGCTGAGCCATCGGGGCGCCCTTTTGATCGAACTTTTTTCAAAAGTTCGTGCTGAGCTATCTGGGCAGCTCATAGTTGTGATTCAAGCTTTTTAGTTAAAAACTTTATCTGTCAAGGATAAATACTCAAACATCAGAAAATCTGTATGGAAAACAATACTAAGTTCTGGGTTTTCGGAGGATTACAAGCAATCTCACTTGGACTAATCATTTTCTTTGTCCTGCAGTCAGTGACTACACTTGGGCAAGACACACAGATTTGGCTGAGCTGTATGTTCCCGGCGTTCCTATTGGCTGTAGAGCATATGATTTATTCAAAATAGGTTTACTCCTGAGCTTTTGTTCAAGTTTTGATCGAACTTTTTTGAAAAGTTCGTCGCCAGGGACCGGATTTGAACCAGTGATTCCAAAGGAACTAGATTTCGAATCTAGCGCATTACCACTCTGCCACCCTGGCTAGAACTATCGCGTGTTTATCCTTTTTAATTGCTTGGCTGACAGGACTATATGCAAATTCAAGAGCTATTTGAGTTCATCAAAAAAGAAAATAAACGCTTACAAAAGCGTTATGAAGGCAAGCTAAACAACAATAATCTGGTGCTTGCACATACAGTTAAGCTCACAGAAGAGCTGGGCGAACTATGTGAGGAAGTGTTGGCACATGTGAATCTGCAGAGACAGGACAAGCTTGATGCAAAGAACGATGCCACAATCAGAGACGAGTTCGCAGATGTTCTGATAGCTACACTAATTCTTGCTGATTCAATGGGAGTCAATATCGAAAAGGCACTTATAGACAAGATGGCCAGGATTGATGAACGATATGATAAATAAGAACTTCTTTTTGTTTGTGACTACTTTTTTTGCAGTTTTTGTTCATCTGAATCTTCTTGAGACTGTTGAACCGGTTGTGTATGACTTAATAACAAACCAAACTTGTGATGCGCTTAACCCGTGTCCGGCTTGGCAAGAGTGTTATCAGTTTCCTGGAATAGGGCTTAGGTGTGCAGAGCCAGACCCGTGCAGCTATTATGGTTGCCCGCAAGGAAAACAGTGCTTGCTATTAGAGAGCTATCCTGCCCAGATTAGGTGCAGCTAGCGTAAAAGAAAACTCCAAGCAATAGCACCCACACACAGGACAATAAACAGCGCTATTAAAGGCGGGATTAGCGATGACTCCAGCACATGTACTCAAGCTGGCGAAACTTTTATGTGTATCTATTTCAGTTTTTTGGCCAGTTCAGCTGCCCAACTCTTGACTCGCTCTGGTTCTCTATTATCCATAATGATTTTGCCGAACACACTGATTTTTCCGCCGAATGCCTCTATATCTACTGGCTTTTCTGGTGACATTCTTGCTAAAACAGGGCCAAGATGCTTTTCAATTGTGTGATTATGGTGTAAGGGATTACCAGCCTCAGCTGAGCTCAGATAAATTGCAAGCTGTTTGCCAGCAAAGCTGTTTTCCAAAAAGCGCAGTGCCGGTTTGTAAACACGACCGACGCGTACACCTGCTCCTACAATGATGTTATCAAAACATGATATGCCAAGCTTTCCAACTTGCTTGATGTTTGTCAACTCAACTGTGTGCTTCTTTTTTCTCAGCTCGTCTGCAATAATTTCCGCATACTCTTTTGTCACTCCGCCCTTGGTCACATAAACAATCAAGGTCTTTTTTGCCATGTGATTGATTGCAGACCAGCTAAATAAAATTTTGGTTCAAAAACCATTCAAACTCCATAAATAACAGAACTGAAGATAGCTTGTATGAACAAATCACTCTCACTAGCAGGTATCCTAATTCTTATTTCATTGATAGCTGGCGCTTACCTATATCC
>JAAOXV010000014.1 GCA_018220955.1 Candidatus Altarchaeota archaeon | reverse complement strand
GTGAAGTTGTATGATGACTCCAAAGATTGAGAAAGTAGTTGTGAATATCGGTGTTGGTGAGTCGGGTGAGCAGGTAGAGAAAGCAGTCAAGCTATTGGAGATTCTAACAGGAAAAAAGCCAGTCAAAACCAGTTCTGTAAAGCGAATACCGGCGTGGGGAGTAAGACCAAAACAGTTTATAGGTGCAAAGGTTACGCTTAGATTGGCGGATGCAGAAGAATTTCTGAAGCGTGTTTTTGTGGCTGCCGGCGGCAAACTTAACAAAAAACAATTTGACCGATTTGGAAATTTCTCATTTGGATTAAAAGAATATCTGGATATACCAGGAGTTCGATATGACCCTTCAATCGGCATGTTTGGCATGGATATCAATGTTTCAGTCGGCCGAGCTGGATATAGGGTGAAACGAAGGCGACTTAAGCGATCAAAGCTTGGGACACAACATATACTTACACGAGACGAATCAGTCAAGTTCGTGTCGCAGAAATTTGGAATAAAGGTGATATAATGGAATCTAGACTAAAGGAACTAAAGCGGAAATTCGGTAGAAAGCATGTGACCAAGACTATTATCCCTCAGCGACTCAACCGAAAATTTGGAATAGGTTCAAGGAGATGTAGGCTCTGTGGTAGCTATGGTTCACATATCCGTGCATATGGACTTCATTTGTGTAGGCAGTGCTTTAGGGAAACTGCCAGCAAAATTGGATTTAAAAAATTTGAGTGATAAAAATGAGTAGAAACGACCCACTATCAGATTTGCTCTCAGCTGTTCTGAACAGCGAGAGAAAAGGAAAGGACGAAGTTGTGTTCAAACCAGTCAGCAAGCTAGCAGTAGAGGTATTGAGAATAATGAAGGATGCAGGCTATCTAAACGATTTTGAGATGATTGATGATGGTCGAGCTGGAATTCTCAGAATACTTTTGTCAAAGAGCATAAACAAATGTGGAACCATAAAACCAAGATTCCCAATTAATGCTGATGACTTTGTTAGATGGGAACGAAGATTCTTGCCTGCAGAAGGGTTTGGTTTGCTGATTGTTTCAACTAATCAGGGTTTACTTACTCACAAAGAGGCCAAGAAAAAGAAAATTGGAGGAAGGCTCATAGCTTATGTTTACTAGGTGACTGAAATGGAGAAAACAATAGAACTTGTTGAAGCTGTGTCTGTCAAAATGGATGACAGGCACATAACTGTTTCTGGTCCGAAAGGCCAGCTTAAGCGCGAGTTCTATCATCCATTCATCAAGTTTCAGATTACTGACAAGCAAGTAGAGCTAACTAGTAAGAAAGAGAACAAATCCTGCAAAATGATGATGAACACGTTTGCAGCCCATATACAGAACATGATTATCGGAGTTACAAAAGGATACAGATACAAACTAGCTATCGTATATGTCCATTTTCCAATGCGAGTCCGCATTCAAGGAGATGATATTATAATCGAGAATTTTCTTGGTGAAAAAACACCAAGAGCGACAAGAAAGTTTCCAGATGTAACTATGAAGATTGAGGGCAAAGAGATTATTGTTGAAGGTATCAATATCGAGCATGTTGGACAGACAGCAGCCAACCTAGAGATTGCTACAAAAATAAGGTCAAAAGATAGGCGGGTCTTTAAAGACGGAATCTATCTGACAGAACGGGGTGTTATGGATGAATAAAAAGTTCAAGCGACTCGATAACTGGAAGTATAAGCGATTCAAGAACAAGCCAAAATGGCGAAAGTCAAGAGGACCAAAAAGCCCATGGAGACGTGTTAAGTCTGGTAGGCCAGCTGTTCCGACAGTTGGTTTTAGAAAGCCGATTGATCAGAGAGGACTGCATCCAAGTGGGCTTAAAGAGGTTAGAGTACATAACCCAGACCAAATAGCCAAGCTTGATTCAAAGACAGAAATAGCTAGGATATCTGGAACAGTTGGTGCAAGAAAGCGAGCTGAGATGGTGAAGGTTGCACAGGAAAAACAAATCAGAGTGATAGGAAATGCGAACACAAAGAAGGCTAGCAGCAAATCTGCTTAAATGTGGAGAAAATCGGATTTGGATTAGTCCGACTCACCGACAGGAAGTAGAAAAAGCAATTACTAGAGAGGATATTCGTTCATTAATTCACAAAGGTCTAATAAAGAAAAAGCAAATTAAGGGAGTTAGTCGAGTTAGGGCCAGGGAGATAGCTGCAAAGAAAAAGAAAGGTCAGAGAAAAGGACACGGCAGTCGAAAAGGAAAGAAGACTGCTCGGCTTCCGAAAAAACAAGCTTGGATGATAAAGATTCGGGCACAACGTAGACTCTTAAGAACTATGAAGGAAACTGGCGAGATTGCAAGAAGTACATATAGAAAATTCTATATGTTGGCAAAAGGCGGGTTCTTTCGTAGCAAGGCCCATTTGATGCTTTACTTAAAGGGAAAACAGGAAAGGGGAGAATTATGAAATTTAAGAGACGACGACAAGGTAGAACAGACTATAGAAGAAGGTTAGCTTTGTTGAAATCCGGCAAGACACGGTTGGTGGCGAGGAAGACATTGAACAACATAATCGTTCAAATAGTGAGCTATGATCCAAAAGGCGACAAAATATCAATAACCGTTGATATGGCTAGTTTGAAAAAGCATGGTTGGGCCGCTGGTGCGAATACTCCTGCTGGATACTTGATTGGGTTTTTGCTTGGCAAGCGAGCCAAAAAATTCAAGCTAGGTGAACTTGTGTTTGATATAGGCAGACATAGGGCAACCAAGGGCAGCAAGCTGTTTGCGGTCTTGAAAGGAGCAGTCGATGCTGGTCTGAAACTGCCGCATGATGATGCTATGTTTCCAAGTCAGGACAGGATTAGTGGAAAACATATAGCTAGCTATGAGGCTCCTGAGCCCGTGTTTAAAGCTTATAAGTCAAGAAAACTTGACCCAAAAAAGATAGATGCACACTTTGAAAAGGTGTTGAACTCAATAAAAGGTGAAAAATAATGGAACAAGAAGTTTGGACTCCAAAAACGCGGCTTGGTCGACAAGTCAAATCAGGTGAGATTACTAGCTTTGAGGAAATTTTGAAAAAAGAGCTCAGAGTAATGGAAGCAGGAATAGTGGATTTCTTTTTCCCTGATCTTAAGAGTGATTTAATTGAAATAGGTCAGGCAAAGGGAAAGTTTGGTGGTGGACAGAGGAGACCGTTTAAGCGAACACAGAAAAAGGTGAGAGAGGGCGCAAGAAATAAATACACTTATTTTGCGATTGTAGGTAATGAAAATGGCTATATTGGCATAGGTAAAGGTAGTAGTAGAGAGAGTATGCCTGCTCGGCTTAGGGCACTTGCAAACGCAAAACGAAACATATTCAAAATTAACCGTGGCTGCGGAGATTGGGAGTGTGGTTGTAAGGGACCTCACAGTCTACCATTTATCTCAGAAGGCAAGTCAGCATCTGTCAGGGTTTTGCTTAAACCTGCACCAAGGGGAACTGGACTAGTATTGAATAATGAAGGCAAGAAAATTCTTAGGCTTGCAGGCATAAGCGATGCTTGGATTGAGACCTTTGGTCAAACAAAGACCAGGATTAACTATGCTTATGCAATAATCAATGCGCTTAAGAAAACTAGGCTAGTCAAAATACAAGAAGCATACATGAAACATGGAGGGGTTCAATAATGTTAGGGATTCTGAAAATCAGGAGTGCAATTGGAGCACTACCAGGCATAAGAAAAACAATTGAGCTACTCAAGCTTAACAAGAAATTCACTCTCACGGTTGTGCAGGATAACAAAAACATGCGTGGTATGATTCAGAAGATTAAGGACTATGTGACTTGGGGTGAACTGAGCAAGGAGATACTAGAAACACTGGCAGCTAACATGACACCGAGCGGCGAGAAAATCAAGATATTTCATATGCATCCACCAAAAGGAGGATTTAAACGAACCATCAAAAAACATTATCCCAGGGGCGAGCTTGGTTTTAGGAAAGATATGAATGAGTTGGTGATTAGGATGCTACCAATACAGGTAAAAAAGATTGAAAAACCAGATAGCACAAAATACAAGCTTCAGATAGTCAAAAAAGCTAAGCCAAAAAAGAAAGCAACCAAGGAAGAAAAGAAACCAGAGACAAAGCCGAAAAAGCCTGCCAAGCCATCAGCAAAGTCAGTGGCAAAACCTGCCAAGAAAGCAGTAAAAAAGTCTGTCAAACCAGTAAGCAAAGCTGTAACTAAGAAAGCTAAACCAGCAGCCAAGAAAGCCAAGCCAGCAGAAAAACCAGCAGCCAAGAAACCAGCTAAAAAGAAAGCCGAGCCAGCTACAAAGAAAGCAAAGCCGGTCAAGAAATAGACATAATTTTTATAACTAAAGAAGAGCAACCAAAGTTATGGCCCAGCTCACTAGCAGGGATATTCCTTATAGGTTAAACAAAGAGCAAAAGGATTTTTTGGCAAGACAATACGCGAGTTTGGATTCAGATTATACTGTTATTGAAAAAACTAAGTATGGTGAAAAACGAATAAGAAAAAAAATGCTTGAGTTTGAAACCAAATTTTGGAAGAAGTTTTCGCTTGTCAATGATATCACAGAACTCAAAGTTCTTAGAAAATATTCGGTTGATTCAGATATCTCACTCTTTGCAATTTTGATTGAATATAAGTCCTTTAGTTATACTGATTATTCATATACCGCTCTTTATCTTTGGCGTTCTGGTGACAGGGTTGTTAGATTGGATCATATCAATAATCAAAAGACTGATTTTGAAAAACACTTGATTTATCTGAGCCACCAGCTTCACGAATATCATTACAACAAGCTTATTATTAGTCGAGACAGTGAGTGTTAATGGGAGAAAACTATTCTCTGTCAGTTGGCGCATTCATCTTTCTTTTATCATTTATCATCTTCTTCCCGCTCATGGTTTATCTGAGCATCTCAATAGCTCAGTTTGACCTTTACTTTTTCTGTAACCCTGGTGAACTCAGTCTGTCAACAGAGAGAGATGTATTCAATGTATCCATCGAACTTTATCCGAGCAGGGAAATTATTGTTATTGGTGACATAATGCAGGGTGATATCTTGCTAATTGAAACAAACGCAAGCTATGCGGTAGCTTCTTATCAGCTGTCCGACAAGCTGTATCGAGTGGCTTGTGGATGACTATATTTTTAAAGACTTGAATTGAGCAAGTGCTATGACAATCAGGGGTAGAGGCACCAGGACCCATGGGCATGGTAAGACCTGGCGTGGCAAGGGAAAGCGAGGTGGTAAAGGTTGGGCTGGTGTTGAAGACCATCGTAAGGTTTCAGCTATCAAAGGCGGCAAGCTTTTGACTGGTGGAAGTCGAAAAGGAAAGATTGGTCATATGGGTAAGTATGGGTTTAATCGCGGCGGGCTGAAAAGCTCAGCCAATTCAATAAATGTAAGCCAACTTGAAAGACTTACAGACAAAACAGAAATCGATTTGACCGAGCTTGGATTTGACAAGCTTCTTGGTTCAGGCAAGCTGGGAAAGAAAATGAAAATCAAAGTAAGGGCCTGGTCAAAAAGGGCAGAAGAAAAAGTCAATGCAGTTGGAGGTAAACTAATTGCTCCAGCTACAAAAAAAGTCAGTGCGGTTGGAGGAGAAATAGTTGCTCCAGCTAATAAGTAAATATATTCCAGAAGTCAGAGAGCCGATAAAGAGGCTTTCGTTTAATGACAGACTTAAATGGACTGTAGTTGTTCTTGTTTTGTATTTTATTCTTGGTAATATCCCTATCTATGGATTATCTGCTCAATCAGTCGATTATTTTCAAAATCTTCGAGCTATTATAGCTGGGAATTTTGGTTCAATAGTTACCCTGGGTATTGGTCCAATCGTGACTTCTGGAATTATCCTTCAGTTATTGGTTGGCTCAGATTTTTTGTCAATTGATATGAATACGCCACAAGGAAAAAAACGGTATGAGATGATTGAAAAAGTATTGGTCATAGCTGTCACGATTTTTGAATCATTTATCTATGTGTTTATGGGTGGACTTCCGCCCGAGATAGCAACATTCAGCTGGAGAATGTTGATAGTCTTTCAGCTCTGTCTTGGAACATTCATACTAATATTGCTTGACCAGATAAGTTCAAAATGGGGTTTTGTATCAGGAATATCTTTGTTTATCGCTGCTGGTGTCAGTGCAACAGTCGTAACATCAATATTCAATCCGCTTGCTAACCCAGATAACCCAATTGTACCGTCTGGCAAACTATGGGCTGCCATTCACTATATTGCGCAAGGCGATCCGTCAGCAGCATTTTCAATCATGCTTCCAGTCTTGTTCACCCTGTTGGTCTTTCTGGCAGTTGTATATACGCAAAGCATAAAGGTTGAAATCCCGCTTGCATTTGCAAGAGTCAGAGGGGCTGTGACCCGATGGCCGCTCAATCTGTTTTATACTTCCAATATCCCAGTCATATTCACAGCCGCGCTTATTGCTAATCTAGAGCTTTTTTCTAGATTCATGGCAGGCCGAGGTATAGGTTTGTTTGGTCAGTTCGACCAAACCGGTAGCCCGGTTGGTGGACTTATTATGTATTTTATCCCGCCGCGAGATTTAGTTTATTTCCTAATATTCAACCCGCTCGGATTTTTGAAGGGTATTCTGTTGGGTGGTGCATATCGTGACCTGTTACTCAGAGCAATTGGTTACACCATTGCTATGGTGTTTGGTTCAGTGATGTTTGCAAGATTCTGGGTGTACACATCCAACATGGATTCTGGTTCAGTAGCAAAGAATATCCAGCAGTCTGGTATGGGTATTCCTGGATTTAGGCGAGACCCGAGAATACTCAAAAAAGTCCTTGATAGGTATATTCCTTATCTGACCGACCTTGGTGCCATTGCGATTGGTTTACTGGCGGCCTTTGCAGATTTTACAAATTCTGTTGCGCGTGGAACAGGCATACTGCTGGCTGTGATGATCCTGTTTAGAATGTATGAGGATATAGTCGGAAAATATATGATGGATATGAATCCTACACTTAGGCGGTTTGTGTCAGAAAAATAAGAGTTTTTTTAAATACATACACAGGAACAGCGCATGGAACAAGTAACCTTGTTTGTATTGTTGACGCTGAGCTATCTTTTTGTAATTTCCATTATTCTAAAGAAGCTTGGGGGTAGGGAGATGTTGGAACTTGAGAAAGAGGTTAAGAAACTGATGGAAAAGGCCAAAAAAGGGGATAAGGACGCACTTTCTAAGATGAATAAGCTGAATATGACTCGAATGAAGACTATGATGAAGAAACAGCTTTATTTGTGGCCGCTCATACTTGTGTTTTTTTGGTATATCAAAAAGACATTTATTGAGCTGACTGTAACCATTTTTGGTCGTCAGATTGGATGGCTAGGCACATTCTTTATAATTGTTTTATTATTTAGCACAGTTGCAGACAAGCTAGCTACAAGGTTATTGGAGAATTTTAAACTTATATGATTTTGGTGAAAATTATGAAAATCTCTGTGCGCAGAAAAGGGTGGAAAATCGTGAAAACCCCAGGAGCAAGAAAGTCGATTCATAGAACTGATAAGCGAATCTCAAAAGACAGCTGTGCTGCTTGTGGTTCAGAATTGTCTGGTTCTAGAAGAATTAGACCTAACAAGGAGATGTGTCCTAGCTGTGCAAGGCAGGTTCAGAAAAACAAGGTGAGAATTTATGCTCAAAAAGGGTAGAGTCTGTTTAAAGATAGCTGGTAGAGACGCAGGACATGTCTGTGTGATTGAAAAAGCAGGAGAAAAACTAATGATATCGGGTCCAGGTGTTAGAAATAAGTTAGTCAATCCATCTCATTTGGAGCCGCTTCCAGAAAAGTTAGCCCTGACTAAGCTAAAAAAATCAGAGATAGAAAAAAAGCTGAATGAGATTGAGCTTGCATTGAGTAAGGCCAAGCCAGACAAGTTGGCAGTTATTCAAGAGAACGCTAGGGCGAGAGCCGCAAAAGAGATATAGGACTGGCTACAAGTTTTTGTGTGGACTCGCTCAAACTAACAACTAGAACAACTTCAATTGAGCTTAGGAACGGCAAGTTAGTCAATGTTTCTGCTGGCAAGGATGAGGAAACTATTTTTCGAGAATATAGGGGTGGTTGGGCTGTTGGTAATGACATGCTTTCTGTTAAGCGAGCTGCAACACTTTTTCCGGGCGGTCATCTTGGTCCGGGTGAACGTGGTCGGGATTGGAAGCCTGAATTTAAGATAGATCCTAGAACAGTCGAGCTTGATGACAAGCTTGAGCTGATAAATCAGGTCTCTTCACAGCTTAGTTTGGCAGGAGTTAAATCAATCATCAACTATGATGATGCCGTTGTTTCAGATGATTTTCTTGGTGATAGAAACCTGAGGCAAGAATACTCGCTTGTGAAGATGACGGTTACCGCGATTGCTAGTAAGTCTGGCAAACTCCAACGTAATTGGAGGAGCTATGGTGGTATCGGTGGATTTGAATTATTGAGAAAACTAGAGGGAATAAATGAGATAGCTGAGATTGCAAAAGAGTTATTGAGTGCGAAAAAAGCACCGGCCGGACAGAAAACAGTTATACTCGACCCTGATTTCACTGGCGTGCTTGCACATGAGGCATTCGGACATGCTGCAGAGGCAGACCATGTAGTAGGTAAAAACTCTGTGCTTGATGGTTTGATTGGTGAGCGAGTTGCATCCGACCAAGTTAGTATAATAGATGATGCCAGTCTGAATGCGTTTGGTTCTTATGGTTTTGATAGAGACGGAGTCCAGTCACAAAAAACCATTATAGTGGAAGATGGAATATTAAAGGGATTGTTACATTCAAGAGAAACAGCTGGTAAGCTTGGGTCTGTCTCGACCGGAAATTGCCGCGGTCGGGTTGGGCAAGTTAGAATGAGCAATACTTTCATAGACAAAGGCAAACACAAGCTTGATGAGATGATAGCTGAGACCAAGCACGGGCTCTTGTTGATTGGCTCGGCCGGCGGGACTACCTCGCCAGGACTTGGAGTTTTCAACTTCAATGCAAAATACGGATTTATAATAAAGAACGGAGAAAAGACGAATATGGTGCGAGATGTGTCTTTGCTTGGCCAAACACTTGAGACACTTAAGCAAGTGGATGCGGTCTCTGATGACCAGCCTATTTTAAAAATGGGAATTTGTGGAAAAGGTGGAGAACGAGCAAGAGTTAGCTTGGGTGGACCATTTGTTAGAACTAATGCGCTAGTCGGTTAGCTACCTGCCTGGTGCAAGATACTGCGGCGCTTCCGGTATTTCTGATGGGCTTAGCATACCGGCCATGGCCATCCATGCAAGCGAGCTGGCAATGGTTGTATTTTTCAATTTCGCATAACCTTGTTTTATTGACTCATCAAGCTCAGAATCATTCATTTTCTCTGTTATCATCTGTCTTGAATAGGCTGTGATATCAGTAAAAAAAAGCTTATCATTTGAATTTACATACTGAGAAATCTCTTGAGCCAAATCATTAATTGCAGCCTGAGTAAAATTTCCCTGAAACAGATTTACTGAGTCAAGATAAGCTTGCGATACCCCTGCATTATAATCGATATGCGAGATAGATTCTACAGTCATACTATCACTCGTCAATGACAATTTATATACTTGTCGCTATTCGCTGTATCGCAAGTATTTGATAATCTTGTTACTCACACCTGGTTCACCATATGGATTGGTAAATCTTGGAGTTTTCCAATCATCTGACAGAATCTCATCTATTTTTTGTTTTGAATATTTGAGGTCAAGCTTGGTCAAAAAATTCAGACCGGTATCCAACCCCTCTGTTCTTTCAGTTGTTTCCCTTAAAAGCAGGCAAGGCTTTCTGAAAACCAATGACTCTTCCTGAACACTGCCGCCATCTGTCAGCAACAGTCGTGAGTTTGCCAGCCGGACAATGAATTCTGGATATGAGCTGAGCCTCAGTAGTTCAGTATCCTCCAGCGCATCCCCTAACCCAAACTGCCTAAGAGCCTTGACTGTGTTGTCGTGAATAAAGAAATATTTTTTGATTGGAACTGAGTTGATAATGTCAACAGCCGCCCGCATTCTGGCCCTTGATTTAAGAGTCTCAAACCTGTGAATCGTAATAATCGCATAATCTTGCTTTGGTAACTTGAACTTGTTTTTCCATTTTTTATATGTCTCTGTGGCTGAGTCAACAATCGTGTTACCTGTATTGATTATTCGACCATTTATCTTCTCATTTCTCAGGTTCTGAGCTGTTTGTTTTGAAACTGCAAAGAGCAAGCTCGAATTTCTATCAGCTAATCTTCTGGCAATCTCCTCTGGAAACGGTTCCCAAATATTACCAGACCGCAGTCCGGCTTCTAAGTGTGCGCCTTTTATACCAGCCAGTCTCGATGCAAGTGCACCACTGACAGTACTCATTGTGTCGCCATGATAACAAACTATTTCTGGTTTTTCTTTTTTCAAGATTTTCTTAATTTTTGGTACAATCCGCAGGTTCCAGCTGACTGCTCTGGGTATGCTGTTCATCATTTTTGAGCTCTTAGCTTTTGGAGGCTCGGTCACTACATAGTTTGGTTCTTTTAGATTGAACAGCTCGATAAGCTCGCCTAAATCATGTTGACCTGTATGTATGAAAGTATAGTCCCTTAAGCGCTGCATGACTGGAAAACACTTGATTAGCTCAGCCATTGTACCAATAACAAACGCTATTTTTTCATCTGCAACCATCGTAGAATCAACCTCACGCCAAATCCTGTTCCGCCTTTGGGCATCTCGTTCCAAGTCTCGCTTGCCATTCCAGGCCCTGCTATGTCTATATGTGCCCAGGAACCCTTTACAAACTCATTCAAAAAAACTGCACCTTTGATAGTTCCTGCTTCTCGTTTGCTACTGTTGTTTGCAATATCTGCTAGTTCACTCTTGAGCAGACGCTTGTAATGGTCAAACAATGGTAGCTGCCATACCAGCTCACCGCTTACTTCACCTGCTTTGATTAGCTCATCAATAAGTTTTTGATCTGTTCCCATTATGCCTGCCACTCTTGAACCAAGCGCGGTTATACAAGTGCCTGTTAGTGTGGCTATATCTATCGTGTACTTTGGCTCAAAACGCTCTATTCCATAAGCTAATGCATCTGCCATGATTACTCTACCTTCTGCATCAGTATTGTCAATTTCAACTGTTTTACCATTATACATCCTGACTACATCACCTGGCTTGGCTGCTCTTCCACTAGGCATATTTTCTACACATGGCACAATCGCGATTATGTCTTGTTTAATCTTAAGTGCCTGGATAGCCCACATTACTCCTACTGCGGCTGCCCCACCTGCAATATCCATCTTCATTTCCTCAATATATCCGGTCGGCTTGATGTGAATCCCGCCTGAGTCAAAACTGACACCTTTGCCAACTAGTAAGACAGGCTTTTTTCCGGTTGGTCTATATTTCATTACCACCAATCTTGGTTTGTTCTCGCTACCTTTTCCAACCGAGATAATACCGCCAAATTGGTTTTGCTTAAGCCAGTCATGCGAATAAATTTCTACTTCTACATTTGTTCCCTCAAAAGTTTCTCTGACTATCTCTGCAAACTTTTCTGGATAAAGCTCGTTTGCCGGCTCGTTTGTGATGTCTCGTGCGATAAAAACGCCCCTAGCCAGCTCGGCTATGTCTTTTATGGTCTTCTTTTTTCCATGGAAAACTATCCAAGGTCGTTCTTCTTGTTTGGTTCTGTATTTCCCAAACTTATAGCTGGCAAGCAAGGCTCCTTCTAGGACTTTATCTTCTGGTAAGAAATCTGGAACCAGATGAAACTTGACAGGTCCCATGGTTTTTTCAATCATCTTCCAGCTGTTTGTGCCAAACAAGACTCCGTCCTTTTCTGATTCTGTTCCTGTCACAATCACCAGCTTTTTGTCTCGCTCAAGTATCCTTGATTTTTTTTTCTTGAAAAAATCTGGACCGATTGGTGCTGTTCCAATCATTTTTTTTGCAAGCCCGCCGTCTTTTGAAAGCGGAAGCGCGATAATCCGGCCGGGTCCTTTGACCGCCATCTCAATCCTCGGAAACTTAGTCCATTCCATTATTATCCTATGGCTTGTTTGTCGGTCTTTAAATCGTTTAGTCAGAAATTTAAAACAATCAGTTTAGTCTAAGTGTGTATGCGGTCAAGGTAAAAAAAGAGTTAGCTCAGAAAAGGATAAACCAGCTTAAGAAACAAGGGTTTTATGATGATTCTAGGCGCACTATTAGCAAAAACGATTCGGTCATAATTCCAGTTGTCAAAAGAATAGCTGGTTCAATCAAAGCTGAGTTACCTGAAACCAATCGGGCTCAGAGTGTATCAGATAAGTTTGGCATCAGCTCGTTTGACATAATCGGCGAGCTTGCAATAATTTTCATACCAGATACAAAACAGGCTAGAAAGACTGAAATTGGTCAGCATATAATCAAGTTATACCCCCGGGTCAAGGCCGTCTATGCAGAAACAGGTATTACATCTGGTAAGTTTCGGGTTCAACCACTCGAGCTCATAGCTGGGACTGGTTCAGAAACCATACACAAAGAAAATGGGCTTAGTTTCAAGCTTGACATAACTAAAGTTTTCTTCTCGCCTCGTCAGTCAACTGAGCGGATGCGGCTTACCAAGCTAGTTGGGTCTGGTGATACAGTAGCTGTGTTCTTTGCTGGTATTGGTCCAATTCCAATTTATTTGTCAAAGTTGACAGAAGTAGAGAAAATCTATGCGATTGAGCTGAATCCAGATGCATACAGCTATATGTTGGAGAACATCAAACTCAACAAAGCATACAATATAGTGGCCATCAGGGATGATGTCAAGCAGGTTTACAGCCAGCTGCCTGAATGTGAGCTAGCTATACTTCCACTTCCACGTGGTTCACTTGAGTATCTGAGTCAAGCCAGGGCTGTGCTTAAACCAGACGGTCAGGCCATAATTTATGTGGCTGCTAGAGAAGATGAGCTGGCATCCAAGCTCAAAATAATCGAGCAGGCCGGATTTTTAATCAAAGAAACCAGAAAAGAACTTGAAATAGGGCCGAGAGAATGGAGATTTGTGGTTCAAGCAGTCAAGAGTTAGATTTATATTCACCATTTTCCAGTGATAGATATGGAGATAGAAACCAGAGAATACTCACATGAATTTCCGACAAAAGGCACAGCTAAAATACTGGCTGTGATGATGCCTAAAGCAATAGTCGTTGGAAAAAAGGTCTCTAATACTCAAATTTGTGAAATAACAATGATTAACTCAAGTCATTTTCCTGAATTCTTTGATATAGATAAGTATGACTCATTCGAAACTAGGAAAATCACTGATAAAACCGCAATATCAGAATATAGAAAACAGGATAAACCGCTCGGTAAACTCTTGGTGTCTCCTGTCATCAAAACAAGAGATTATGGTGTTGAGAGAACGGACTATTTTACATTCAGCAAACCTATTGGTTATCATGACAATTATTCGGTTTGGTTTTCTGAGGTTCAGGAATATAGAGGAACCTACAAAAAAATCAAGCAAAGAAAACTGGCGTTTTTTGAAAGAGAATCAGGCAAAAAGCACTATGTTCCTATTGAATCAGATTTGAAAAAATCAGTAAAAACACTGTCTTTAATCTCAAACAATTTAGAGGTTTTTATGGATGATGGACTTATTGAACAATATAGGATATTGACGGCTTCAGGCGCGCCATCGGTGACCAAATCAAATTTTGACATTGTGCAAAAAAATCTAGAGTAGCGCACAGAAAAGCATTTGATTGACCAGCTGATTGACAGGAATGAACCTGCTCAAGACAGCTTATCTTGGTTGGCATTTCCATGGCAGTCAAATTCAGCCAGACAAGCTGACTGTTGAATCAGAAATTTTACAGGCCTTGACTGAGCTGGGTTGGCTTGACACTAGACACGGATTTGCATCACGGACAGATGCTGGTGTGTCTGCGCTTGGGAATGTTTATGCGTATACAGGCAAGCTTGGAAATATCGGTCTGCTGAACTCAAAGCTCAACCATGTGCGGGTCTGGGGTTTTGCACAAGCTGAGCCAGATTTTAAGCATAGGCAAGCGAGCTCAAGATGGTATAGATATTTTCTGGTCGGAGATTATGATGCCGCTAAGCTTAATCAGCTAAAACGGTTTGAAGGTAGACATGATTTTACCAAATTCACAAAATCCAAGCAGGACGCGGTCAAAACAATTGACAGTATCAGGATTACCAATCACGAGTTTGGTCATACCATCGATTTCCGTGCCCAGAGCTTTTTATGGAATCAGATTCGTCGGATGATTGGCACGCTGAAAGGTCAGACTGCACCGCCAGAACCATTGGTTTTGATGGAATTGAGCTATAAGAACGAACCAAATTGGACTATGGACCGAAAGCAACTCAGAAAGCTCAGTAAAAACTGGGAGAACGAACTTGCAATGTCTATGGTCAAAAACAACCTTTCCAATAT
The DNA here is from genome assembly GCA_018220955.1 of Candidatus Altarchaeota archaeon. Taxonomy (GTDB): domain Archaea; phylum SpSt-1190; class SpSt-1190; order SpSt-1190; family SpSt-1190; genus JAAOXV01. The sequence continues at coordinate 3,642 of JAAOXV010000014.1, read as the reverse complement.
AGTTAATCAAGCACCAGAAACCTAATTATGCCCATTTGCATATTCTCATATGCAGGACTTCCCGCATCTGATTATTGGTGACACTCATTGCAATCTCCCTTCTTTTGATTTGATAAAAGATGCTCTCGGAAATAAGAGACCAGTCGTGGTTTATGTTGGAGATATTTTGGATGAAAGAATCAGTTATGACAAAAGAAAAGACTTTATGTCTGATCTTAAGCAGGGAACTCAAGAGCTTGACCCTATTGCAACCATAATCAAAACTGGAAACCATGATATAAGGGTGGCAGAGCTTGAAACTTCGTTAGCCAAAGAACAGCCCGGGTCTTATCTTGACATTTTGGAAATGGGACTTTCTGACAAAAACCTAATGGTGTCTGATAAGGGGGTGATGACAAATGAATTCGAATCCCATGATATGTATGTTCTTGAGCCAGGCAATCTTGAAACCTATGATTCCACAGAAAAAATGTTTTTAGTAACACACCATTTCAATAAGCTGATAGCACAAGCAAACACATATGACGCCTATTTTCATGGCCATTTTCATAATGGATTTTCGTATCCAGATAGAAAAAAGATAATTGTCAGTGTCTGTCTTGCTGAGACAGAGCTTAAGACCATGAATTCAGGAAAAATTAGGTGGGGTCGACCCAAAATAAAAACCGTTTCTTGGAGTTATGATACAGAAGACAAAAGTTTTGAAAAGGATGAAACAAGAAGGACGCCTGGAATCGAATTTATTTATCGAAATATCAAAGCTGAGAAAAGCCGAACACTTGGCCTGGTTCCTGGATTATTTGGTAATTGCATGTTGGCCCACAATGATACTATTCACTTGATTAATGGCGATGGTTGGGTCGATATCAAGCTGGATGAATTGATTGATGCCTTAGGAAAACAAGTGAAAGGCCTTAACAAAAAACAGTATTTGGGCATTATTTAGAAATACTGAGCTCGGCAAGCAAACCCGGGGTGAAAAATCTACCTCTTTGTTCTGGTTCACCGACAATCTTGGCGTCCAATAGATTAGCTAGACTACCTGAAATCATAAATGGTTTGACCGGCTCCCAGTTGGGTAGGATAAACGCTTGATGGGCCTCGACAGAGAAATCCCCGCTTATTGGGTTGACTGTATGTGTTCCGCTTAGGTCAGTCACAAACAAGTGCTTGCCCGGTTTTGTCTTTTTACCCTCTATTATCAAATCAGACGGACTTGGCCTTGGCCAATTTTTCCAGCCACGCACAGCATTGCCAGTCAGTTCATGACCAAGCTGTTTTGCAGACTCAATTGTGTGTAAAAAACCAGTCACTTCGCCTTTGTCAATTAACTTTCTTTGTGTATGCACAACCCCTTCTCCATCAAACGCATTTGCATGAAGCAGCTGAGCGTCTGTGACAGTTAGTGAACCAATTGTTTTTCCAAGCTTAAGCTGGCTTTGGTCATGGAGTACCGAAATTCCGGATAGGTTGGGCACAAGCAAGTTTGATAATAAATCAGAAGTCGCTCTTGGTGACAACACAATCGGTAAATCTTTTTCTAATTGAGCTGCGTTTCTCCACATCATCGCCAATTCTTCTGCTCGTCTGGCCACACGCACCCACTCCTTCTCGTCCTTTCTGCCTTCCCAATATTCGTATCCCTCTGTGCCGGCATGTGAGTTAAAGGCATAGTAACTGACCCAGCTCTGTTTTTCGCTGAGCTCAAGCCCATTGGTGTTCCTGATAGTTCTATTTGTAATCGACATGCTTGCACCTATTTGAGTGGGCACATGCATCATACCAATCATCTCTTTGACCCTGTCTACCATCTCTTCTTGATCAAAAAGCATTTCATAAAAGACCTGTTGTCCTGGTTTGGTTTTTTGAGCAAATCCATGAAAAGGTCTGGCCATCGCGGCCCTTGCCATTTTGTCAGCTCGCTTTCTCTTTTTTGCGAACCCATGTCCAAGCTTACCTTTTTCTTCTATTCTCGATCCATGGCCTTCTGACTTACTTGAATCAATCTGCACAATTTCCCCTTTTCGCGCAGCTACTGTAATTGACTCTGTTTCTTGATAATAGATTTCTTTTTGCATTAGGATGCCTCAAGAACTTCTTTTTTGCCGTCTGGATAAATCCTTACAACAACAATCGGAATAGCTTTCTTGTTTAGCTCATATTCCGCAATTTCGATAGGTTCAGCGTTCACCATATCTTTTGGAAGCTTGGTTAGGACAGGAGCACCGAGTGCGAGCTGTAGTGACCTTGCTCCGATTGCCCTTGCTCTTTCGAATCTAGTAAGTTTCATGTTTTTTGCCTTATCCTGAGTTTAAAAATTTACTTGTGTAAACAAGTGTTTTTCCAAGCTTTTTTCTATTTCAGCTAGCTTGACACGTGTTTGGTTCATGCTATCACGCTCACGAAGAGTAACTGTTTTATCTTCATTTGTTTGACCGTCAATCGTGATACAGACCGGTGTACCGATTGAGTCTTGTCGCCTATATCTCCTACCAATCGAGCCTTTTTCGTCATAATAGCATCGAAATTTGGATTTCAGTTTTTCATACAAGTCTCTTGCTTTTTTTGGCATTCCATCCTTGTTTACAAGTGGAAATATTCCAAGCTGGACTGGAGCTATCTTAGGACTGAGCTGCATAATCTGTCTTTCTGAATCCCTTTTCCAGCTATTGCATATAAGTGCAAGTACGAGTCGGTCCACACCAAAACTTGGTTCAAGTACATATGGATAGAGCTTTTTCCCGTCTGGCAGAGCTATACTCAAATCTTTTCCACTCAGCTTGGCATGCTGCTTGAGATCAAAATCAGTTCGGTTTGCCACACCTACCAGCTCTTTCCAGCCGAATGGATAATGAAAGTCGATGTCCCACGTATCTTTTGCATAATGACTTAATTCTTTGTCAAGATGTTGTCGCAGTCTCAGGTTTTCTGGTTTTAAACCAAGCTTGATTAGAAATGACCAACTTTGTGCGAGCCAATACGCGTGCCAGCTGTCTGTGAGCTTTTTTTCCACCAGCTCAGATGCAGTCATCTCAACTAGCTCCTGCTCATCCTCCTGTGCCTGTTTTGTCCAGACTCGCATTTTTGTTTTCCCAAACTCACCCAGCTCTGTTGGTTCTTTGGGATTGAAAAAGAACTCAAGCTCCATTTGTTCAAACTCGCGCGCACGGAACACGAGATTCCTCGGACTTATCTCGTTCCTGAATGCCAGTCCAATTTGTGCTATTCCAAATGGTAGACTGGCCCGGTTGGTCTTAAATATTCTGGAAAAGTCAGCGAAAATCAGCTGAGCTGTTTCTGGTCGTAGATAGGAAGTTTCTCCTTGGACTGCACCTACATCTGTTTTGAACATTAGGTTAAAATTTCTTGGTTCGATTAGCTCGCCGCCACATCTCGGACAATTGACCTTTGCTAGATTCAGTCGCTTTTTTAGCTCAGCTAACTCAAACCTATCTGTGTTGATTTTTAATTTGTCTTCCAGCAGATGGTCTGCTCTGAATCTGTTCTTGCAAGCCTTACATTCTACGAGCGGGTCGTTGAATGCTGTGATATGACCGCTCGCTTCCCAGACACGCGGGTGAGTAATAACCGAACCATCCATGCCAACTATATTTTGATTTGCTTTGACAAACCAGTTCCACC
>JAAOXV010000070.1 GCA_018220955.1 Candidatus Altarchaeota archaeon | reverse complement strand
TCAATCAACTTTTTTGCAATAGAAACATCTCTCATTAGCCGTTCGTTCTGTTTTTGCTCTATCTCCAGCTTAGCTAGCTTGGCTCTGGTTTTCTCTATTTTGGTATCTAGTTCAGCTAGGTCTTTTGAGTGTCTTTCAATATGAGCCTGTCTGTCTTTTAGCTCTGAACCACATACAGGGCAGCTTGCGTCTGCTTGCTTTAGCTCAGCTATCGCTCTTTTATGCTCTTCTTGCTTGGCCTCCCGGCCAGCAAGCTCTTTTCTCAGCTCTTGGATTTTTTCAGAATAATCAGCTACTTCTGTTACCGCTAGCTTTTCAGCCTTGTTGATATCCTGTAACCTTTCCTCTAATTGGGTTTTCTCTGTTCTGAGCTTGATAATTTGACTGCTTAGCTCTTCCACAACCAGCTCGGTCTCAGCTATGGTTTTTTTAGTTTCAGCTAGATTTTTTTCAGGTTCATCAATCTTTGGAAGTTTTTTTAGCTTTTCTTGTAGCTGTTCCAACCTACCAGAAAAACTGCTCATCTCTCGTTCAATTTTCTGTTTTTCCTGGCTTTTTCTTTCCAGCTGGTACATCTGTTCCCTTAGCTTGTCTAGCTTGAGCTTTTCTGATTTAATCTGTTTTTTGAGCTGAGCTAGTTCGATTTCAATCACAGTTCGCTCTTTTGTCTTTTTTTCCAGCTCTGTCTTTAGATGGGCTGTCTCTTGGTTTGCAAGCTGCTTTAGCTGAATCAGCTCACCTTCAACAGACCGTTTTATTGTCAGCAGGTTTTTTCTTGCAGCTTCGATTAGGTCAATTTTCAAAATCTTGTCAATCAGCTTGACTCGGTCGGTCTTACCAAGTTGCAAAAACTGGTCAAGCTGGTTCTGCCTTGAATAAACGACTGAGTTGAAATTATCATAATCTATTTCAAGTATTTCAGCTATCTTATTGCTAACTCGTTTTGACCCGTGCTCTAACAAGCTTCCTTCTCGATATAATCGGGCTGATGCATCCCGGCCAAGAACTCGATTAACTTGGTATATTATGTCACCTGCTGTGAACTCTAGCTCTACTCTTGCCTGCTCAAGCCTTTTTGGTTTTCGCATTATCAATCCATCTAGCTTGACTTCCCTGCTTCTGACTTCGGGTATCTCACCAAACAGTGCAAACGAGATGGCCTGTAGAACCGAGCTCTTGCCTGAACCCATTATCCCGACCAGCACATTCGTGCCTTTGGTCAGTTTAATTTCTGAGTCAAGATGACTCTTCCAACCATTGAGCTTGAGTTTGGTAATCATGTTTCTACCTCTAGAATCGATTTCAGTTTGTCTGCATCCTCTGTCATAATGGCCTTATACACCTTGTCAGCATCAAGCTCTAGCTGATATTTCTTGAGGACCGATTTGAGTGCATTAAGTGTTAGTTCCTGCACAGAGCTATGTTCGGACTTGATGGTCATAGTACTGCTTCCCTCTAGCTTTCTGTCCAGATAAACAATCGCGCGAGTCTCTGGCACTAATGGCACAAAATCCCAGGGTTTGAACCCGATGGCTAGCTTGCCAGCTATCTTTATTTTCACAATCGGCTCAAGTTCACTTATCTCAATCTTGCTAAGTTCCTGCGCCAGCTCCTGATTAATTTGATCTGGCTTTTTATCTGTTGCATCTAGCTCGATTATGTGCACAGCTCTGGCAGAGCTGAGTGGGATGCGTGTCAGCTGTCCGTCTTCCCAGACCCAGACCGAGCTCTGCTCGTCTTTTCTGAGCTGAGTCACTATGGTAGAACCAGCTATGAGAATGTTTTTGGTGTGTTGACCAGAATGAAGATGGCCGTCGATATACAGGCTAAAACCAGCTGGCAAATCATCGATAGTCAAACCAATCGGAGCGGGTATGAACGGCTTGAGATTTTGGTGAAACACAAAAAAAGCTTGGCCTATCGGATTTGGCTTCCAGGCTCTGAATATCTTGGGTGCAAAGCTTTCTGGCACGCCTCCAAGTCCATAGATACTCAGCTCATGTTTACCCTTTTTTAGCTTGACCCCGTTCTTTTGCAAATAAACCAGTTTACCCATTATTTCCATTAGCTGGACTGGATTGACCTCGCCCCGGACTCTGCGCTCGTGTGTGCCATGTATGGCAAACACAGGGATGCCTGCAAGTGCCTGCTTGATTGGAACTGTCATTTTTTTGTCAATCAGCTCTACTCTGGTATCTGAGCCTTTAGTCTGAGCAATTGAAAAGACATCAACCGCATCCCTGAGCGTCTCTGGTGTGGGTATGCTGGTGTCAAAAATATCACCTGCCACGATTATTGCATCTACTTTTTGGTCTACCAACAGCTGCATGGTTTCACTTGCCTGGCGCTTGGCATCACCGGCCCTGCGGCCGGTTCCAAAACCAAGATGAAAGTCACTAGCTATGCCTATCTTCACACTAACAAAAGCCAGCGAGGTTTAAAATCATAGAGGGGAGCTGTGCCGATGAACAGAGAAACGCTTTTAAAACCCTGCTCTGCGGAGCAGTACCCGAAGCACCGCTTGGGCGGGAGGGAATAAAATGGAATTTCAAAAAGCAATTGATGAGGCACGCAAGTCCAAGAAACGCAAGTTCAAGCAGAGCTTTGAGCTTATTTTGAGTTTAACTGGAATAGACACAAAAACATTCTCACTCAACGATGTATTTGAGCTACCTCATGGTCGCGGCAAGCAGGTTAAAATCTGTGTAGTCGCATCTGGAGACAGTCTTGTTAAAGCAAAATCCTGTGCAGATCTGATATTAGACAAGGATAGTATGGGTGAATATGTAGACAAAAAAAAGAGCAGGAAGTTGGCAGAGCAGATGGCGTTCTTTGTTGTTGAGGCGCCGCTGATGGCTAATTTCGCAAAGCTGGTTGGTGTTGTGCTTGGTCCAAGAGGCAAGATGCCTTTACCGTATCATATAGTCCCTCCGGGTGGAGACCCGTGTCCGCTAGTGAAAAAGCTGAGGAACAGTGTAAGACTTCGGGCCAGGAAAAACCCAGTTCTTCATACCTTGTTCGGCACAGAGGATATGGAAGACGAAAAGCTTGTTGAGAATGTGAGTGCATTGTATGAACATATAGTCCTTAAGCTTGAGAAAGGAGAACTGAATATTGAAAAAGTATTTGTCAAGCTAAGTATGGGAAAACCGGTGATAGTTGATGGTTAAGGAATGGAAGAAAAAGCAAGTAGATGAGTTGTCAAAGTTAGTCAAGACAGGAGACACAGTAGGGCTTGTTGATATCAAAGGGCTTCCATCCAAGCAGTTTCAGTTGGTGAGAAAGTCACTCAGAGGACGAATAGAAATAAAAGTCGTTAAAAAAAGAATTCTTCTTAGAGCACTTGAGAAAGCAGGTTTGGCGGATTTAGCAAAGAAACTACCAAATCAATCAGCGATTTTTGTGTCAGACCAAGAACCATTCGAGCTTTTCAGAGAAATAAAATCACTCAGACATCCGGCATCTGCAAAACCAGGTATGGTAGCACAAGCTGATATCATAGTGGCGGCAGGCGGAACCGGACTTCCACCAGGTCCAGTCATTGGCGAGCTGCAAGCAGCAGGACTTCCAGCCAAGATTGAGAAAGGTCAGATAATAGTTCAAAAAGACACAGTAATCGCAAAACCCGGCGATGTGCTGACAAAAGCACAGGCGGACGCACTTACCAGATTAGAAATCAAGCCGTTTGAAGTTGGGCTTGAAATAACAGCCATGCAGTCAGGCGGAATCGTGTATGACCGAACCGTTCTTGACGTTGATATTGAGCAAATCCAAGAGATGATTGGCCAGGCAGCATCTGCCGGCTTTTCATTTGCTTATGCCATTAATTGGCCAGTACCAGAGATCATTGAGCTAAAGCTCGGTGAGGCAGCAAGACATGCACTGGCTCTGGCAACTGAGCTTGACTGGATGACAGCTGACACAGCTCAGCTTGTTTTGTCAAAGGCTCATGCGCAAGCTCTTGCTCTAAAAACGGAGGTAGATTAAATGGAGTACATATATGCGGCTCTATTGCTGCACAAGGCGGGTAAAGACATAACCGAAGCAGGACTCAAGAAGGTTCTTGTTGCTGCTGGGGTTAAGACAGATGATGGAAGAATGAAGGCACTCGTAAGCGCGCTTAAAGATATCAGTATCGAAGAAGCTATCAAAACACCCGTTGCAGTGGCAGCACCTGTAGCAGCACCGGCAGCAGCTGGTAAAGCAAAGGGAGCCAAAAAAGAAGAAAAAGATGAAAAAGAAGAGGAAAAAAAGGAAGAAGCGGCTGCAGAGGGACTGGCGTCCCTGTTCGGCTGACTCTCTTTTCTTTTTTTATTTTCCCACTAAGTTTTTATACCTAGGTAGGTGCAAATTCTGTGCGTAATCAAGCATTAGTGTTCGTGTTATTGGTAGCTGCGTTCGCATACACTGTTAATCTTGATTTGACTAGCTCTGGAGCGGTTCTTATTCCACACGCAGGCTACGCAGTTCTCAATTATACTATTCCATACAGCTCTTTTTCTGATGGTGAAGGGCTTTGGACAGCTCACTATAAGATGAATGTCAGTACAAGCCAAGCAGGCGAGACCAAGAATGTAATAGTTTATGCACAGCTCAACTGCACAGGTCCAAGAGGTTATGACAGTTCAGCAGCAGAAAAGGT
>JAAOXV010000013.1 GCA_018220955.1 Candidatus Altarchaeota archaeon | reverse complement strand
GGCATTCCTTCCCATAACCTCACAAGCTCAAGTCCAGTCATACTTTCAGGCTTAAGGTCAGGGACCGGGGCATTTTTTGCTTTTCTTATTGACCCACTAAGTTGTTCGATATCAAACTCTAGCTTAGTCTCCTGTCTAAGCGTCTCTGCTATTTCAGGTGATGCGTTCGAGTGGGATTCCAGTGAGCAGAACTCCTCAATAGCTGAGCTAACATCATAGGTTCCAATCTGTTTTGCCAATCTAATAGTCTCATTTTTGTTAAACCCAATCAAAGGTCTGATAACAGTTGTGCTGATTGCTTGTTGAATAACTGCCAAGCTTTGAAGTGTTTGTGAAGATGCTTGACCAAGGCTCTCGCCTGTAGCGATTGCGTCATATCCTTGTTCAAGTGCAACTCTTTCAGCTATTCGGTATAATAGTCTCTTCAGAACAGTTTGTCTTTCGCCTTCGTTCACTTTTTGTTTTATCTGGTCAACCGCGCTAGCTGTGTCTATCACAAACATCTGAGCTTCTGGCAACCAGGATTTCATTGAATGATATACATTAGAAACCTTGGATTCTAACACATCACTAAGAGGATTCAAAAACAGTAGGTCTGACTCAACTCCGCGTTTTGCAAGTAAGTATGCAGCTACCGGAGAATCAAGTCCGCCAGAAAAGAGCAAAAGTAGCTTACCACCAACACCAAGCGGAAGTCCACCCGGTCCATCACGCCTATCAGTAAAAACAAAAACCGAGTTCTTGTTGACCTCTATTTCCAAATTCAACTGAGCTGAAGTCAAATCAACTCTTACACCCTCAACAAGCTCAAGCACAAGTTGGCCAAATCGTTTATTGAGCTCGGTTGAGCTTGTGGCATACTGCTTCCAAGCTCGATTGGCTGTGATGCGAAAGCTGGTATTGACAGGAACCAATATAGGAATAAGTCTGGTTAGCTCTGATTCAAACTCTGCGTGTCCAAGCTTGATGACTGGACTAACAGATTTTACACCAAAGACCTGGGCAGCTGACTTAAGCAAGTTTTCTGAATATGGTTCAATCAAGATTCTACCATGCAATCGTGTGATTTTAGCATCTGGCACTGCCTTTCTGAGATTGTCGATAAGCTTTAGCTCCATTTTTCTCTTGGTCATATCACTCTTAGTCCAGATTTCAGAATACCTGACTATTATCATATCCCAGTCTGGCACGGTTAAGCTAGTATTGATTGGATATCTGGAAATCTCGTTTCCATCAAAGCTAAGAAAATATGAGCTGGCCGGCTTTTTCTTAAGAATTTCAAGTGTCTTGAGTGCCATCATTGAACCGATTGTACCTACTGCAGGTCCAAGGATACGCTGACAGCCCGACTTCTGTTTTTTAAGAATCAGTTCTGCACTTTTTTTGTCTATAATAACCGCCAGCTCGCCTTTGTCGTGTTCGACAGCACCGTGAACAAGGACACCTGACTCAAGCGCAAGCTTCCAAAATTTCTTTCTGGCTGTCCAATTATCAAGACAATCAAGAAATACATCTGCGTCAATTTTTGCCGGTATCTTGTCAAGTATAGTTATCTTGATGCTTGAATTAAGGTCTAATAATCTTTGCTTAGCTAGCTTAACCTTTTTCTCGCCAATTTGATTTTCTGAATACAAAATCTGACGGTTCAAGTTTGACTCTTCCAGTTTATCATGGTCGATTAAAACTAGCTCGCCAATACCAGCAGCTGCCAAATAAAGTGCAGCTGGCGAGCCAAGTCCGCCAAGCCCAGCTATAACTATTTTTGAGCCAGCCAACTTTTTCTGGTCTATCAAACCTGTCTGCCTCTCATATCTTTTCACAAAAACATAAAAAATCACTATTAAAGTAAGTTTCGAACTAGCCTGTAAATATTGAAACAAACAAAATCGCCAACCAAAGACCGGTAAGGAACACTCCACCAATCATGACAAAAATTGAATAAAAAGCCATATTTGAATAGCTGGCCACAAAATCAGTTGGCTTAACCATGTTAATCTTCGATTTTTTAGTATTAAATATCTACCCCTTAACTACGCTTATAGGAGTGTTTCTAGAGACTGTTGAAGAAATGCCTGTCTTGTCTATTACATCAATCACTGCATCAATGTCCTTGTATGCCATAGGTGCTTCTTCTGCCAGAACCTTCATTGACTTTGACCTGACCAAAATGCCTTTCTGACCAAGCTGTTTCATGATATTGATTCCAGCTAATTTTTTCCTAGCAGCCGATCTACTCAGAACTCGACCAGCTCCATGACAGCTTGACTCAAAAGTCTGGCTCGCACCACAGCCTGCCATCACATAGCTCGCGGTCCCCATTGAACCTGGAATTATCACTGGCTGACCGGTCTTGCTAAACTCAAAGGGCAACTCTGTTCTCCCAGGACCAAATGCTCGTGTGGCTCCTTTTCTATGAACAAACAGCTTCTTGCCCTGGTGTTTCTCGAACTTTCCAATATTGTGAGCCACATCATACAACAAGCTCAGCTTGGTTCCAAAGAATTTGTTGAACAGCTCGCCAATCCGATAGGAAATCATCTGTCTATTGACAAACGCAAAGTTTACTGCGCATTTCATGGATTCAAGATATCTGTGCGCCTCATCTGTGTCAAGTCTGGCCGCAGCCAACTCCTTGCTAGCTAATCTTATCCCTTGTTTTTTTGATGCAGCTATCATGGTTTTGATATAATCACTAGCAATCTGATGACCAAATCCTCTTGAACCAGTGTGAACCATAATCACGATTTTTCCTTGTTCAAGTCCAAAAGCATCTGCAATTTTTATGTCAAACAGCTTTTCCACTAGTTGTATCTCAAGAAAGTGGTTACCAGCACCAAGTGTACCAATCTGACCAAGTCCACGCTGGACTGCCCGTTCACTCAAGTATCCAGGGTCTGCCTTCATCGAGCCAAACTCTTCTGTTCTTTGTGCATCCTGTTTACTAGCATAACCTTTGTTTATCGCCCATTTGATACCTGATGCTGCTATTTCAGTCAGCTCCTCTTTTTTTAACCTAAGCCGAGATTTTGAGCCAAGCCCACTTGGAACAGCTAAAAACATCTGGTCTGTCAGCTTACTAATCTCTGGCTTTATCTGATCAAGAGTCAGCTCAGTCAATAAGAGTCGAACGCCGCAGTTAATATCATACCCGATTCCACCAGGACTTACCAAACCATTGTCTTGTGGAAACGCAGCAACTCCGCCTATCGGAAATCCATATCCTTCATGCCCATCAGGCATAACCAACACAGGACTTTCTACAGACTCAAGCGAAGCAGTGTTCATGGCTTGTTTGAAGGTTCGGTCTAATTTCATTTGCTCAAGCTGAGACTTATTTGCATATACTCTAACTGGCACATGCATAGATTGCTCTGGTTGAATCTCCCAGACAAACGGCGAAACAGAACTAATTTTCACATCTACAGAAAAGCGAGAACTTAATAAAACTTTTACACAGACTATTCTGTGAAAAAATTAGTGGTAGGGAGTTCAGGAAACCTTGCAAGTCAAGGAATTGAGCAAGAGCTGGCCGGGAGAACAAAGGTCAAAATGTTTGAATCAAGCATAGTTGATTTGACCGAGCTTGAAAAAGAAACTGCGGATTTGATACTGGTGGCCAGCTCACATAAGAGTGTTTCTGAACGACCAAGCTTAACAGCCCACTCACCAGGAAACTGGGGGACTGCGGATTTTGGTGGAAATGACAAAACACTAAGCATCTCGCCTGCTTTGTATGTAAGCGAAGCTATCAGAAAATTCAGTAAAATACAAACAAGTCAATCCCTAAGCTATGAGGTTAGTCTAGAGGTAACGCATCATGGTCCTAGTTTTGAACTACCAATCGTGTTTATTGAAGTTGGTTCAACAGAAAAACAGTGGAAGGACCAGCGAGCACTAAAAGCTGCCGCTGACACCATAGTTCATTTGCTTGACACCGAGCTAGTTGGAGAATCTCTTATCGGTGTGGGCGGTCCACATTATGCACCAAAATTCACTAAACAAGTCTTAGCTGGTATGCATTATGGACACCTGTGCCCAGACTATCGGATAGGCTCGTTTGACCAAGCTATGTTAGAACAGGCGATTGACCGGACAGTCCCAAGACCAGAAAAGCTCGCAATCGAATGGAAAGGACTGAAAAGTCAAGATAGACAAAAAGTGCTTAAGCTAGCTGAACTTGTGGGAATAGAGGTCATCAAAATATGAACGCACATAGAGCTGCAGTTAAAAACAAAAAGAACAAAGTTTTTGAAACAATACTTGGAATGCTTTTTTCTGTATCTGATTTTGAATGTGCATAACAGACCAAGGCAGAAAACAACAAAACCCCGCCGCCACCGAACTTTCCAACCAGTTCAATAATTGATAAGAGCGCATATTCTCTAACAGATATATAGAGCAATGCTGGCAATAGCAAGACAAGTATGACTGATGCTTTTTTCGGCATTTTCATTTCATCTCTGATTAAGTGGACGGTCGAGACACCAATACCGATAAATGAAGTATAAAATGCCAGCAAGGCTGTCAAAGATATCAGTGCAGCAAGTGCTGGCGGGAAAATAAGTGCAAGACTGGCTGTGCTGACTGGTTCCACTATTGCAACCGTACTGATAAGTGTACCATAAAGAACATAAAATATGAATGCTAGGAAAAATCCAGAAAAGAAGGCCTGTTTTGCCGCTTCCTTACTACCGGCTAGCTTGATGACTTGTGGCATTGCAAAGTGCCCAAATAATGCAAATGCAGACACAGAAATAAGTAGGATTGGGTTGAACTCTGTGCCAAAGATGCAGTTCTGACACACTGAAAGCCCGGTGCTGACTCCCATCGACACAAGCAGTGCCAACATCAGTAAAAGTCCCAAATTCATCGACATCTCAACTGAAAGCCCGAAATCCCAGAGTATCAACAGAGCCGCCAAAACAAAAAACAGGGCGCTACCATAATGCGGATCGATATTCAACCAAGCAAAGAGTTGTTGTCCAGATGCAAAAATGTATGAGGCCATTGCACCGACTGAGACAAGCAAGAGTGAAAGCGGTACGAGCTGTTTGTACTTGAGCTTTGCTTCTATATTAGCCAACATTCCTTTTGTGTCTATCAAATCAAGCAACACATAGCTAAAAATATTGAGCAATATCGCAACCGCCGACATAATAAGTAAGGCCGGGAAAAGTCCTGACTGTTGGAACAGGTATGGTAGAAGTATAAGTCCGATACCAACAAGATTAGAAACCACTAGTCCAATTGCCTTAAGCTGACTCACATCATCATTAAATGACTGGCTATAAAACTCTTTCATTCATTGAGGTTCTAACTATTTCCGTATTATTTTTACCTTGTATGTTTTGAACAACTCATAGCCCAGCTCGGCCGGCACTTCTATAGCTAGTCCGTCCTGTTTTTTCTCTGCCCAGCTCGGTTTTTCAAGAAACTTGACGTCCTCTTTTCTGATTCGTTTTAGCTTTATTCCTTTCTCTTTCTCAATCTTCTTTATCTCGTCTATCGACAAAGCTAGCTCCATAAAACAAAATGCTGTGGTTGATAATTAAGGTTTCCTGAAGCTTTTAAGTTCTATAACGGTTGCGAGTAATGAAGCTCTGCCTTTCTTTCTTTTATTTCTTCACTAACTCTTGTGATAAAATCATTCAACTTGACAGCTTGGTAAATTTTTCCATCTCTACGTCTAACAGAAATAAGTTCTTGTTCTTGTTCTTTATCACCAAGTATAATCATATAATTAATTTTGTTTAGCTGAGCATTTCTTATTTTTTTACCGATAGTTTCTTGGCTAAAGTCTAATTCAGCTCTGATCTTGCGTTTTTTTAGTTCTTGGAAAACTTTTGTTGAATAAGCTTCGTTCTTCTCACTAATTGGCAAAACAATTGCTTGTATTGGAGATAACCATGTAGGCAGTTTCCCCTGAGTTTTTTCCAACAAATATGCCATAACTCTTTCAGTAGCGCCAGAAGATGACCTGTGAATCACTACAGGTATTTTTTCATCTCCAGATTTATCTACATAAGTTAAGTTAAACCTAGATGGAAGAGCAAAATCAATCTGAACTGTTATCAAAGTATTTTCTCTTTCATAAATATCCCTATATTGGATATCCAATTTAGGTCCATAAAACGCGGCTTCTCCATCAGCCTCAATATATTTTATTTTTAAGTTATCCAAAATTGATTTCATCATTTTTTGTGATTCGTCCCAGGCCGCAGGATCATCTATGTACTTTTCCTTGTCTTTCGGATCCCATTTGGAAAATCGGTACCAAATATCAGTGATGTTTAATGTTTCCATAATATAATTAATTAAATTTAGAACTTCCTTGAACTCTTCTTCTAGCTGGTCTGGTCTGCAGATGATATGTGCATCAGCCAGATTAAATTGTCTTACCCTATCCAGACCTCGAAGTTCTCCTGATTTTTCATTTCTAAAAAGAGTTGCTATTTCGGCGTATTTTAATGGAAGTTCCTTGTATGTTCTAGGTTTTCTTTTATATAACAAAAAATGAAAAGGACACGCCATAGGTCTAAGGGCATAGGTTTCATCATTCATTTTCACACAGAACATAGAGTCCTTATAGTGAGCCCAATGACCTGATATTTTGTACAAATCACTTTTCGCCATGATAGGTGTTGATGTGTGCAAATGCCCTCTTGCTATCTCTTCATCCATTACAAAACGTTCAATTTCTCTTTTGAAGGTAGCTCCTTTAGAAGTGAGTAATGGCAATCCCTGTCCTACAAGCTCGCTTGTTATGTATAAGTCCAATTCTCTTCCAAGTTCCACATTGCTTTTCAAATCGTTCTTTTCTTTTTGAGCAATTGCCTTATCTTTAGATGTTTTTTTTGAACTGGCTTTATGCTCTTGCCCCTCAGTTTTGGTTTTTACCACTTTAAACGTTAAACTGTGATTTTATATACTTTAAGTTAAGAGAACAAAAATTATTTGATATCCATCCCATCTATTTCCTTTATCATCTTTTTCGGATGCTTGCCATCAACCGTCACGCCAAGCGACACGCATGTCCCAACCGCTTCTTTCACAGCTGCTTTCAAACTGGCTGCATTCATCTTAGATTGTTTTGATTTTGCAATCTTAACAAGTGCCTCCAATGATATGTCACCCACAATCGAGCCATCGCTTGTTCCTTTTTCTATTCCTATTTCCTTTTTGATTATCGCAGTTATTGGTGGTGTTCCTACTTCTATCTCAAATGCCTTTGTAGTCGGATTTATCTTAATCGTGACTGGTACCTGCATGCCCTGAAACTCGGCTGTTTTCTTGTTTATCTCAGCCACAATATTTTGGACTGATACACCGAGCGGACCGAGTGCCTGGCCAAGTGGCGGCCCAGCCGATGCTTTTCCTGCATCTATCATCACACTTATTTTTTGCATTGTCATTATTCATCACTTGATTTTATTAGTCTGACCGCTTCAATTGGCACAGTCATTGGTATGGGTATGGCTGCTTCGGCCATCTCAACTGTCACTTCTCGCTTGGTTGGGTCTACCCTGATTATCTTGGCTTTCTCACCACGGAATGGGTCTGATACCATCTCAACCGTATCCCCTTTCTTCATTTTTATCTCTGCCGGCTTTGCCTCTAGAAAATGCTCGACCTCTTTCATACCGACCGGCTTTTCTACTATCCCTCTAGCATGGTTAACGCCCCGTATAGCTGCTCTGATAGTACCCATTGACTCAGCTTCAATCAACACATAACCTTTTACTTCCTTTGGTAACAAAAGCGAAAAGATAGGATGGCTAAACTTGCGCGCTGCTTGGGCTATCCCTTCCATCACGCTTGCCTCCCTACCTAATGTTGTTCTTACAGCCCATATCGGCATTTACACACCCATCCATTGGAATACCATAGATATCATCAAACCCAGAAACCCGATTATAAGCATTGCTAGTCCGGTTATCTTCGAAGCTTGTTTGAACTCCTCCCAACTCGGCCTCTTGGCTGTCTTCATAACCCGCCTATAATCCTTTAGCATTACTCTTCTACCTCAATGAATTCTATCCCAAACTTGTCTTGCATACTGTCTTTCTCACGCTTCTCAATTATCTCTTTATCTGGGTAATAAAATTCCTTGACATTTGCACCTGTCACAATTACGAGTATCCTAAGTGTGTTACCGAGTGTTTCATCTGGCAATCCGACTCCCCAGATAAGCTTGGCATCCTTGCTCAAATGCTCTGAGATAAGGTCGATTATGTGATATGCCTCTTCCAGCTTCAGGTCTTTTCCACCCTCAATATATATGAGCGCGCCCTTTGAACCAGTTATGTCTATATCAAGTAATGGATTGTTTATTGCCCGCATTACTGCCTCATCTGCTCTCTTTTCTGAGTCGCTTTCACCAACACCAATCAGTGCAGCACCAGCATCCTTCATAATAGCTCGAAGGTCAGCAAAATCCACATTTACCAGTCCTTGACTCGTAACAGCTCGGGTGATTGACCGAACTGCATTTGATAATACCTCATCCGCCACTCTGAATGCTGTCACGAGCGGCAAATCTGGAACTATGTCCAACAGCTTCTGGTTTGGTATAATAATCAAGGCATCCACATGCTTTTGTAGTCGGTCGAGTCCGTAACGTGCGTTTTCCCATCTCAACATCCCTTCGTTCTCGAATGGTAATGTCACCACGCCAATCGTGAGCGCGCCAGACTTCTTTGCTATCTCAGCTGCGACAGGAGCCGCTCCCGACCCAGTTCCTCCACCAAGACCACAGGTAACAAATATCAAATCTGAGTCAGCTATTGCCTTTTTCAGATTAGACTCATCCTCTCTGGCTGCCTGCTCACCAACAGATACATCAGAGCCAGCTCCAAGGCCGCGAGTAATCTCTCGACCAATCAAAATTTTTGAGTGTGCTTTAATTTTGGTCAAATCCTGAGCATCTGTGTTCACAGCTATCAGGTTCGGCCCCTCAACACCCATTTCAATAAGCCGGGTTATTGTATTACCCCCAGCTCCACCAACACCGACCACTGTTATGGCCGGAACATGAGAAGCAAGAAACTCCTCGAATTCAGTATCCTTTGTCTTTTTTGCTCTTGTTTTTGCAGACTTTACGAGACTCTTCATTTAATCACCTAACCTTTGTTACTTATGAACAGGACCTTTTTAAAAGATGTGTATCGCTTGACCTCCTGTTCCAGGCCCTGCTGAATCGGCTCAGACACATCTTCAATACTAAGCTGATTCAATTCTGTGTCAAGCTTGAATTTCGGCGAGCCGCCAAGATGAAATTTGAGTAGACCAGCCACCTGTTTTTCCAAATCCTTGACTTGTTCAATCAATTTAAGCTTGTAAACAAGCTTTCTGCTAGAAAGCGGATGATTGAAGTCCACCACCACTCGACCAGCTGAAACCGACAGTATGGTCGCCAGTTTATTATCTATCAACACTCTTGCCCCTGGCATAGGCCGCATATCATCTTTTTTGAATGCAGAAGCCTTGTAAATTTTTATTTTCTTTGAGTCTCTATTACCAAAACCGTCCTTTGGTTCAATCAAAACCTCTTTTTCCTGTTTAAGCTTCATATTAAGTAGCTCTTTGTCTAATCCAGGAATAAGATGCCCTGCACCAAGTACCACTATTATAGGCCCGGTCGCATTCTCCATCTGAGTCGGGTCAGTTGAATCAAACACTGTTCCATCCTCAAGCTTGCCAGTATACTCAACCTTTACAAAGTCTCCAAGCTTCATTCACTGAGCTTGCCGAGCTGTTTTAATAAGTTTTGAATACGAGCTCAAGCGCAAGCATGGCAAAAACTACGAAAGTTATAAAGAATGGCACGGTTCGGCTAGCAAGTATATATGGCTTGTAAATCGACCAACCGACCAAGTATAATAGGCCAACAAAGAATGCAACAAACAGGATTGAGATAAACTCATCGTCCTTGTATGCAAAATAAATGGCAACAAGCGCAATCAAGGCTCCAACTGCCGCAAACTTGAACACAGTCAGGCTAATCATTCTAAAGATAGATAGGCCAGCTAACAAAAACACAAGCCCAAGCATTCGACGGAAGCTTCTATTGCCCACCATTTGTGGACCAAGCGATGCAATGCCAATCAAGTAAAAAAATATGGCCGGCAAATAAAGTACTAAACTAGGGTCAAGTGAAGAAGATGTTATCCCGAGCACAAATGAGAAAATTGCAAGAAACCAGAATACTCCATTATGCATTGAGAAAAAGTTGTGTCCCATATAGCCCTTGGCTTCAAGTCGGTCAATAAACTGCTCTATGTCTCTGACCGCCACGCCGAGCCAGGCAGCATAGAACGGATAGACTTGTTTGTCTTTACCATAATTTTCCGCATACCGCTTCAGCTTTCTTTCATCATCAGTCAGCTGCTCTGCTAAAGTGATTGCCTTTTCTATCCTCAACAAAGGCGGGAAGAAAAATAGAAAAATCAAGTATGCGAGCGAGATGCCAATTATAGAAAGCACGCCAAATTGAAACATCAGTGCTTGAGTAGCTAGGCCAGAAAACAAAACCACCAAGAGCAAAAATACTAGCGCAATTATCAGTTTATACTGTCTATAAATCCGGTAGAGTGGTTTTTTCTTGGTATAATGGATATATCCAAAAAATAAAGTAATCAAAAATCCAAAGAGTAATGTGACAAAATATGACATTGGCGCGATTGCATCATATTCAGGAAACATCATCAAATGAACGAAACTGAGCACAAGGACCGTGTAGATTGCCGGCAACGCAGTTATTAAGGCCTTTCTCATTGAGCGGAAAAACACAGACGCAATCACATACAGAAACAGTAAATAAAATTGCAGGGTTATCAATAGACTGTGTTCCATACTAAGTAGGTCTGAAAATTTAGTAGACACGACTGCAATAAATGTCCAGAAAATTACCAGCAGAAAGTCGAGATAGTCTGATTCCACTCAAACAAGAGGAAGGGTAATTTTTAACCTTTTCTGCTTAGTTTTCCTAGCATTTGAAAGTCGGTCATCAAACTCAACCAATCTTGAAAACATCTGTTCAGCTGTGTTCCTAAGTTCTGTCGCCCTTTCTTCATATTGCTCAATCGTTTTTTTCTGTTTGGCTATGCTTTTTTCAAGCTTTTTTGTTTTAGAACTTTTTTCTGATCTTCCTTTTTCAAGGTCAAGTTGTTTGAACTTCGCCTCAATCAAGTCTGGGTCAACATCAATTTGGTTGAGATGGTCCCATAATTCCTCTGGCACCCCCCATACATCATCTATCATCCGCCCTATTCCAAGCAGCTTGGCGAGCTCTGACTTGTTCTTGTCTGTCACTAGCTCAACAAAGGCCTGCTTACCGATTGATAAAAAATCAAATGATTCTGGTGGAACATAGGTTTTACCTGGTCTGATTGACCGTTTACTCCAATCGCGTTCAGACAACGCATGTATTATTGTGCCTGATAAATCAGTCAAAATTATGTTAAGCTTGCCAAATAGCTCAAGAATAAGCTGACTATCCGCAGTTCTCAAAATCACAATCCTATCAAGCCCAAGCTGCTCAGCTTGTTCTATTTTTCTACCATTCAATCGGCGTCTCAGAAAAAGTGAAAAATTTCCTGCCTTGCCTTTTGGCGCATAGTCTGCCAGATAAAAACCGCCTGGTCTGGCAATTAAGTATCGTTTTTCGCCTGAAACTTCAAAGACAAAGCTATCATAGGCCCTCCAAATCTTGCCCATCTTCCTGCCCTTGAGATTCAACTTGGGCAGAAGCACCCGAATTTCTAATCCGTTCAGCAACTTCATCACCGAAATACTCAAAAAATTTGTGTCCAAGTCTTAAAACCTTTGTCCTACCAAATTTCTGGCTACGCACAAATCCGTTTGACTCAAGTGATGCCACTTGTTCATAGGTTTTATTCCCTCTCATCCTAACTACATCACTCTGTTTTATGGGCTCATAATAAGCTACGACTGTCAAGGTTCTCAGCTCGCCCTTACCAAGTTCAGGGTGACCAAGCATCCAAAGCTCTTTCTGATACTTGTCCTGCAGCGTCATTTTAGCAGTTGTGTCTGTTCTAACCAGTACAATCGGCCCTTGATGCTTTTCTGATAGATGATCCAGCTCTTCTATAACGTCGTATCTACCTGCCCCTGACAGTTTGACAAGCTCATCTATGCTCATGGTCCGACCTGAAATAAAGAGCGCTGCCTCAAGCCAGTCTTTTAACAACGAGCGGTCCATTCCAGCTCTGCTGCTCAATATCAATCACCCCTTTCATTGCCAAATGTAACAGTGCGAGAAAGCTTAGGGAACCAATCCCATCAACTATCATTTCACCATGTAAGTTTTTTAGAAGTCGTTCTATTATCTTGGACAAATCTATCATGCAAAACTTGAGCTCAAAGCTATGAGTCTTTGACTCTATCTTTCTTTTCTCTAGCTCGAACGCGTCCCGCAACGCATCCAGTAGCTCAAAGACTGTCACTTTTCTTTCAACCCTTCGGGACAGCGGGATAATTTCGATATCTGGAGCTTCAAGCTTAAGCTCCATATGCTCTTCTGGCTTTTCCTGTTTTTCTTCAAACACATCGCTTTTCATTTTTAGCAAAAGCGCCAGTATTATCAGCGCATTACCAGAAACCCGTAAGTCTTGTTTTTTCTTGAACTGTTTAATATATGATTGACTAATCTCTTTTAAATCAAGATTCCAGGGATCCATTTCACCTGATTCAATAATCCTAACCAGCTGTGGCTCCATATACCAAAGATCAGTCATAGCTAATTTCAAAGGGTCCACAAAACAAGAGTAGTAAGAAGTCATATTAATCCTAAACGGATTGTTCTTTCATAGATGCAATCGTCATCAAGAAACTTACGATTATTGGGCCTAACACCACTCCTGAAAAGCCAAAAACAGAAAGACCAGCTGTCAGTGAGATAAGGAAAACAGCTGGATGTATCTTACCTCTGAACTTGAGGCGAAGCCAGAAATCGACTGGCTGCCAGGCAAGCAAAAGCAATCCAATTACAACCGCTGATACAATCTCACCAGCCATCAGTTTGATATAAATCGCATAAAGATAAACAAGCCAACCACCAAAAAGAGGCAAGACTCCAAACAAACCTATTACCAATGTAAGAAAAATTGAATTAGGAATCTTAAAGAAAAACAATATGAAAAAGCTGTAGCTCATAAACAAAAACAGGCTTAGGTAAACTCCGAGTATAATGGTTCTAAGGTTATGCCAAAGAAGTTTTTTTAGCTTTTCCCTGCCTTGTTTTGGCATCATATCAAACAGATACCCGGCCAGAATCGGGCCATCCAAAAGAAAATAGTAAATCAAAAATATAAAAAGTACAATTCTTGCAGAGATACCTGGAATCGAGAATAATATGCTTGTGATAAAGTTTCTGAGTGGACCTGCCTGGATATCTGTTAAGTTCAGGGTATCCTGTGGATCAATGCTATTATAGATTTCAGTCAGAGATGAAATCTGGGCGGCCGCATAATTGAATAGAAAATAAAATAATAGGATAAACAGAATAGTGGTTAGAGCAGACAATAAAATGGCTGTTGGTCTTCCAGGCCGTTTTTTATATATTTCATAGAGAATAACTGAAACAACAAGTGAATATCCAATCACTCCTAGATAGGGCCATAAGAACAAAGCAAGACCAGCCAGTGCTAGGAAATTTATCACACAAAAAATCGGTCAAACAAGCTAATAAGTTTTTCCAAGAGCTGGCTTAACCAAGACTGTGATGGTAAAGACAAAGACCGAGCTTCAGGTGAAAGTCCAAAGCTTGTGGAAAATTGAAAATTTCCGAGTCCAACAGAAATTGGTACAACATAGCTATGGCCTTGCTCGATTTCAGGTGTTCTTAGTATCCATTTAATGGTGTTATTTCCAGGTTCAAGCACGATTATCTGTGGTGCGTCCAACAAGCTGATATCCAGGTTGTTCGGAAGGCCATACAAAGCTTCAAACCCAATCTTCCAATCAAACAGGTTGTTCACATCAAGTGTCATCACAGTAGTCTGATTGCCGGTCAGGTTTCCGACCCGAAGTTCTCCAACTAGCTCAATCTCCGTGTAATCAAGAATCTCAACATGTATATCATCCTCTATATCGAGTGAGCCAAGATAAGAAACATTGTAATAGCTCTTGGTTCCGCCTGCTGTTTTCGCAAACGCTATATGAGTGCCATCCACATAACCATACTGTCCAAAAGTCAGGTCAAATCCCTGCCAGCCATATCTAGTCCATACTTCTGCCCAGGCATGCGGCTCCCAACCCGCCGAGCCAAGCGCATAACCAGCTACATATCTAGCTTCGTATCCAACTGATTTTATCAAGGCCAAAAACAGATGTGTCCATTCATCACATGTTCCTTTTCTGGTATCAAATGTCTGACTGGCTGTTCTTACAAGCTCGCCATAGGCAGAGTCATACTCTAGGTTATTTCTAATCCAACTAGCTATGTTTATAGCTGTCTGAAAGCTTGAGTTCGCGCTGAGTGACTGAGCCAGCTCAATCATTTCAGCTGATGAATCAGTAAAGCTGATTTGTTCATATGATTCAAAAGAAAAGCTCTGAATCGGATTTGTTGACACATTACAGACCATGTTCAGTTCATAGGGCGGAAACTTGAGCTGGTCTGATGAACAGCTTACAGTCTGGCGAGCGGTTGTTATTGGATACTCCAAAACCGTGATGGTGCCACTATCGCCTTGTACAAAAAAGTTGGCGGTATATTGCATTTCTGCCGCACCTATTTTATACGAATCTAAGCAAAATCCTGAAATGACTATAAGCGCAAAAACCATCAGAGCTCTCATTCCAAGTTATCTATCTTGACTCAAATAACCTTTTCTATCTCTTTTTCTAGCTCAACCACCTGTCCGTCCTTGGCAGCGATGGTCCTGATACCGGTCTTATCCTGAACACGCAGCGCTTCTTTTTCAGGTCCTTGCTTCAACAAATTCATGCCAAAATGTTGCATTATAATCAGCTTTGGCTTTGTTTCCTGCGCCCAGTCTATCAACCCATCTATGCTCATTCTGTCCTCAGGTCTATAACCGTGTGGCAGCTGAGTATTCACTATAGCTGCGTCTGGCCTTAGCTTATAGTGCGGCTCGATTAGCTTGGTGTCAGAGCTATACCAGACGCTTGTGCGAGCATCAGAAAAGATAGCTCCAAGTGCAGAAGAATCGTTGTGTTTGGTTGAAGTGAATTCCGCTGTCATTTTGTCTAGCTTAAGCTTGTCGCCTGTCTTGACTGTTTGTTTCTCAATCCAATCATCATAGTAATCTGCAATAAAATCAATAGCAGTCTTTGGACCAAAAACGGTTCCGTGCTTTCTCTTGCATCCCTGTGTCATCGCCTCGATTAGTACATGTATGTCATTGATATGATCAAGATGCTTATGACTTATGAAAATAAAAGAAAAATTAAGGGGGAATCGGAACTCTTTGTAGTTCCTTATCGCCCCAGGTCCAGGGTCAATGTGAACTGTCGTGTCACTGACTATTCTGAATCCCCCAGTGGCCCGGAGCTGAGTAAAGGTTGTATACCTCCCACCTCCAGTTCCAAGGAATTCAAGTCTCATTTTGCTTTCACATATTTCTTGACACTACCAGCCACAATGTCCTTTGTACCTAGTCCGACTGCGATTCCCATTCCCAACGAGAGTCCAAATCCTGCTGATGCGATTAGCACCATGAACAGATAATTCAGAAGTTCTGCGCCGCTTGGGTAAATTGCTGTCAACGAAAGTACCATTGTCAGGTATATCATGAAGTAATAGGTTATTGTTGCTATCAACTTCTTTTGTGGCATTGTTGCTTTAACCAAACCGCTTTTAACATACCCAGCAACCTGTATACCGATATATGCAATCAAGATTGCTTCAATTATCGGGGGTAGGAATGCCTGAATCTCTTGAATAAAGAGCTCAAGAGCTGGTATATCGAGCAGTTGGAATGCTGCCAATATAAAGAATAGATAGGTATACCACTGAACAAAGAGTTTGGCTAGACCAACTATATCAAGTCCAATAAAAGTTGGCTCCATTTTCAGACTTTCTAGCGTCTCTCTGAACTTTATTTTCTTAAGAGTTGTTTCTACTATTCTCCCTAATATTTTTCCTGCGATGATACCTGCTAGCAAAAGCACTAAAGCCTCTGCAAAGGTCCATACGACATCTGTGGCATATAATTGAAATACGCTCAAATCTAATGCCATAAATGAACAGCGGCATACTTTGTATTTATCCCTACTGGTTTTAAACTCTGAAAGCAATTTTAGCTGTGATTAGCACAAAACCTCGACTTTATCAAGAAAAAATTCTTGCAGAATGCGTAAGGGCTAACACACTGGTGGTTTTGCCGACCGGACTAGGGAAGACCCTCATAGCAGTGATGCTCGGGTTGATTCGACAAAAAACTGGGAAGATTTTGATTCTCGCACCAACCAAGCCGCTGGTCGAGCAACATGCAAAAACCATCAAAGCGCAGACAGGAATTGAGCCAGTCACCATACTTGGGACAACCTCACCTGAACATAGAAAGGGATTGTGGAAAAACAGCAACTGGTTTGTTGCCACACCTCAGAGCGTGCAGAGTGATTTGTTGAGGGATTCAGTCAAGCTAAATAATTTTTCACTAATTGTTTTTGACGAGGCCCACAGGGCAACAGGTAACTATGCTTATGTTTATCTTGCTAGAAAATTTACTGAACAATCAAAATCACCACTGATTTTGGCATTGACAGCATCACCTGGCACTGACACAGCTGGGATACAAGAGATAGTCGACAATCTTTATATCAAGCAAATCGAGACCCGATCAGAGAATGACTCAGATGTTAGACCTTATGTAAAGGAAAAACAGATTCAATGGATAAAGACAAGCTTACCAGCTGAGTACAAGCTTGTTATTTCAAACGCTAAAAAGGTAGTTGGAGAATACTTACGATTTTTGAAAAAAACAGGTTATCTGAAAAGTGCAGACCTATCCAAGATTAGAAAAAAGACCTTGCTTGGCCTACAGGACAAAGTAACAGACGACCCGAATGCCATGAGCGCGCTGGCTGGTAGTATCAAGGGTCTGCACGCGCTCGAGCTGTTGGGAACACAAAGTATGCAGGCATATGGTCGGTTTATCGACCGGATGCGCAAGGACAAAACCCGGGCAGGCAGGGAGCTTGCTGGTAGATTGCCAACCCCGATTAAGTTGGCGCACCCAAAAACAAAACTGGTGGTCAAATACCTGACTGGCATTAAACAGGCCATCCTGTTTGCACATTATAGAGACCAAGTGGAAGAGCTGATTGAGCTACTAGACCAGGCCGGCATAAGTGCAAAACGATTTGGTGGACAAAAGGGTGGAATGACACAGAAAAAGCAAAAACAAACTATAGAAGCTTTCAGAAATCATGAGTTCTCTGTGCTTATAGCCACATCAGTAGCAGAAGAAGGAATTGATATTCCGTCGGTCGACCGAGTTGTTTTTTACGAACCTGTTCCCAGTGCAATTCGGCATATTCAAAGAAAGGGTAGGCTCAGGAAAGGCGGAAAAGTCCTGATACTAGCCACAATCGGAACAAGGGAAGATGCGCTCTTCTATGCTACTAGGGCCAAAGAAAAGCGAATGGCATCCGCGATAGCTGGGGTCAAGCCATCAGCAAAATCTCAAATCACATTAGGTTCTTTTAGTGACAAAGGTCCATTCATAATAGCTGATGATAGAGAGCTCGAAGTCGCCAGGTTGCTGAAGTCTGTCAAGATAAAACGAATCACGATTGGTGATTTTGTAATAAGCGATAGGATGGTGGTGGAGCGAAAGACGGCTGCTGACTTTGTAAATAGTATTGTTGATGGACGCTTGTTCCAACAGCTGGCTGAGCTAAAGGAGGCATATGATAAGCCAGTCATCTTGATAGAAGGTTACAATCTGTTCGGCCATCGGGCCGTTCATCCAAACGCAATTCGCGGCGCACTAGCTAGCTTGATATCCAACTGGGAGATACCGGTTGTTTTCACAGCTAGTCCAGAAGACACAGCTAGATTTTTGGAAGCTTTGTCAAAGCGTGAGCATGGTGAAGCTAGAAAACCAAGTATCAAGATGGCCAAAGCAGCCACACTCGACAAAATGCAGGAAAGACTTGTTGCCTCCCTGCCAGGAATAAACCTGACTCTGGTCAGGCGATTGTTCGATAAGTTCGGCAGTCCGGCCTCTGTGTTTGCAGCCAGCATAGATGAGCTTAAGTCAGTGGAAGGAGTAGGGGCTAAGAAGGCTGAGAAGATTCGGCAGGTGTTAAACTCACCATACACCAAAACAGTTTAATAGGACAAGTGCACTGACCGCCTATGAGTCTTGCAGGTATCGCGACACTGTTGCTTTTGTCACCGCTATATTATGGCCTGCTCGCTACTATAGTTGAACGAACCGGAGATATCAAGCTTTGATTTTGTCATGCAAGAATCCAGCAATCAGTTTTGGTATATCTTTTTTGGTAGCTTCCATTATTCCTTTGAGTCCAGGAAATATGTTAGTCTCGATTATGAACGGCCCGTTCTGACTATGAAGAATATCTACACCTGCTATATCTGCACCAATTGCCTGTGAGGCCTTTATTGCCAACTCTTTTTCTTCTGGGGTTGCCACATATCTCTCACCTTTTCCACCAGCATGAATGTTGGACCGAAAGTCGCTTTTGCTCGCCACCCGTTTCATGGCCCCTGCTACCTCATCACCAATAACAAAGAGTCTGATATCTTCACCCGGATTTTCTATAAACTCTTCTACAAACACTGGTTGCTTAAACCAATGAAGTGTGTCTGCTATGCCCTTTGCCTCCTTAATATCAGATGCCATCAGAACACCTTTCCCACCAGAGGCTGACAAAAGCTTAAGCACCATTGGAAAACCAATCTGCTCAAACACTTTATTCATTTTCTCTCTACCAATTGTGAGAATAGTCTTTGGAATAGGTAGGCCGGCGCGCGCAAGAACTTCAAGAGTCAGAAATTTATCATGTGAGGCTCTTATCGCATCTGAGCTGATGGGTGTATAAACACTATCTTCAAACATTCTAACAGTTATGTATCCAAAATCAGCCAAGCTTGGATTGATTCTTGGATAAATCAAATCAAACTCTGCCAGGTCCTTTCCTTTGTACAAGACTTTACACTCATCTCCAACAAAGAGATTTAGTTTCTGTATGTCGGCATACAATGTGCATGGCATGGTTTTTTTCATACTTTCAAAAATCTTTAAATTCGATGGCGACGCTTTAGGGTTTTTGCCTAATATGGCGATTTTCATAACAGGAACACCGTCTCAAGCATTCCCCGCCTCTTTAAAGACCTCACCATTTTCTTTAATTTCTTTCTATTAAAACCTTGTTTTGTCTTGGGAAGCTCACGAAGGACCTCTCTAGATTGGAAAAACGACATTACATCATCTACTGAATTTACAAGTGATGCTCCGAGCCTTCCAAGCCCATCGGTCCATAGATTGAATATATTCATACCCATACCCCAAAATGGGTTTAGAACTTGAGAATATAAATCATTGCACGAAATAAAGCACTAAAACAGCAACTAGGACGACAATTATTGGTATTAACAAAATTCTTGGAAGTCTGGAAACTACGGTTTCCTCTTGGCTTTGTTGGCTATCAAAGTTATCAAGCTGAATTCTTGCAAGATCATGTTTGCCTTGTTCATACATCTCCTGAATCGCATCAAGCTCACTCAACTTTTGTTCATCTGATACAGTCTGTCTAAGCTCATCAAGCTCTTGCAGAAAACTATCGGGTCCAACAGCAGCTAGAACTGTCACACTTGCGCTTGCATTACTATCATCAAAAAAGGCAACAATCTCAAATTCGCCTGTTTGCTCAGCAGTATAATCTATATCTGTCTCAGTCCCATACGGCCCGGCCCACATCTCTTTTGAAAAGCTAAGTCCAGGCCCGGTCACATACAGCTGCCCAATTGAACCCTCACCAATCGCGGTTATACTAAAGACTATGGTCTCATTGACATACATTTGAACAAGATTCGGAGAAATCTCGACTCCTGCAAAAACAGTTGAAACCGCCAGCAAAAATGCCAAAAGCTTGTTCACTAAAAATTCAGTCTGGCAGATTTATAAACTATGCAGTGAGCGTTTAGAATGAGACGCTGGCCAGCTGTTCTAAAAGTTCTGAATGAGACAAAACCAGCTGACAAGCGAGTCCGAGTTTATGGCACTGTGGTTTCGGTTGAGCAAGATAATGGAAAAATAATCATTGATGATGGGTCTGGCTCAAAGAGCGTGTTTTTCAACTCTATTGAGATGATAGAACGACTAGAAAGCTATAAGCCAGGCGTGCAGGTTACAGTTATTGGCTGGGCCGGCGAATCTGGGATAGATGGGGAAATCTTAAGAAGAGTCAAAGGATTTGAACCTGAGAATTACAAAAATATATTGGAGGTATGGAAAAATGTTTGGAGCAAGACTGAACGATCCGAGCTTGTTAGTCAATCTGATTAAGGCAGCCTATGAGCTAGTCAAGGACGATGTGATAATCCAGTTCTCAAAAACCGGAATGCTGTTGAGGGCGACTGACCCTGCAAATGTTGCAATGATTGGCATCACTATAGATAAATCAGCTTTTGAGTCATATGAAATCGATGAAGAAACCAGTATTGGTATCAATATGGATAAGTTGTATCAGGTTCTGCGAAGGGTTGGTAGAACTGACACAATGAATCTAAGCATATCGGCTGGCAAGCTTGAGCTAGAGTTTGCTGGTAGGGCAACCAGAAAGTTTTCAATACCGCTGCTCGCTTTAGAGGGTGGACCAAAACAAGAACCGAACCTGCAATTTACTGCAGAGCTAATAATGGAGTCTAACCTGTTAAAGGAGTCAGTGGATGATGCATCTGTGGTCAGCGATGCGGTCGTTTTTGTAGCAAAACATGATACTATGCACTTGATTGCCCAAGGTGACTTGGGTGAAACAGAAACCATTCTAAAAAAGGACAAGGGTCTTGAGTCGATTGATGTCAAAGGCGGTGCAAGGGCCAAGTACAGTCTGGAGTACCTATCAAAAATGATGAAAGGAACAAAAATCGGTTCACTTGCAAGCATAGAATTCAAAACAGATTATCCACTCAGGCTGGAGTTTAAGGATGATAATGTTCAGCTTGTATATGTGTTGGCACCTAGAATTGATGTGGATTAGATTTGTGTTTCAAAAAATCCAAGCGCGCCCTTATACTTGATTGGCTTAAGTCTTGTAACATCAACCAAAACAAAACCAAACTTTGGTCTCTTGAACTCCCAATGGGCAGCCAGATGCTTTTCTGAATCATCCAAATAGTCCTGTTGAGTCATATACTCTTTTGTATCAACCAGCTCGGCCTGACCAATTATTGCGCCTTGTTCAAGCTCATGAGTATCAAACCCAAAGCGCTGACAAGCCAGTCTATCCAGAGTTTTGGATGCATGCACAAGAAACTTTCCTCTGAACTTCGTGTTCCAGGTCCGGGTCTCGATTGTTTTTTTTCCAGAAACTATCAGCTCAGCCCAAGGCTGTTTAAGTGACAGGGCTTTCATATTCATCATCATTAAACACTGCACTTATGGTAGTCTTACCAACAAAGCCGCGGAACAAGTGTTGTCCATCAACAATGATTGCTGGCGCACCAGGAATGTCGTAAAGTGCTTTTAGGCTCTCGAGCGCAGGGTTTTCTTGGGTCATATCAATATGGAATAACATAAACTGGTCTCCATACTCATCTTTCAAACCCTCAAGCACATCTCGCTCTGCCATACAGTTTGGTTCAGAAGGAACAAAGAAGAATGCGACTGTATGAAATTCTCCACATCTCGCCCTAAGCTCTTCGGACATCAACCAAGCTCGGATATTCAAATGAAGATAATCACCGGAAATCGCATCATATCTCTCTTGATCAAGCATGAATCGCCCATCTGAAAAAATCTCAAAGGTTTGTCTGGCATCCTCTAGCTTTTTGTAAATTGGATAAAGTACTTCTCTAGGGCTCTCTGGGCAGGTTGTGTTTACAGACGTCATCAACAACAACAACTGGACAGTCTCAAGCTCATCCCACTCTGTTTTAAGAATCTCGACAACATGGTCTTGCTGAAGCTTGTCTATATTGACTCCAAGGAAAATACCAGACAAGAAGATTATGGTCGAGAGTAATAATGCCATTCTAATAAATTTTTTCACCATTTTTTCTCAGCCCCGGTTATCACATTCCATCCCCCTTTTAGCCATGCAAATGCAAGCACGCGAGTATATATTAAAAAGAATATTAAAAAATTCATGGGTTTTTCTTTGTCCTGATTCCAGTTCTTGTATAGCTCACCAATCTGGAACAAAAACAAATAGCCAGATACAAACAAAAACAGGTTGACTGTCCAATTACTGAAAAGTATTCTGTTTTTGATGTTCATAATAGGAATACTGCCTCCAAAAACAGGCAACATCTGTGAAATGAATTTAGACACAACAAACAAATAAATCTTTTTTGAAAAAGTATAGGCATATCTGATAGTAATCAATGTCGTCATGAAAATCACGAAAAATGATAAGAGCTCGACCGCCAGATAATGTGATTGCGGGTAATATTTTTTATTGAACAGCATATGCTTGTATTTCCACAGGGTCTCCACCCTACCTCTGAACCACCTGATTCTTTGACGAAACCAGCTCGATATGTTTGCCGGCACATGTGTATATGCAAGCGATTCTTGCGCATAAGCAATCTTGTGTCCTTGTGAGACTATCCTCATTCCCATCTCATAATCCTCGGTGATACTATCTGTGTCGAACGGACCCACTGAATCCAAAACATCCCGCCTTATCAATGAAAGCGCACCCGGCAATATGTTCAAACAACCTATCCAAGAAGCCATCATACGTCCAAAATTGCTGATATTGTATTCAAGCCGTTGAACCGAGCCAAGCGCGGTTTCATCATTTTCCACACAAATTCTCGCAATCACGGCCGCAATATCATCTGTCATATATTTTACTGCATTCTCAAGCGCGTCTTTTGCGACTAAGGTATCTGCATCCACCACAGCGATTATCTCGCCTTTAGCAATCTTCAGGCCTTGGTTCAATGCACCTGCCTTGCCTGATCGTTTTGGACTAATCACTCTTGCGCCAGCCTTTTTTGCCAGCTCAGCTGTCCTGTCGCTAGACTCGTCATCTATTACAATTATTTCAAATCTTGGATACTTTAGCTGTTTCAGATTTTTCACTGACTCAGCTATCACTTTTTCCTCATTGTGTGCTGGAACAAGTATACTAACAAATGGTTTTCTCTTGCTCTTTCTCTGAACTGGCTGGCCATTCAAATAAATCAAAATCCAGAAAAGCCCGAAAAACAATGTCACATAGATTATGCCTAATAACAAAAGATTCCAGATTTCCACAACTACCAAGCGTTTGATGGATTAAAAGAATGTTCTTTTAAACTTTTGAGCAGATTTGCCAAGTGAAAGTGCTTGGCATAGAGTCGACCGCACATAGCTTTGGGGTCGGGATGGTGATAGACAACAAGATAGCTAGCAATGTTGTTAGGATGTTTGAGCCAGATTCTGGTGGAATTCATCCAAGCGAGTCAGCAGATTTTCTGGCAAGGAATGCGGCCAGTGTTATCAAAGCTGGGATGATAGAACCACCAGAACTAATCGCATACTCGGCCGGGCCAGGGATAGGTCATTGCTTAAAGGTCGGAATGATAATCGCCAAATATCTAGCTGTCAAATACAAAACAAAGCTTGTACCAGTCAATCACGCAGAGGCACATATAGAAATAGGGTTAAAATCGACTGGTGTGACCGACCCACTGGTGGTCTATGTGAGTGGCGGGAATACTCAGATAATCGCAGACAACCAAGGATGGCGGGTCTTTGGGGAAACCCAAGATATTTCGCTAGGCAATGCGGTCGACAAGTTGGCCAGAAAATTCGGCTTGAGTCATCCTGGTGGACCAAAAATAGAAAAGCTGGCAAAAACTGGAAAAAAATTTATCGAGATGCCATATATAGTCAAAGGAATGGACCTAAGCTATTCTGGCCTAGTCACTCATGCAGCCAATCTTATTGAACAAGAAAGCCAAGCAGACATAGCTTATTCATTTCAGGAACACTGTTTTGCTATGCTAACAGAGATAAGCGAGCGTGCAATGGCGCACTTGGATAAAAAAAATCTCTTGTTAGTTGGTGGAGTGGCTCAGAACAAACGGTTGCAGGAGATGATGGATATCATGTGTAAAGAAAGAGGGGCCAAGTCGTTCGTGGTCCCAGCTGAGCTAGCTGGAGATAATGGTGCAATGATTGCCTGGTCAGGACTGGTTCACAAAGACAAAGCAATCTCGCCTGAAAAAGCTTGGTTTGAACAAAAATGGCGACTTGATCAAAGCCTCATATAAACATATTTTCTCGTAACTGCATCCCGTTTTCTCATAACTCGCCCCAACCTCATTAACTTCCTAAGCCGGTTGGCTGTATATCCATAGCTTCTGCCTATTTTTTTTGCTATCTCTTCGATATTTTTTGGCTTGTCTGAAAACTCAAGTATTTGTTCATCAACCTCAAGTGAGTCAAGCTCTTGTCTGACTATGTCCCTGTCACCAGGAGCTAGCTGAGATATGGTAGACAACATCATCTCAAGTCGACTTACTCTTGAACCATCAGGTCCAAGCGGTTTGAGTTCATCCCTGACCTCACCAACTATTGACAGGACCGCGTCCATTTTTCCATCCAAGTCCTTTGGCTGTTCATTCTTTACTCCAAAGGCTCGTAATATCGATGAAAGCACAATAATAGTTTAGCTGACTCTTTAATAAACGCTATGATTAAAGCGTGCCGTCATACTTGTCTATCTTGATAGTATATTGACCAGACATCTTCTGGGCTGCACGTCTCATTGCAGCCTTTATTATGTCAATCTTATCGATATTGTCCACCCAAATTGAAAAAATGATACTGCCAGGCTTGACTCGAGCAGCTCGGCCAATCGGTTTGCCAAACGATTTTTTCATCCCACGCTGGAATCGGTCAGCCCCTGCACCTGTCGCAATTGGATTCTCCCTCATTACATGATGTGGATAAGTTCTAAGACGCATAAAAAATCCCTGTTTACTATAGATATTAACAAGCTCTTTGTTTATCGTCTGCCTGGCCGCCTCTAGCTGGTTATGCCTGAGCTGCATCTCATCCTTGGATATCAAGTCTATCTCATATTTCCATTGTCGCTTGGACTTATTGCCCATATCAAACAAAGGGATTCTTATGCCTGGTACACCTCTAATAAATGCTTTTTTCATCTTTTTGTTAGCGATACGCGTATAGGCCGGTCTTTTCGGCTTTCGGTAACACCA
Organism: Candidatus Altarchaeota archaeon; assembly: GCA_018220955.1. Classification (GTDB taxonomy): domain Archaea; phylum SpSt-1190; class SpSt-1190; order SpSt-1190; family SpSt-1190; genus JAAOXV01. The sequence goes on along the minus strand of JAAOXV010000013.1, from coordinate 14,864 downwards.
ACCAGGTCTGAGTCCCATATCTCAAGAGCTTGGTCTGGGTTTAAAACTATTTTGATAGGGCTGACGCCCAGATATAAAAAAATAAAAAAGAAAGGGTCTAAGACCCTATTCGGTTGACGAGACTGTAGATCCAGTGACTGTTTCACCAGAAATTACGACCTTAGTCTTACTGTCCCACTCGCTAACTGCTTCTTGGCTGAGATATTTAGCAAATATGTAACCAGCTGCTCTGGTATCTTTTGCTTCCCAACCTGCAATTAGTACTGCGGGCTGTGTCCAAGGTGTGTCTGCAGCGTCATAGACTTTGATAACACCTTTGCCTGTGGCAGTTGCGTCATCGTATCCGAAGAATGTCTTCCATTCCTCAAAGCTAGTTTCCCTGCTTCCTAATAGCTGTTGTGCTAGGCTGTTGATACCTGGTCCACCAATGACGATCATCGGTTGTGTGGTACTTGCCTCGCTATCCATAACTGCTACTTCGGTGGTTATCGGTGCGTATGTGTAGGTAATGTCTGCTGCTGAAGCGGTTGCTCCACCAGTTGGGTCACCTAGATATACGTTAACTTTAACCTGTTCATCTGGTACTTGGAACTTCACCTTATCGGTGTCACCGTTGCTGTCTGGGTTTAACAATACTATACCATAGTTGCTTCTGACATCGGTCTTGTAGGTACTGATATCAATACCACCAAGAGTAACTTCGCCAGATTCAGCCTGGTTTGCTGTTGCTCCCAATGAGCTCAGGTCGTCTGCTGGGTCAATTATTAGAGTGTCTGCGTGACCGCTGACATCTAAGTATGCCTCTGCATCGACACTGGTTGGGTATCCTGCGTTTCTCAGGTAGACATCAATTATTGAGTCATCCTGCACGATGTTAACTGCAGTATCCCAGTTTGCAGTGAAGTTAAGTCCACCACCAATAGTGTTGGTCTCGTTCTTGCCATGGTACAACCACTTGCTCTTATCAGTGTCCCAGTATCCGATATATGCACCCGTGGCGTTTAAGTGTATAGCAATCTTTTCAGATTCCCAACTTCCACCTGCGAATGAATCGTCTTCTGGTCCATCAAATATAAGCACTGGTAGGTTGCTCACGTACAAGTTTGTTCCAGCTGCGTCATAGATTTTTTCAGAGCTGTCTATTTTGACATCAAACTGACCATAGGTATCAGTATTGTAGTCTACAAGCCTGAGCACTACGAAATCTCCTGGAAGAGCTAGCTCTCCACCCACCGAAATCGGCGAGTCGTCAAGGCTGGTTATATCCAAGTTGTATGCAACACCGATTGAATCAATCTTGTCGTCTACACCTATTAGGATGTCCCATACCCATGTTGGAGTGTCTTCGTCTTCATATCCGATATATGCTTCTCCGTGCTTGTAGGTCTTGGTAATATCTGTACCAATACTAACCTTTACCTTGTTGTCAGCGTGACCTGCGTCAACATACAATATACTCTCGACTTTCACGTCAACTCCACAGCTTGTTTCCCAGGTAGATCCTGAGCTTACAAAGTCTGTATCAGAGCAGCCGCTTCCTGAAATCGAAAGTGCTACTGAAGAGTCGCCTATTGTGTCAACTGTAACAGTCTTAGCGTCAACAACAGCTGTTGCTCCTTGTGCGAGAACGTACTCAGTACCGATTGATACGGTAACCTCGTCCACACCTGAAGTTGCATTGTTAGACTCGGTTGCTGCTGAAATTTCGAGTTGGCTACCCAAGAAGTTTATCTTCAATAGATGAGTAGTGTCGATGTCTCCAACAGGCACGTTGTCGTCAAATACATACTTGTATGTGATGTCGTCCTCTGTGACCTTCATATAGGTCTTGGAAGCTACGTCGCTGCCATAAGTGTCTGCATCATTGATACCAGACATGTCCGATGTACCTACACCAGTAACCAGTTTCAGGTTTGTTTGACCCAATATAACTTCCTCGTGGATATCAAATGTGTCATCACTGAAACTAATTTCAGTGTCCTGTAGTTTCGGAATGTCGTTATCCTTGAAAGTATACTTGCCTAAGCCGATGTATACCGCTGCTCCAAGAACGTCTTCGTCTTGTGTTCCGCCACTGACTGTTGTTGCTCCACCAGTTGATACTGCGCTGATCATATATTCACCGAGTGCGGCCGAAACCTGAGCTGCTGCAATAACATCTGCTACTGCTGCATTTGCACCAATGACGATCTGCGAGTTCAGCTGACTGTTCTCTACGAACGGAGCTGGTAGGTCTCCAAGGTTTGCTGCTACTGCTCCAGCCATTGTTGCCCCTATCATGAGGCCCCCAGCCAAAGCTGCTGCAACTACCTTAATTTTTCCTTTTATTTCTTGCATGTTCGTTCACCTTTTTGTAGTCCTGCTTTCGCCGAACTACTTTTCGACAAGGGTAACTGTAGTCACCCCTGTAGAACCCTTAGTCGGACTCTGGTATAAAAGACTTTGGCGGTTTGCTTTTAAACAAACCCAAACCCTTAGGGGTCTTGTTACTATGATTGAGTGCTCCTAACCATGTGAAACTATCCAAATAACCACTTATTCACACCTTTGAAAAATGTGCTCATCAAAGCATTTTATGTGAAAAATAATTGTTGTTTAAAATGTCGATGTTCATAATAATCATGTCATTTATTCACTTTATGGAAAAAACACCTATTTTCAGGAAAAGGGAAGGAGCCGTCCTAACTGAATATTTTAAGAGTTAATTGATTTAACTCTTGGTTTATTGCAAACACTGTTCCGCAGATTGGACATTGATAGTATCTGACCAAACCCGCACCCCCGTCATCTGGCCACTGTCTCTTACAGTTAGGACACTTCACCTCACCCATATAGGGCACCAAAACTAGTAGAGCATTGGTGGCTAGATAGACCCAACTACAGTCGTGCTGGTATGCCGATGACAGGCTTTTTGACTGAACCCACTGCGGTGGGGTCGTGCTGGTATGCCAATAAATCCAGATTTCAACTAGAGTAATAATGCAGGTCTTTTTCAAAGCCTTGTTTAATGGCTTCAAGTTTTGCAGCAACATCAATCCTTTCAGTATACAACACAATCATCTGTTTTTCTTTGAAATCCACCAACTGCATATCAATAGGTGTATGTCTAGTAATACGATCTGAACCTGTATCTGTTTTGTATTTTAATTTATTAAGTCTAGTCCCTATCAATCCTCTTAGGTTGTCAGGGGTCGCTGTTGGAACATCAATGGCAAGATAGTTGGCAGTATCAATCGACTCCAACGGATCAGCAGTATCAATCAAAGCAACTATGTTTTTATGGGATTCTTCTGTTGGCGCCTCATAAGAACCTGTATCAATGAGATACAAATGGTATTGTCTCTTGTTTGTGGTCTCAACAGTTTCCATCATGATTTTTGCTTTTTTGGTCATGCAAGATTTAGTCAGAGTCATACTTAAAGCTTGTCATTTTATGATTGTAACCAGATTTGAGTGATGAACAGATTTATATCCAGCTTTGTCAGAGACTTTAGTGGATTATCGAACAAGGCAAGTAGGGGATAAAAAAGTTCTAGAGATGAACCTGACAGGAAAACCGTTTCCACCAGCCATAGAGGAAAGCGAGGCCTGTATGGAACAAGTCATACTCGCTATTCGCAAGCTCAGGAAGCTGGACTTACTTGTGTTGATTGAGCGACGAATACGTGAGTATGATGAAAGGCAGACTGGAATGTTGGTCGAGCTGGCAAACTCGATTGATAGCTTGAAGCTGAGTGCAGAAGAAGTCAGACCATCTGGTTGCACGATTGGGGAAGAGTGGGTTGAGTTTGCGCAAATGATTTCAAGAACTGCAATTAGAGACCCAATTGGTGCATATGTTGAGCTAAAAAGAGAAAAAAGATGGCAGGAAATTGAGGCAGGTCGAGAAGTATATTCCAATTATCGAAAATGGCGATTTCATTATGTAAAGATTCTGACTGGCTTGATTGAAACATTTGAATCACTTCAGCTAATCAAGCTTGTTCAGCCCCTGCTTGAAGGATACAAAATAGGTGATCGAACAGTCTATAGACGAATATTCCGACCAAGTGTTAGACCTAATTTCACATTCACCAAGCTGATGGCCCAATATCCGGCCGGTGAGGAAATAGATTCATACAAGGTCGGCGAGGCCGATGTAACCATAATTAGAAAACCAGAAGGAGTTAGACTGTTTTATCATATTCTCCCGCCTGAGTTCAAGCTAAGCGAGATTGAATATAGCATAATTGAAAAAATCAAAGAAGGTCTGATTGCGTATAAACCAAAAACTGATGAAATGGTGGACCCGCAGGCCATACGAGATGCAATCTACAACATAGCTGCAGATATGATTGAGGAAGAGGCACATAATAGACGAATCAAGCTTGACAAGAAAAAGCTGGCAGACATCATTACTAGAGAAACAGTAGGTTTTGGTGTGCTTGAGCTCTTGTTAATGGATGCACATATTCAGGACATCACCATAAACGCACCACTAGTAAATCCGGTGTTTGTGTATCATGCTGATGCAGAAGACTGTGAAACTAACATATTTCCAACCTATGAGGAAACTCAGAGCTGGGCGGCCAGACTCAGATTACAGTCAGGTAGACCACTCGATGAAAGCAATCCAGTCTTAGACACTCATATCGAGTTTGGTCAGGTTCGAGCCAGAGTGGCAGCCATCACCAAGAGTCTGAGTCCATTTGGGCTAAGCTTTGCAATTAGGAGACATCGTGCCAAACCCTGGACCTTACCCTTATTCATCAAACATGGAATGATGTCACCTCTCGCAGCCGGATTGATTAGCTTTTTTGTTGATGGTTCAAGAACCATGCTGGTCGCAGGTACAAGAGGAGCTGGGAAAACTTCGGTTCTACAAAGCTTGATGACAGAGATAATGAGGCGATATAGGATTATCACAATCGAAGACACACTTGAGCTACCAGTCAGACATTTCATGGAGTTGGGATATAATATCCAACCAATGAAGGTAAGGAGCCCGATTGTAGGTGTGGAGAGCGAGCTGGATGCGGCTGCTGGCATCAGGACTAGCTTGCGTCTGGGTGACAGTGCACTCATAATTGGTGAGGTTAGAAGCAAGGAAGCGATTGCATTATATGAGGCCATGCGAGTGGGTGCACTGGCCAATGTAGTAGCTGGAACCATACACGGCGACTCACCATATGGGGTGTTCGACCGAGTCGTGAATGACCTTGGTATACCAAGAACCAGCTTTAAAGCAACAGACATAATACTGGTCGCGAACCCAATCAAAACTGCTGACGGCCTGCATAAGGCTCGTCGGCTGGTTCAGATAACCGAGGTTCGCAAACACTGGGAAGATGATCCATTAAGGGAACACGGATTTGTTGACCTTATGAAGTATAATGCAAAGACAGACCGGATTGAGCCGACCAAGGTTTTGCTTGATGGAGAAAGCGAGGTAATCAACTCAATCGCTGGCCGAGTTAGAGCTTGGGTCGGTAACTTTGATGAAGTTTGGGATAATATCGAACTCAGGGCCAAAATTAAACAAAGGTTGGTCGAGGTAGCTGACTCGACTGGTAAACCAGAGCTGCTCGAGGCAGGTTTTGTTGTTCAATCAAATGACATATTTCATATGATAAGTGACTCGGTTTCACAAGAGCTTGGCGCTGCTGATGCAAAAGAAGTCTATGTCCGTTGGGAAAGATGGCTTGGTAAGAACATCTAGAAGAGATAAATACTTGGGCATTTACTTGAAAATGTGGAAAAAAGCCATTATTATGAGACTTTCCTAAAAGACCAGGAACTGGATCTGGGTAGATATGAGCGAGCTGCAAAAAAGGCACACGAAGTTCTAAACATCAATTGGAAATATGAAGACTTTGACAAGGAGTTAAGAATGGCAGAGATTCAAACCAGCTTTGAATGCGCGGTCTCACTTGGCGTGATTGCAGCTGTCTTTTCTCTTCCGATTTCGGTCATCTTCCTGCTTTCTGGTTCTGACATAACCAGCTTTTTCGCATTTCTGCTGCCGCTCTTTGTGTTTGCCAGCTTTGTGTATTATCCAAAATATTTGGCAAGAATCAGACGAATGCAGCTGCTCGGCCAATCGCCTTTGGCGATTATGTATCTGGTAATCGCAATGGAGGTGACGCCCAATCTAGAAAGTAGTGTAGCATTCACTGCTGCAAATTTACCTGACCCGCTGGGCAGGGTATTCAAGCGGCTGCTGTGGGAGGTTGAAACCAGAAACAAACCAGATATGCAAGAAGCACTTTCAGACTATTCACTTGAAGCAAAGGAATGGTCTTCGCATTTCTCAGAGGCCATTTATCTTGTGGCCAGCTCAATGAGAGAAACAGGGGACAAGAAAAGGAGAACACTTGAGAAATCAGTGTCAGTCGTGCTTGATGGAACCAAGGGCGTAATGGAGGGATTTGCACGAGGACTCGGCACACCAGTCATGATAGCAAACGCGTTCGGTGTGATGCTACCTGTCTTGTTGCTGGTCATGGCACCAATCATCAGTATATTTGCTTCAAGTGGTAACTTTGGCCCGCCAATGTTTATTATTTATGATTTCGTGCTTCCGCTCGTACTTGCGCTCACAGTCGTCTATATTCTCGGCAAACGGCCCAGCAATCTTTCTGAAATTACTTATAGCAAAACCAAATACAGACTCCGGTTATTCGGCAAGAGCTATAATGTCTGGCCGCTCATGCTGCTCAGTGCCTTGTTGTTCGGAGCCATCCAATTATTGTGGTTTATGAGTGATCCATACATCATTATACCAATGGTACATTCAGATACATCGCCAGCTGTCTCCACCTTGCCTGGCATAATTGCGATTGGCCTTCCGATTGGACTTTATCTACTTAGCTGGGCGCAGGAAAATATAGAGACAAAGAAGCGGGTGGAGGTACTGGAAAAGGAATTTGCATCTGGACTTTATCAGCTCGGTAGCGTTATGTCAGAAGGAGTCCCTATCGAAGAGGCAATTGAAGACGTAGCTGGTAGGATGAAAGGAACTGAGGTCGAACTGTTTTTTCATGCTGCATCCACCAGGGTCCGTCGACTTGGCTGGCCACTTGAAAAATCGCTTTTTGATGAACAGCATGGTGCAATGTTGAGCTTCCCATCTAACTTAATAAAAAATATTATGTTGATTCTGTTAAAGAGTGCTGAAAAAGGTCCTTACAGCGCTAGTTCGACCGCCATTAATGTATCTCGTTATCTGAAAAACATGCAGGATGTAAAAGACAAAATAACTGATATGATGTCTGACTCAGTGAGTGGTCTGAAATTTCAGGGAATGTTTTTGATTCCACTCGTCACCGGCACGATTGTTGGGCTTGGTGAGATAACCAGCAATATCCTAATGCAGATTGTCCGCCAGGTCAGCTCACTTGTCGGCGGAGAGATGGTTGGCTATAGCTATGTTTCTCAGTTTATCAATGTAGAAGGCATCATCCAACCCTCATTCCTACAGCTTATTATTGGAATATACATACTACTTACAATGACAATACTCGGCACATTCGTTGGTGGACTCCTGGACGGATGGGACAAAATGACAATATACGCAAATATAGGAAACATGTTAACAGTCGGTGTGGTGGTTTATGCTATCACAACCGTGTGTGTAGCCATGATATTCGGAGGCATGGCATCCTCGGTGGTGTGGTGATGGAGCAGCCGACAAACTGGATGATTCAGGCAATTCCGGCGCTGATTTTGTTATCAATAGTTATATTTGTATTACTCGGTGTGCCGCCCGGCGTCGTAAAAGGAGTGATGCAGATAGCTTGGGTGGCAACCACACCAATAGTGGCTCTATTGAACACAATCGGCAAAACTCCGATAAGATATTTCCTAGGTGGTTAAATGCAAGGATGGCAACTCATAATCATGATAGTCGTGATAGCATTGGTGCTTTGGATAATGATTGGTCCTGGCTCTACTTTCTTTTTGAACCAAGGCAAGTCAATTATCTATAAGAGTATGCTGGTGATATCTGATACAATAGGTGCATAATATGAGCTTGGAAGACTATTTGAACACAGTCCCGTTTCTGCTGGAATCTGCAATATCGCTTGTCAAAATAGGTGCAATCGTCTCTTTATTCATGGCTGGCGGATGGTTCTTTCTCCAGATAGCTGGGTCAGGTCAGTTTCTATCAGCTGGATTATCTGGAATCAGCAAAGGTTTTCTAGGACTGGGGGTCGGTTGAATGAGTGAAAAAACAGAAATTCCGATAATGGCACTTTTACGATTGTTAATCGCTTTTGCCACCATCATTGTTATATTTAGGTCACTGGGGTCTGGATTTATGTCTGGGCTCGCAAGCTTGGCCGCTACTCAGCTAAAAACAAAAGTAACTGCAATGGCATCAAGTGTTGGTGAAATGATAGGAGCTAGAATATAGGAGGTGTAAAAATGGAGGAAAAAGCAATCTGGATGGTTGGCGCAGTTGTATTGTTACTGCTGTTTCTGACTTTTGGACTAAAGATATTTGGAAAAATCTCTAGTGCACTTGGAGGGATATAATGGAACTCGATGCAATCGTGACCATTATACTAGCACTAGTTTTCTTTGTTTTTCTTGTTAGCTATATCAATACACATTCTGACACAGGTGAAATCTCAATTCAGAGTCTGATTGAAGATGCCAATAGCTCAGGCGAATCAACCGGGATATTTGTGCCCAAGACCAAAATGGATTTACTCGATCTCTTTCAGGCCAGCTATGCGAGATGCGGCGAGTCACCACTTGATTTTCAAGGAGAATTTGAACTCACTGTCGGCAAGCAATACAAGATAGAAGCCTGGAAACAAGACAGCTCGGTCTGTGTTCAGGTCACTGATATAGGGTGGAAAAGATGAGTGAACAAGGATTCAAGCGGATTGCTGGCATGGTGGTTATAGTGATTTTGATAATAGCCAGCCTGTCAATCGTATTCATGCTTCAGGCAAGGGATATCGAGGTCCTGTCTGTTGGTGACAGTCAATTCTATTATCGGCTTTCCGGCAATCTTCTGAAAATCATACCCGATATGCCTGTTGCTGGTGGCGAGCTTGAGATTATGGTGGTGACAAACACTGGTGAAGCTCTGATAGATATTCCAAACAATATGCCAGCAGGAAGCATGACTGTCATAGAAATTCCGATAGAACAGTTCTCTGTCGCTGAAAGAATAAACCTTTACTATCAGGGCACAATAGTTCATACATGGCAGATGGAATAAAAGGCCAGATGTCTGAGGGCGGGCTCAGATTCGTAATCCTGATTGTTCTTGTGCTTATCGGGATATTAATCACAATAAAGTTCCTTGCACCGATTTTGAAACGAATGCTCGAGCCATTATTGAGTTTTTTACCCACATAAATCAATAAATACCGGCAGAGCTCATTCAAAATAATGTCAGATATAGGTCAAATCATTCCAGTTGTTATGGGCATAATCATCGCAGGCACCTTACTTATACTCGGGTTTAAAATAATCGGTCAGAGCAGCCTGGGAATAGAAAATATTTGGAAGATAGGTGAGTCACAGAGCAATCGAATGAACCCAATTGATATGCAAACTATCTGTTCAGACTGGTTATCAGCCGGCTCACAAAAATACAATGCAAAAGAGATTTTGGAAACTTTCAAGATTCATGATATGATGAAACCATATGAAGACCTGCGGCGCTGTTGCGGTGAGATAATAGAAGAATATGCAACTGAATGTTATTCTGGTGAGGAGACCAGACACTGTGCTGGCGATGGATACATCCAATCAGATGAGATTTCAGTATGCATAAACGCTTGCTCAAACATAATCAGGACATATGAGCTCTGTCATGCAAGCTGTCCAGATGACGAAATTCAGTGTTTTGAAGGTATGATTCAAGTCATCAGCAGTCCATGTAAACCAAACGCGGTTGACTCAAACATGATTGAATCTGCATGCTCAGGCAAGCTCCTGAGGTGATGGTTTGAAAGGTATTGAAACCATCCATGTCGGATTGATTGTAGGTATTTTGATAGCACTTGTAATGTCGGGTGTGAGTTTTCAAGCACTCGGAAAAGTCAAGATGGGTATAGACATTGAAACAGGTTGGTATTTTAGAACAGGTGATTCAAACGCACTTGAAACTGCATGCGGTGAGTTTTACAGTGGTTATTTCACAAGGGCTGCTTGGGAAACATACAAGTCTGACCTAAAGCTGTATTCCACATACGGAAGCACTAGTTTGAATTGTGGTACTGATTATACAAAATGCAAGCTCGGTTGTGCGATTTACCTTGAGCTCATAGATGCAGGGCAGGACAGAGACACTAGAGCTGGTGAAATAGAAGAGCTAATTGGAATAAGATTATCACTGCCGCCGGTTGATGGCGAGCTAGATGAGCTTGAGAAAGACCAGATAATCATGAGTATAGCTCGCGACATAATGAGCGGGTCACCAGGAGGAGTTATATGACTGAAGTAAATTCAACCATTCGGTTAGCAGTAGGGGTCGTCACTGCAATCATAATCATAAATGTCTTAATCTTTATTTTTAATTTTGGTGTTGGAATCTCTAACCCGCTTCAATCAAAGCTTGGCTTCGCATCAATGGAAACCAAGATACTCAGCTCAGTGACCATGGGGTCAGCACAAATCACCCAACAAGAGCGCTCTTATTTGGCACTCTATTTTGAACACAAACTAAAATGTGATAGTCCGCTTGAGTGTGCTCTATCATCAGGAGGTGGGTTGATTGATAACAAGCTGGTAAATACGATTGAAGGTATTGAAGCATCGGTGATTTCTGACCAACAAACTGTATTTACCAGTCTTGTTCTAAAATGTTCAACATGGGGGCAAACATCTGCGCCTGGTCAGGGCTTTTCACCAAGCACAACCATAATCAGCGCGATTGAAAATGAGTACCTAGCCTTTTTACAACAGCTAAAGAATGATGTTCCAGAAGATGACCCGATTCGGAGAATCTCAACAATTTCTCCATTAGGTGTAGTAAAGTCCTTGGCTAATATAGAAAAAAAGGCGGTCATCCTAGCAAGCTGGTGTCCAGATTCATTATGTCCAAACCTGATTATTTGTATGGATTGTGTTAATAATTATATTGTAGAAATAGACATGAGTTCTCTTGAAGATGAAGACTATGTAATAGGTCTTGTTGAGGGCTTTTTTGACAACAGTTGTGGTGAGGCACTAGCCTATATGTGTAAAGATGTTATCGATCAACAAAACAAAATCACCGCAGCACTCAAGAATTCAGAGGATGCATATGCATTAATATCAAATCCGTTTAAACTTAGCTAGGTGACAAAATGAGAGGTCAAGCATCACAACCGATTTGGATTATTATCACACTTTTACTGGCATTGGTAGTTGGAATCACAATGTATCAACTGCTTTCAAAAACCCAGGCAACCCAGACCTTTGATGATTGGCTAGGTGAAATAGAGATAGGAAACGCGGAAAATTATCTAACAACTTTTTGCAGGACTTGGGAAACCAATGGTTTTGTGGAATCCACAATTGATGAAACCAATCTGGCAAAAGCAAGTGTCTCTGCAGCAGCATTGACCACCAAGTATTTCACACGCGAAGAATTTGAAGAAGGTGAAGTTCTTAATCCGTGTGATTGCGCTGTGTATCTCTGGAAAAAGGGATTTGTCTCTGAAGTTCAGCTGAATCAATACTTTGATCCAGACAGATGCCATACTGCTACCAATGATATAATGGAAGCAAGCGGGATGTGGTGAAATGCGAGGGATAACCCCTCTATTCATTATCTTGATTTTAGGGCTTGTAGCTCTTATTTCTTCGGCTCAACTTGAGCAGATTATTGGATTGCTGACTGGCGAGAACACTCGACTTGACTTGACTGCAAGAAAAATGCGAGACCAGATTCAAAATGAAGCTTTTGTAACTATTCCAGGCAACTATTATGTGTTGATTGGGCCTTGTAGTGGTATCAGCTATACTGCAAATGATGGATGGGAAGTGCCACAAGACATCAAAGAAAAAATAAACGAACTATGTTTTGGCTCACACGGAGTTGTGTGTGTAATGATTCCAAGATTCACCACTGCCTTGTCTGGATGTACTGCACTTGCAACAACTAAGCCAGATCAAACAGTTTTCCTGGCACCAATTGGATTCACGCGAACAGCCAAAATCAATTTGAATGATGAAACCATTTCGCTTACAGGCTATTGAAACAGATAAATATCCTGGCAGGGTTCTGGCTATGTGGGAGTGGACGAGAGCGTTGCAGTATCAACAGACCTTTACAAAAACCTGTTTTTATTTGGTACACTACTCATAGCTGTTGCGGCCATGTCATCACTAATGGCGCGGTCCACGCTTGTCACCAATCTCGGAATTTACACTGGTAAGTATGCCAGCTGTGCCACCATATCTGGAATGCATTCCGACTCTCAGCTTATTCTTGACTCAATCAAATCAGTATATCGTATCAGCTCACCCGACAGCTCAGCAACAGGAATCATCACCCCAAGCCAAAACGGCGAGAGCTATCAGTTTGCCTGGGCCACATATCCAGGTCAAATCGACTCTGTCTTTAGTGGTGATGGTTATGAACGGTTCGTTTTTTGGAGTGGTGCAGGTGAACAGGGAATTGACCAGGAGGTAATAGAGTGAAAGGTTCAACCGGTTGGTTTGCTGGCATCATTGTTATCGCTTTATTGTCTATCAGCATTGCAGCCATGTTTTCCACAATTACAATATCAACTATTCAAAAGTGGGCTGTTGTTCGAATCGCGTTTTTTTCAGCTCATTGGATGGCAGGGGATGGAATTGTGAACACTGGGTTAGAACTGCCAGTCATTCCAACATATCAGCTGGTCGGAGTATTGTATAACCATAACACAGATGAAATGGTGTGGAGTGAAATTCAGACAGCTGATATGGCCACATGTCTTGTTGGTTACTCAACCCCAGATGGTTGGAAAGATGGTTCAAAAGAATTTTCAGCTGAAATTAATTCTCAGGTTGACCTTCTTGCTCCTTTGATCGACAGCTGTATACTTGGAGAAATGACTAGCTTAATTCACAGCTATGTTGATGATTTAGATGGGGGATTTCCGTTCAGAAGCGGTGGCGAGACTATGATGGATGCAACCGGGATTTGCGAAGGTTATCGGGACTTGCAGGCAGGTTATTGCGATTTTATAAGCGATATCACAAAACAGGCTGAGAATGACCGTGGTATCGGGGCTATCAGCACATGTCAACCAACCACTATGGCATACTATATCCTGCCAGTCACAATAGAATCCAGTGGCTCAAATCACCTAGGTTATCTTGGAATAGCTGTCAAACCTGGATGTGACCCAGAAAACAAGTGGTTACAGACAGCTGGCTGGATGCGCGAGCTAGTTGGGCAAGCTGATTGGTATGGAGGCGAAGTCTAATGGCAAGTATAGCAGGAGCAAAAACCGGAGTAAATGTTGCATCAATGTTTATGATGGGATTTTCGCTTGCGCTAGGAATCATCCTAGCCATCAGCTATAATTTCAGGTCAATAACCGAGTTCCAGCTAAGACAAGGACTTGAACCTGGTTATCCGTATCTACAAGCAATCACTATGAGAACAAGTGGTGGCGAGCCGTTCTTTAACCAGCTAAGTGAGGCAGTCAAAATCAACAGTGAGCTAACTAGCAAAGGAAACATAACAATCGAGCTAATGAGCTATGGTGAGAATTTTGTGTTGCTCAATCAGTCAGGAAGCATAATCAGCTCGACTGGTGATGGCGGTAGAGCAATGGCGATTCACGCCATACCACCCGGAGGTTCACTAATAATCTACTCAGGTCTGGAGGAAGTGGTTGAATGAAAGGTATTGGAGCTCAGATGGTGGCAATACTCGCTGGTGCGTTGTTAGGTGTAGTTGGAGCCCTGTATATTGTTTATATGTCAGAAGAAACCCGAATACTTGAAACAAGCGCTGATGATATGAACTTGGTCGACCTAATGTATATGGGCAGGAACGCTCAAAGATATGCTGAGCTAAGTCAGGAAAGTTGGGCACAAGAGGCAGCCAAGAATATTCTTAGACGTGGCGGTCTTGGCGGTTGTGGCTTAATCTCTATCGGCGAGCGGGATTTTATCGGTATCCCTTGTGAAGAACAGGATGACGATTATACAACAGCTTTTTTTGTTCACCAGATTGCAATCAATGAATTAGGTCGTTATTCTGGTGCTTGGAGGGTCAATCTTGCACTTAATGAAAACATACTCACTATTTCAAGAGAAATCACAAGCGAACACCATATCTCAGCTAAATTCAATTTTAGCCTTCTTCTACCTGAGCTAGATTGGTCTGAATTAGAAGGTCTGATTGACAGTGTGGATGAGCTAGTCGATGAAAGATGTATCGACCAAACAAATTATAGAATATTCAATGGGACCGCTGTCTATCAAGAACAAGATGTTTGGGTCAGACAAATTACTGAAACAGGCGAGTGCTAAAATAGCTCGAGAAATTCTTGCTCAAAGAATTGAAGCTTTGCCGGAATAATCAAACAATGCGGGCGGTCCCCAAAATCTATTTTTTCCAGCTCTGCTGCTAATGCATATTTTATCATTTCTGTTTTGGTTCCAAGTCTTGCACATGCAATTAGTTTGGATTTGATATTGAATTGACTGAGGATAGCTAGACCCATTTGCATATCAATAACAGGGTCTAGCAGGACAAGTGTGTGCAGGTCAGTCTTGAGATTTGATTCGATTTTCTTTTTATCAGACTCAAATGGTTTTGAGAGTGTAACTATCCGACCAAACTTGTAAGAAGAAAGCCCAGTTCGTGAGATAACGTTTATGACCGAGGGTGCATGTATAACCTGACAGTCTATGCCAGCTTTTCTTGCCTCAAT
>JAAOXV010000069.1 GCA_018220955.1 Candidatus Altarchaeota archaeon | reverse complement strand
TATTCGTTAGATAGAAGCTGAAAGCGACGCTTTAGGTTGCCACGGATGCCCATTGGGTAGTACTGTTCAACTCGCCAGATAATACTAGGATTGAGCTCCAATTAAACAGTTGGCAAAGCGAACCTCTTGAAATCTAAGGAAATCGTTTTTTTCTTTCCTCACCATACAAAGTTCTCGAGGTTCATCGGGTTCCTGATTCCCACCATTTTGAAGTATTCCTTTTGGTCTGAAGTGGTATTGGTCACTTTTCGGAAAGTCTTGGTTCTATCTTCCCTTTCGGAAAATTTCACCTTGTATTTTACCAGCTTGGACTTCGATATTTCTTCTAACGGTTCCATCACGCACTTGCCCTGTAAGCAATCTATCTCAAGAATTCTTTTCAGCAGTAACGCTAATATACAAATGAAAACATGCGCTCTTACCCTCACTTCGAGCCAATGTCTTATCGGTCTGATATCAACAAAGTTCTTCAGGTCATCAAATAGCATTTCAACTTCTTTTAAGTTTTTGTAAGACTCAACAATCTTTTTTGTTTCCAAATCCTGCCTGCTTGTTGTGAGAATAAATATCCCGTCCATCTTTTCTTCATATTCAATGACCTTCTGATTCAGACTGTAACCGCAAGCTTTCTGAGTCTCTTTGTTCCGTTCTATATTGAAAAATTTTCTGAATCTGCTTTTATACCCCTTAAAAATGCCACTGAGCTTTTTTTCTCTTTCAACGATTCCCTGTTTTTTCTTATCACTTGAAAACAATTTATCCAATGCTTCAGTCAGTGTTGCAATAGCAGCATCCCTTTTCTTTTTTGCGAGAGTCTTTCTTTCGTTGTTGAGACAAATGACTGTCCTTAGATTGTCCTCATATTGCCCTTGATATTTCTTGATCAACGTAAATATCTTTCTGCGAATCTTGCTCTCATGTATAACCTTTACCAATATTTGCTTATAATTTGCGTATGTTACTTCGTCCTTGTTTTTAAGATTCAAAATCATTTTTTCCAGAGGCGCAAAAGTCTTATCATTGAAACTTGTCCCTTCTTTGTTTAATATCTTTTTGCTTTTCCATATCAAAAAATCAGCCACTCCAATTTGTTTCTCTTGAATTTTTAAACCATTGTAGTTCTCATAATCTTTGTCTTTCAACTCGTCTTCTGAAAATAACATGGCCATTATCTCGCTTTGACGATGTTTGACGCCCATAATGTAATCAAAACCTTCTCCTTTGATTCTACTCAGATTTAATTTGGTTATCATTCCACGATCTCCAACAAAGGTAGTCTCTTCTATTTTGTATGTCTGCTTAAGTTCCTCAATAACTTCAGTTACTGTGGTTTCATCCTTGGTGTTCCCTTCAAAAACAAAATGCTTTATCGGATAGCCCTCGTAGGAAGTAACCACACCTATAACGATTTGTTCGAGATCCGGTCTGCTATCTCTGCTATGACCGTCGGCGCTGATTGGACAACTCGTAGAATGGAAAAAGGTTGAAGTTATATCGTAAAATGTCAACTTGACGTTGATGCTGAAAAGTGTCTTCATTTTCTCAAACAGGGCAAACTCAAGCCCGTCTTTTATCGCCAGCAGATAATCCATGCTTCTGTAAAAGTATTCTACATCAAGGGGCAGTTCATTATAACCCCTCATCGCTTTGTAACAGGTCCGCTCTATCCATCTCGTCGCACCAAGTTTGCTTAACGGATCAACACAACGATTGACCACCATCATTTCGATATATTTTGCTGCTTCGATTTCTACTTTGGTCTTTTTTTGCCTGAGTTGAGATCGTATCATTTGAGATAATCCCATTTTATCCCACAGCTTCCGCCAAAGGATAATGCTTCCATACTCTAAGGATTCAACTATTTCGACATCTTCTGAAAGGGCATATTTTTCTACTTTGAAGATTTTAATGAATCCGTCAATCAGACCATCAATGTCCTTGTTACTGAATCGTTTTATGTTGCCTAAATTCGCTATATTCCGGGTCGTCGATCCTTTGCCCTTTATATGAACTGACTCGCTAATGACCAAATATTCATAGGTCCCCGACTTCTTCTTCGATTTTACGATTCTCGGAAACATAGTGCTACATCCCAAAAGATAGATAAAAGGAGTTGCTACATCTCGACTTTGAGATCATGTCGAGCCGATATATTCTCTGCTGCATTATCAGCACCATCTTTATAGATTCAACATATCCTGTTGTCAAACATTATTATGGCTACTGTGCAATATTTTCCTCACCATGTATTTTCGGCCTTGACGGTATGCTGAAAATATAAAGCTCAATAAAACAAGGTAGTTAATAAGATCGGGGTTGTCAGGAAGGCGTGTTTTTGGAGCTAAACTGTGTAATAGGAGTT
>JAAOXV010000012.1 GCA_018220955.1 Candidatus Altarchaeota archaeon | reverse complement strand
TGTCCCGGTCCCCAGGTTCCGTTATACGCGCCATCTTTGATAGTTCCAGTTTTGCATGCGCTGTCAAGCTCGGCAGGCAACAGAGCTCGCCCATATATCCTAAGCTCATCGATTGCACCATTGTAGTCAGCTGAGCCGTTTCCGATAAAGAGCTTAACAGAGCTTGGTGAGAAACTGCCGGCCGCGTAATCTTCAAGCGTGCAGTTGTTGTAGAGCAGCAGGTGTGTTGAGTTATAGAGTGCATATACCTTAACCCATTCCTCTTCTGAAATAGTCATAGAAACTGAGTCAGTTGTTCCAGAGCTAAAAGTCCTAAAGCTGAGCGTGTCATTTGTATTTGATACAAAGTCCCAGCCGTCTGTACCATCTGTCTTGGACAAAAGCGTTTCTGAGTCTGCATCGCTTGTCTCCCTAATGGTCCAAAAATCAAGGGTAAAGCTGTCTGGCCTAAGTATATTAGCGTCTTGAACAACCGCATAGCCCGAGCTGCCATTGAATCGCAAAGCATTATCAGTTGTTCCATTAACCCAATCAGCGTTCACGGTCGCGTGGTTCCTGTTTCCACTTGTATCAAGCGCAACTATGCCGGCCCCCTCACTAAAGGGTAACCAGAGCGCAAGTGTGGGATCCTCTCGCGAATCACAATAACCGCTGATAGACCAATGCCCAGCTGTCACACTAAGCTTGTATCGCTTGCCTGTGTCAAGCGGGCCGGGAAAATAGATACGACCAGATTCATTTATGTCGGCGTCCAGATAACCTTGACTGACTATCGCTCCATCTCGCTCTATCAAATAAGGCAGACTGCCGACCAACCGCTGGCCTTGCGTGTTCATCAATACCATATACGCATAGCTGTCAAAGCACACTATCTGAGAAAGTTTGGGTGAGACCTCTGGGATAATCATGGATTGTTTTGATTCTGCCTCTGCGCGTGACTGGATTTCTGGAAACCAGACATACAAAACACCCGCAGTTGCTATTGCAATAAGCGCAAGTATCACGGCCATTATTGTGGGTGAAACTCCGCGCATAGCTGACATAGTCAAACACATCATTTATGCTTTTAGCTGAATGATGTGTATATCTGACTGAGCTCGGTTTGAGTAAGCGGGCGGTTATACACAGCTAGCTCATCTATGGTGCCATTAAACACACCCCAATCATTTGTCCAAGCCCCAATTCTCCTAGTATTATTTTGTTCACTCAAACCCATCGAGATTTCAGTATAATTTACAAGAACTGCGTTATCATAAAAACTGAAATTGTTAGCTTGTCGAACCACTGCTATGAAGTGCCAGCTGTTATCAAGCACAACGTGCTGTGTGTCCCAGCCATATGAGCTTGTGTTTGACAACCGGTACCACATGCCAAGATTGTTAACACCAGTGTTGGTAACCCGAAAACCAAAATCATCAAAAAATCCAAAAATATAGGCGTTCTCAGCCAGCTGGACATCTGAGCCATTTATCCAAGCAGCTATGGTAAAGCTGCTCGCCTCAAGATCGGTCGAGCTATCATAGCTGAGCTCAACCAAGTCACCATCAAGCCCATTGAACTGCAGTCCATAATCAGACACACCAGTTGTCCAGTTCGTACCAGTTATTGTACCATCATTGTTAAAGCTTGAGCTATCCTGAGCTATCGAGCCACTACCTTCATCAAACTTCAGAAAAATCCGGGCGGTCGGGTCAGTCTTTGCAAAACAGAAATCACTGATAGACCAATGCTCAGTAGTGATGGTCAGCTTGTATGGTAGGTTTTTTTCAAACGGACCAGGAATATAGAGTCGACCGGTCTCGTTCACACTGGCGTTCAGATAACCTGTCCTCACCAGCTCATCAGCTTTTTCTACCACATAGCTCAGCTGAGCTTGGAGCTGCTGTCCCTGCGAGTTCATTATCAACATATAAGCATAATCAGTAAAACAGACCGACTGCGAAAGCTTGGGCGAGACCTCTGGAATTATCATATTCTGACTGGTTCTTTGTTCAATACTACTCTGTGTCGAGCTTAGCCAGACATATATCAGCCCAGCCGATGCGACAGTGACTAGTGTCAAAAGCACTGCAGCCACGGTTATAGATACACCCTTCACTCAAGAAAATAGCCGAGCCCAGATTTATACTTTCGCGAATGCTTTTAATGCACCCGACCGTTTAGCTGCGTGGCAGGGGCAATCAAGTTACCGATAAAAGTAATTCTTGAAGGCAAACTGGATTCAGAATCAAACAAAATTATGACTCAATTTGGTGAAATTAGCAAGGTCAGGTTGATGGGCAGAATTGTAGCAAAGTTCATCAATGATGAAGGGACTTATGGTTCAATCACAATAGATGATGGCACAGAAACCATCAGAGTCAAGGGATTTAGGACTATGGTCGGATTTATTCAAGTTTTAGGCTTAGGTGACCTAGTAGACACAATCGGACGGGTCAGAGAATATCAGGACGAAATTCATGTTATTGCTGATTCAATAATGGTTTATGATAATGTAGACAGAGAGATGTTAAGGTTGCTTGAGATTATTGACTTAGTCCAGAAAAGTGATCCAAAAAAAGCTATGATAGAGCTGATAAAAAAGCTAGATGAAGCAAAGCTCGACCAGATAGAAGCTGAGTTCGGAGATGAGACTGGAATGTTATTGAGTGATCTCAAGCTAGAAGGAGAGATATACGAGCCAAGGAAAGGCGTTTTCAAAACAATTGAATAGCAAGGCTTATGAAACACGGTCAGTCCCAAAAACATGGAATGGAAGTCCTATGAGGCAAAATGGCAGGCCAAGTGGAAAACTGCCAAGTTATTTGTGCCAAACAAAAAAGGCAAAAAGTTTTTTTTGACAGTTCCTTACCCATATACCAGCGGTGCGTTTCATATCGGGCATGGCAGGACATACACGACTGGTGATGTGATAGCTAGATACAAACGCCACCAAGGTTTGAATGTGCTTTTTCCAATGGCTTTTCACATCTCTGGCTCACCGATAATCAGTATATCTGACAAAATCAAGGCCGGTGATAAAAAAACGATTGAGATGTACAAACAGTATATACATCTATATGAAAAAGACAAAAAAAAGGCAGAACAGATATTGAGCTCGTTCACAGAACCAAAAGCTGTAGCTGATTTTTTTGCAACCAAAATTATTCAGGACTTTCAATCGCTCGGATACTCAATTGACTGGACTCGTCAGTTCAACACAGGTGAACCTAGCTACAATAGCTTTGTTGAATGGCAGTTTATGCGACTGAAAGACCGAGATGTAATAAAAAAAGACAAGCATCCAGTTATATTCTCAATCAAGGAAGCTCAGCCAGTCGGAGAGGATGATATCAAAGACGGGGACACTGACAAGGTCAGTATTCAGGAGTTTACTGCCATCAAATTCAAATTCAAACAAGGCTTTCTTGTTGCAGCCACACTCAGACCAGAGACTGTCTTTGGTGCTACAAACCTATGGCTGAATCCAGATGCAGACTATGTTTGGACAAAAGTCGAAAAGGAAGAATGGCTTATCTCGGTTCAGGCAGCAGAAAAACTAGGCTATCAGAAACACGAAGTAAAGCTAGCTGAAAAAATAAAAGGCAGCAAGCTGATGGGCCAGTCAGTCAAAAACATAGTAGGTAATGAACGAGAACTACCTATTCTACCAGCTAGCTTTGTTGACCCTGACCATGCAACCGGTGTAGTGTATAGTGTACCAGCTCATGCACCATATGACTGGCAGGGACTAGCTGATTTAAGAAAAGACAGAAAGTTCGGCGAGCTGGCCGGCTCAATTGAACCGATTGTGATAATTGACTTGGTTGGCTGGAAAGTTCCGGCCCAGGAGATTTGTGAGAATATGGGGATAACCAATCAAAACGATTCAAAGCTGGAAGAGGCCACAGCCAAGCTGTATAAGGAGGAGTTTTACAAAGGCAAGCTGAACTCTAAGTGCAGTAAGTTTGCAGGCATTGATATCAACAAAATAAAGGACAAGGTAAAGCTCAAGCTAAAAAAGGCAAGACACGCTGACATCTTTTTTGAGACCAGTCGGAAAGCACAAACCCGGAGCGGCAGCAAAGTAATTGTAGCTGTACTCAAAGACCAATGGTTTATTGACTATTCTCCTGCTTGGTGGAAGAAACAGGCACATAGCTGGATAGATAAGATGTTTATCTATCCAGACAAGTATAGAAAGCTGTTTCACGACAGCTTTGACTGGCTAGACAAACGGCCCTGCGCAAGAAACAAAGGACTAGGCACCAGGTTTCCATTCGACACCAGCTGGGTGATTGAGTCGCTCTCTGATTCAACTATCTATATGGCATTCTATACCATCGTAGGGTTGATAAGACAGGCTAAGCTCAAAAAAGAGCAGCTGAAGCCAGAGCTGTTTGACTTTGTCTTTTTTGGAAAAGGAAATTTGACTGCAGTATCAAAAACAACTGGTGTGGCAGCTGAGCTGTTAAAAGACATGCGAGCCGAGTTTGAATACTGGTATCCCAATGACCTGAGACACACTGCGCCTGCACATGTAAGCAATCACCTGAGCTTTTTTGTGCTCCATCATATTGCAATTTTTCCTGATACTGAATGGCCACGCGGAATAAGTCTGAATGAGCTATTAATCAGAGAGGGTGTGAAGATGAGCAAGTCAAAGGGCAATGTTATTCCACTCACAGATATAGCAAACAAGTACGGAGCCGATTTGTACCGGCTCTATGTGATTTCATCTGCAGACCTAAACACTGTTGTTGATTGGAAAGAAAAGGATGTGCTGGCAGCCAGGAGTAAACTTGCCAGATTTGTTGAGATAATGGAAGCTGCTGCAAATGCAGAAGCAAGAAAACCTATCAGCCAAATAGACCGCTGGCTGGTTTCTCGATTTTATTCTGCACTTGACAAAACAACCGAGCATATGGACAAAACAAGGTTCAGGGATGCGATGATTGATATATTCTTCAAGCTTTTGAACGACATCAGCTGGTTTGAGAAACGAGCAGATAAACCAGCTGAGCTAATAAGAACCATAGCGGCCGACTGGCTCATAGCAATGGCACCAGTCATTCCACATATATCTGAGGAATACTGGAACAGACTCGGACAAAACGGATTTGTGTCTGTCGCACCCTGGCCAAAAATAAAAAAAGGTGCAATAAACAAGCAAGCTGAATTTGAGGAAAAATTTGTGCAGCAGTTCTTTGACGACATGCGCAGAGTCATTAAGATGACAGCTAAAAAACCAAAAAAGATTCTTGTATACACTGCACTTGATTGGAAATACAAGGCGCTCAAGCTTGTTGCAAATGAAAAACAGGCTGCAATGAAAAAGCTTGATAAATTTGACAACAAAAAGTTGGCGGCCAAAACCCTTCAGTCATTTATCAAACAAAGGGTCTGGGAACTAGACCGACCAAGAATCGATGAGCTTGGAATTCTAAGACAGCTCAATAATATGGTCAAACACGAATTTGGGGCAGAATTGGTTATTGATGATAACTACGATCCGCTCGATAAAAAGAGCAAAGCCATGCCATTCAGGCCGGCAGTCTATCTTGAATAAATTCAGACAAACTTTACCAAATCCATCTCAAAATTGACTGATTTGCGCTTATGAAACCATTGTTGCCGCTTGAGTGGGAAATCAAACTCTCGCAGGACTTCTGCGCTATAGTGGTCAAGCCAATACTGTCGGCCGCGCGAGCTCAACAAAGCATAGACAGTCCTTGATATTTTGAGTGCCTGCTCAACAAATTTAGTATCTAAATCATGCTTGAAATCAAACGGTGGGTTCATTAAACAAGTATCAGCCCGTTCTGCCGGTTCCCAATTAAGTGCGTTCTTGTTAACCCAATCTATCTGCAGATTCATCTGTTCCGAGTTTTTTCTTGCGATTTCCAAAGCAGTGGTATCAATATCCACACCTGTGACACACTTTGCACCCAAAAGACTAGCTGCGATTGATAGGATACCTGTACCACATCCTAAATCAATTACTGATTTTCCTTCTGGTTCTGACAATAAAGCGGCTTCTGCCGCAATCCGGCCAGGCGTTCTCCATTGTTCTAGCTCAGATTTTGGGCCAGAAAAACCCTTTAGTTTATCAAGCTGGATTGTTAGAATTTTTAGCTGCGATGCCATTCAAAACCAAGTTAGGCAGATTAATATAAACTGCCAGTACTCTTAAAAACTAAAGAATGGTAACAATAATGTGGTGCTTGATGTGTTACAAACAAAAATTGGTTATGACGGGTATGTGATTGTTTCTGAGATTTTGGGTGAGAAAGAGAAAGTGTTAAGCAAGAAATGGATGTCAAAAAAAGATTTTGAGAGACTTCGCGACAGAATGCTTCCTGGACTTGCACTCGAACACCACCTGCCAGCTGTTTATGTGGAAACCAGCTATTGGCGCAGGGTAGAAGACCTTGAACAAGAGCTTGAATCTGAATTTGCTGAAAGAGGCGCATCACGAGAATTCTATGCTGTTGCATTTGATAATGATTTTCTGGAGTATCTGGGTGAAATAACCAAAAAATACTCAAATAAAAGTTTTCGCTCAACTCTATCCAGAGCAATCGGTAGACAGGATGATCTAATAGAGCTTGCACTAAACTCTATAGCTGAAAAAGCTGGCGTAACATATACTCATATCAAAAATGAATTTTCAGAACAGAAAACAAACTTCAAGCAAGCTCATAATACTCCTGAGTTGGCAAGTATAATGGCGCTTCAAAAGCTTTATACGCAATCATACTCATCCAGCACTTAGTATCTTAGAAACGCGGCCACTCCACCCATGGCCTTAAACTGCCCGCCTTCTTCTGAATCGCCTGAAATAAATTCTATCTCTATGCTATTTGAGTCTGCCATTTCCATTAGCTCATTCATTTTTGCTTCGTCCACCGATTCGCTGAGAATCAAGAGCTCTACCGAGCCAGCTTCAAATGCCTTTCTGGTCTCATCTAGTCCATACACTACTGGCTCGCCTTTTGCAATTCGTTTGAAAAACTCGTCAAGTACCTTTTTTTCAAGCATTATCTCGGTTTTGGCCAATAGGTCAGCACTCTTGCCAACCATTTCCTTTAAACCATACTCATCGCTGTAGCCGATGTCTTGAATCGCTATTATCTTTGATTGAATGTCTTTTGGTAGGTGATGAAGAAACTGTTCCTTGGTTGGACCTGGACCGCCGAGCAAAATGCCTTTTGTTTCTTTCAGATTTTTTACAACCTGTTCGGTCACTCGCTTGTAAAACTTGGCTGCTAATCCTTCTATCAATCTTTCAAACCTGGCCGCACTCTGGCCACCAGCCCTGAACTTGCCAGGCACACCGCTTGTCAAATGCTTGACTACCTCAATCCGCTTGCCTTTCAAGAACCCGACCGTTGCCTCGCGTCTCTCTATTGCAATAAGTCCATAGACATCTCTTGGCTTAAGCATCTCTTTGAGTGGTTCAACAAAGAAAACCTGGTCACACCGGTAAGTCCTGATACCAAGTGGTTCTGGCGGGATAAGTGACTCTAACACCCAATGGTCATTGTTTTCATCACCGACATTGCCTGAGAATATAGCTAACCCATGCTCTGGCGTTTTCTTAAATAAGCTGAGTCGTTGAATCATTTTTTCCAGAGCAGTCATCACATTCTTCCTTGTCTGCTTGCTTTTGATGTTGCTGGCAGTGCCCTGTTCCTGGGACAGCTGATTGGAAACCCGATTAATGTCATAACCAACCGGAATTAAAACTGTTACAAGCTCAGTATGCTTGCCTCGATATTTCTCAAGCTTTTCAAGTGTTTTCTTGAACTCAATCAGGTTCCGGTCCATACTAATTCACCTTGTTTTGTGTTTAAATCAATGATGAGGGAACCATTTTTAAATCCAGAAACAAGTTCAGATGGTGCCAGAACCTAAGTTAAGCGATAAAAGATGGAAAAAGGAGCATGAGGCTGAAATCTTTTTGAAATCACTGGAAGAGTCAAAAAAACCATCTGGCAAAAGAATTTGGGTGATTGATACTCCGCCGCCATACCCAAGCGGTCGGTTTCATATCGGAAGTGCCGTGCATTATAGTCAGATTGATATGATTGCAAGATTTTGGCGGATGATGGGCAGGGCAGTCTGGTTTCCACTCGGAATTGATAGAAATGGCTTGCCTATTGAAAGCAGGGTTGAGAAAGACCATAAAATTCGGGCTCACAAGCTTGATAGACAGGAATTCCTTAAGCTATGCAAGCAAACACTCGACAAGTATGAGGAAAATCTCATATCAGTCTTTCGTTTAATGGGAATGAGTCTGGATTGGGACCAACCATACAGAACCGACTCGAATGAATATCGCACACTAACACAACAAACTTTTATCGAGCTATGGAATCGAAAATTAATTTATGAAGACAACAGACCCAACAACTGGTGCCCTGGATGCAAAACCACAATAGCTGATGCGGAGATAGAATATAAGACCGTAAATGGTCCGCTTGTGAATATTAAGTTTCATATCAATAAAGATGAGTATATTGAGATTGCTACAACCAGGCCAGAGTTAATTGGGGCGTGCCAACTCATAATGGTACATCCTGATGATAAGCGCTACAAAAAGCTTGTAGGAAAAGAGGTAACTCTTCCTATCTATGACAGGCCAGTCAAAATCATTGCTCACCAAGAGGCCAATCCTGAGTTTGGTACAGGTGCCATGATGGTTTGTTCATATGGTGACCAAACTGATATCAAGCTGTTCCGCGAGCTCGGGCTTGAGCCAATCTTGCTAGTCAGTCCAGAAGCAAGGATGACCGACAAGGCGGGTCGGTTCGCTGGCATGAAGATGCGTGAAGCAAGAGAAACTATTATAGAAGAACTAAGACAGCTCGGGCTGGTCAACAAGATTGAGCAGATTGAACATAAGGTGCCGATTTGCTGGAGAAGCAAGGATAAAATCGAGTTTATCGCCATGCCGGAATGGTATTTGAAACAACAAGACTTCACTGATGATATAGCTAAGATAGCTGATAAAACCAAGTTCCACCCAAAATGGAGTAAACAACTCTTGATGGATTGGAACAGCGCGGTCAATCAGGACTGGCCGATTAGCAGACGGAGATTCTATGGCACTGAAGTACCAGTCTATTATTGTCAAGAGCACGGTGCCTGGGTGCCTAAGCCAGGACAATATTATCAACCTTGGAAACAGGACAAACCATGCCCGATTTGTGGCAAACCAAGCAAAGGAGACACACGGGTGCTCGATACCTGGATGGACTCATCCATCTCGGCATTGTGGGTCAGTCGATGGGCTAATGACCAGAGCTGGTTCAATAAGAGTTTTCCAATCAAAGTCAGACCACAAGGAAAAGACATTGTCAGAACATGGCTATACTATAGCCTGCTGAGAACATTTCAGCTAACCGGCAAACCAGCATTCGAGCATGCCTGGATTAGCGGGCATATAGTTGACGAACATGGCAAAAAGATGAGCAAATCACTTGGTAACATAATCTGGCCAGAGACACTTGTAGAAAAGTATGGTGCAGACGCACTTAGGTTTCAGGGTGCTGCAGAAGCCAAGCTTGGTTCAGATATCAGATTGAGTGAAGAGCGGATAGCTGGTGCTGCCAAGTTCGTACAAAAGTTATACAATGTCTCTAGATTCATTAGTATGTTTGAGCTAGCTGACCAA
The DNA here is from genome assembly GCA_018220955.1 of Candidatus Altarchaeota archaeon. Classification (GTDB taxonomy): domain Archaea; phylum SpSt-1190; class SpSt-1190; order SpSt-1190; family SpSt-1190; genus JAAOXV01. The sequence continues at coordinate 9,107 of JAAOXV010000012.1, read as the reverse complement.
CCAGACCAACTCAATCCAACAGACAACTGGATTCTCAGCGAGCTAGCCAAGACAATAAAAAAGAGCATAGCTGGATACGAGGAGCTTGACTTCTTTGTGCCAGCAAACGAAATCAAGAACTTTGTCTGGGAGACATTCGCGCCGCATTATCTTGAAATGGTTAAATCAAGGGCATATGATGGTGATGCAGCAGCTATCTGGACACTAAACACAGTGTTACAGGCTGTGTTGGCACTGCTGGCACCTATCATGCCATTTGTCACAGACTATGTCTACCGCAGGCTCTATCAAGAGTCAGTGCATAAGCAGTTAATGCCAGAACCAAGCCAGGAAACTATGCATCCAGGCGAGCTGATAAAGAACTTTAACGAAGAAGTGTGGGCGACGAAGAAAGGAGCTGGAAAGAGTCTAAGAGATTCAATCAAGCTTGAAATTCCGGCTGAGCTGGCTGATTATGAATCTGATTTGAAAAAAATGCATAATTTGTCGAACTGATTTATCGACACAGCTCATTTATGTCGTCACCCGTCTGGGATAAATATTTATACCGTTATTTTGAGAGGGATTCTGTGCAATATTCTAACACAGACCCGGTTTTAGTGAAAACACCTTTTGTTCAAACAGATAATCGAGATAAAAGCACTAATTCAAGAAATTGGCGGAAATGGTACAGAAGACAAAATCTTCCAAAAGAGGTCTTGGATTATACTGACAAAAAGGTCGCTTTTTTCTCAGATACTCATATACATTTTCCTGAATTAGCTTCGTTCCCAGAAAACCGTGTGCCTGTTCCATACGGAAACGGAATCGATTCAATCAGGACACTTGAATCATTGATTGATTGGTATCTTGAAGACCAAAGATATGATGAGGTTGTATTGAACGGAGACATTCTGGATGTCTTAACAACTGATGGAATAAAAAAATTGCTTAAAAGAAAGGAACCAGGAAACCCGGGATATAAAGAAAGAAAAGAATTTTTGGAAATCTTGGGAAAATGGAGTAATCTTAGTGAGAACGGACGGCTCAGATATGTTCTTGGAAATCATGATTCTTCTCAGCTTTTGAAAAAGGCAGGCATAGTCAATCCAGAGACTAAAGATGAACCTGAAGGTCCGGAACCTTATGATAAACTCAAAATAAGAATTGATGAAGAAGATTGGACTGTTATGCACGGGGACCAGGAACACTCCCTTCAAAAAGTTATTGGATTCGGTCGTGATGGATGGGCATCCCAGATAGCCAGGTTTGGACCAAGACCACTTCAGATAATTGCAAGAATATATGGAGTGGTCATGGTTGGACTCGACAAAGTTGTCAGAAAATCGTTGAGTGTAAGTCCAATCAGAAAAACTACAGATAAACACGGTAATGTCGTGCTAGGTCATTTCCATCATCCTTATGATTATTCAGATATAGTAGATAATGGAAAAGTAATGGTAATTCCAAAATCATTCTATGGAGAAATTGGCAGCGAAGAGATTCGTGTGCTTGAGTTAGCAAACCAGGAATTCAGGTATGTCAAGCTAAACAAAGGGCCGAACAACGGTTTTGTGAGACTTGGTAAATATGCTGACCAAACTGAGGAGCCTGTTCAGGAATACAAAGACCCAAGTCAAATCATCAGATACAAAGCTCCACTCTCAGCATCATCTCAATTATCTCCTGCTCCAATGTCGATTCTCAATACTCCATCCCAAGAGCTCAAAGAAGAGGTTCAGGCCGGGATTGACAATAGCTATGGACAAGACCTATCAGACTGAGCAAACATTCTTATTTTTTAGCAACAATGCCAGATGGTCTTTTTCAAACGGCTCAAGCCTAGTTTCAGCTAAAATTTGGAAGTGCTGACTGATTTCCTGTTTAAACTCATTAAAGACTGCGCGCGGTTTTTTGGTTACATCAATGCTTCTTGCTTTTATGGCTACAAAAGCAAGTCCATCCTTTTTCAAAAACATTTCTGCATTCCTTATTAATATTTGTGACTGGTTTGGTTGGGCGACATCCTGATACAGAAAGTCGACCTGCGGCACAAGCGAGATATATTGGTTTGGTCGGGTTGCGTCGCCAAGAATCGGAACAAGATTTGGTCTGGTTTCTGACAAAAGCAAGAAGTCCCGCAGGACTCGCGGCGCAAAATCAACACCAAATACAGTGCCTTTACTAACAAGATCACTTACATGACTGGCGGTCGTACCGCTAGCCACACCAAGATAAAGAACAAGCCAGTCTTGTTTGATTTCAAACTTCATTCCTTTTTGTATGGCTGCGCCCAGCTTGCTTCTGGTTGGGTCCCATATCCTGAACTCTTTTCCACCCCGCCTGACCAGCTTTTCTCCATAAACAGACTGGCCTGGAACAAGGTTCTCTGTTGCCAAATCCCTACCAATCCTAAGCATCATTTACCCACCTTTTTTATCAGAGTGTAAATCAGTACTGAATTGAGGATAAGTGCCCCAAACACAAGAATATCAATTGCTCCAACAAACATTATCCAATCCATCTCACCTGACATTTGTGCCATAAGAAACATATTGTATGCATATTTCACACCCACCAAAGTAACAATTGTCATTATCGCTAAAATCAGTTTTTCAAACAAATCAAACTGCTCAATAAATGCTTTCATTTCATTACCTCCTTTTTTCTTTTTTCCCATTCTTCAACAAGTTTAGGCCTAAGCTCTTGCGAGAAATAATCTGCCCTAGCGCCCAGAGCTGTTTTTGCTGCAAGCGTCCTGGCCAGCTTGCCCCTGATAGATTTTGGTGACTTATTAATAGCAGGATGCTGAAAAATGATTCCGTGCTTTGGCGGTGGGGTTCCTTTTATCAAATGTTTGAACAACGCTTTCTCCGCCCCTAACACCTGTATGGTACTAGCTGGCATTTCTGCAAGCCGCTTGAGCCCACCTGCTCGTTCAACAAACCTGGCACCTAGTGTCGAGCCAGCCAACGCCTTTACATTAGGTGCTACCTCTTCCATAATGATTCCAATATATTTCTCAAGCGCATCCCTAAACTTGTAAAGCTCAAGTATTCTTTCAGCTAACTTCCGAACAATCTTCAAATCAGTTTCAGAAAAATCAATTCCCATACTCTTGCCGCGCTCTTTCTCAATTATGGTCTTTAGAAACTTTTTATGATCATCTTCATAATACTCTGGAAAATGCATGCCATACCATTCATGCAATCGGTTCAACTGGATATTGATTGATTTATTCAAATCATCTAATCCAGCAATCGACTGGATTACTAGCTGGTCTTTACCCATTGATTCTTTCACTTTTATTTTGGCCAGCTCAATTGCGACCTTTCTTGAAAAGCTAAGATAATCTTCTTTACTTATACCAATCAACTCAGCCGCCCTCATTGGGTTATATCCGATTGATACTTTTCTATGTTTTTTTTTCTGCATTCCCACCCATTCAGTAAATGATTTATCTGTCAGTGTTTCTGCTGCTTTTTTTGCATCCTTTGAAATCTCCTGATAATCTAAAAGCTGGTCGTCCTCAGTGATTGCAAAAAATCCGAAAGCCGTTGGTACCAGTCTTACCACGCAGACAAGAGCTCTGACTGTTTTAAAGAGTTGTGTTGGCCTGGCCTAGGAAAGAGCCCATTTCCTGATAAATCGGTGCAAGGTTTGGGACGCCTATTTCCTTGACCAGACTGTCGTATCCAGGGATTTGCTTACTTTTGATATTTGAATAAGAGCAATACAGCAAAAAAATCATCAAGCCACCAAACAAAGGCAATGAAATAAGGTTTTCAGGGCTGGGATCTATGAGTGTTAGATATACTCCCATTGTGACTAAAGGTACGTAAAGTGCAGGTGTAATATAATTGAAACAATAGTTCATATCAGTCTGGCGGCCGATACTTGTGGACTCATTCAAGATAGCCTGGTTACAGAATTGTATAGAGTCATCTAAATCATTTTTCGGATGCACTATTGGATACTTCTCAAAAAGGGTTTCTGTGACAGACTGTAGTTGGTCGATATGGTCTTGTTCAATGGCAGGCCATCTTTGTTGAAGATGCTCCAATCCACCTCTGTCATTAAATTCTTGAAAATATGGGTGAATCAACTCAACACCTTGTGTTTTCATTCTTCAAACATTTATCTGGCTATAAATATCTAAGTCGGAATTTTTTGTCGATTAGTCAGTTGAGCATAAATATCGTGTCGATTGACCATATTGTGGTTGAGATAAAGCCGGTATTGAACTGGCCAGCAGTCACGCTGGGCAGAACGCTTGTAATCACAGACCTACACCTGGGTTTTGAGTTTGAGCTATGGAAACAGGGTATTCGCGTACCGATTCAAACAGACAAGGTATTAGATAGAATAACCGAGCTGATAAAACAAAAAAAGGCAAAAAAATTGATAATACTTGGGGATATCAAGCATGAATTAGGCTTTCTGGAGGGCCGCCAAGCATTCGAGCTCAGTCGATTTTTACACAAGTTAGAAGAAATAATTGAATTCACGCTTATGAAAGGTAATCACGATGGCGCACTCAATTGGCAGACCGAACCAGCATCAGGCATATTATACAAAGGGATTGGGCTCTTTCACGGTCACGCTTGGCCAGCATCCGAACTAGTTGAGGCCAAGAGCTGGTTGATGGGACATGTGCACCCGATGTTTTCTTTTAAGGACAGCTTTGGCAAGCTAACCAAAGAAGCTTGTTGGATAGTTGGTTCAACAGATACTGCTGCAATGAAAAAAAAATATGGTCAAGACAAAGCCATCAAAACCATCGTGATGCCTGCTTTTTCAGAGCTAGCTGGTGGGGTGCCGGTCAACCAAGAAGGCCTGCTTAAACCAATGTCCAATCTTATCAAACAATACTCGGTCTTTTTGTTAGACGGGGTTGAACTTCCTATCAAGGATAAACTCGATTCATAAATCTTGGGAAAGGCAGAGTCTCTCTAATATGTTCAAGCTTGAGCAAAGACATCATAAGCCGCTCGATACCTAAACCAAATCCGCTATGTGGAACAGAACCATATTTTCTCAACTCCAAATACCATTCATAATCAGCTGACTTAAGCTTGTGAATTTTCATGTTTTCTTTTAACAAGTCTAGCTTCCATTCCCGTTCACTGCCACCAATGGCCTCACCTACATGCGGTGCCATTAAATCATTGTTCAACACAAGCTTGGTGTCTTCTTCATCCACCTTCATATAAAACGCCTTCATTTCCCGCGGATAATGAGTCACAAACACAAAGCTATCAAGATGGTCCACAAGATATCTCTCTTCTTTTGTGCCTAGGTCATCACCCCATTTTAGCTTTGGAAACTTAGGTTTCAGCTTGTCAATCACATCACCATACCTCATCCTCGCCCACTTCTCTTTTCTCCATTTTTCTAGCTCAGCTGCTCTGTCTCCAAACTCGGCCAACGCATCCGAGCTCTTATCAAGCAACTGTTTAATTATATGTTTAAGCATATCTTCCTGAAGTGTCATGTTTTGTTCATAATCAACCCAGGCCGCCTCTGGCTCAAGATGCCAATATTCTGTTACATGCCGCCTTGTCCTACTTTTCTCAGCTCGAAAACTGGGTGTGAGTGCCCAAACTCGCTCAAGCGATGGCAAGAACGCTTCCAGATAAAGCTGAGAAGACTGAGACAAATACGCCTTTGAACCAAAGTATTCTAGCTCAAATAAAGTTGAACCGCTTTCACAGGCAGAGCTAACCAATATCGGTGGTGCTACTTCCCAGAATCCTTGTTTGGCCAAAAAATCTCGGGACGCAGAAAGTATGGTTTGTCGAATCTTGAATGCTGCTTGCATTTTAGTACTTCTCAACCATAAGTGTCTCTTATCAAGCTGTAGCTCTGTACTCATATATCTGTGGAATGGCCAATCTGGTGCTGATTCACCCTGAACTTCAATAGCTCCATGCACCTCAAACCCACCCGGCGCCCGCTCGTCTTTTTTTACTATTCCCTTTACACTAATAACAGTTTCAACATCCAGCTTGCCATCGACCTTATCTGGCTCAGCCACTATTTGCACAAGTCCACTCATGTCTCGCAATACAATAAACTGTTTACCGCCCAACTCACGAAGTCGGTGAACCCAACCTCGAAGTTCAACCTGCTTACCAATCTTTTTCCCAAGTTGATTCGCCAATACTCTCATACAACTGACTGTGCAGGCACATTATTAAGGTTTGAGTTTTAGATTAAAGCCTGTTCAAGCAGAATCTTATAAATCCAGCAAAAATCAAATGATGTGAAGAAGTTCAAGGACATGAAAATTTCGCTGCCGGATTCAACAAAAGAAATAGTTATACCGCCGAGAACCATTGACCAGGTGATTGGTCAGGATAGGGCAGCAAATATTATCAAAAAAGCTGCAATGCAGAGACGGCATGTGCTGTTGATTGGTGAGCCAGGAACAGGTAAAAGTATGTTGGCACAAGGAATGTCAGAGCTATTGCCAATGGAACAGCTTGAAGACTTACTGACTTTTCCAAATCAAGAGAATGATAACGAACCAATCATCAAAACATTTCCGGCTGGTTATGGCAAGGTCATTACAGGACAGTTCAGGGAAAAGGCCAAGATGCTGACATCCGCCAGAAACACATTATTGACCAGCATCATGATAGCTATTGTAATAATCACGTTGTATTATACCTTTATACTCAGGGTACCACAAGCACTGTTTAGTGGAATCATTGCTGCTGCGTTTCTCATGCTAATTTCTCAACAAACAAAACCAAAAAAACTATTGCTCAGTCCAAAAATATTAGTTAATAATCAAAAAAATAAAAAAGCGCCATTTGTTGATGCAACCGGCGCGCACGAAGGCTCATTACTTGGTGATGTCAGGCACGACCCGTTTCAATCAGGCGGGCTAGAAACGCCGGCACACGACCGAGTCGAACCAGGTGCAATTCACAAGGCACACAAAGGGGTGTTGTTTATAGATGAGATAGCCACACTCAGTCCACAAATGCAGATAGCACTACTTACATCAATGCAAGATAAAAAGTTCTCTATCACTGGACGCAGCGAGAGAAGTGCAGGTGCGATGGTCAGGACGACTCCGGCTCCGTGTGACTTTGTGCTGGTCGCAGCTGGGAATTTGAAAACACTCAGAAACGTCAACCCGGCATTGCGCAGCAGAATACAGGGATATGGATATGAAGTCTATATGAATGAAACTGTTCTTGACACAGCTGAAAACCAAGAAAAAATGTTAAGATTCATAGCTCAGGAAGTTACAAAAGACAAAAAAATCCCACACTTCTCGGCCAGCGGAATAGCCGAGCTCATCCGGGTATCAAGAAGAATGGCAAACAGAAAAAATCATCTGACTTTACGTCTTCGAGAGCTTGGCGGAGTTATAAGAGCTGCCGGTGACTTAGCCAGCGAGGAAAAATCAAAATATGTTGAACAAAAGCATGTTAGAAGTGCGAGAAAAATCGCTAGGCCGCTCGAAGGACAAGTAGCAAGCGAATTTATTGATAGAAAAAAAGAGTATCAAGTTATTGTTGTCAAAGGTGAAAAAATCGGGCGCGTGAATGGAATGGCAGTGATGGGTGGTGATGCTGGCATAGTCTTACCTATTGAAGCAGAGGTTGTGCCGGGTAGTGGCGAGAAAGGTAGAATAATTGCGACAGGCAACCTAGGTAAAATAGCAAAGGAAGCAGTCAAAAATGTAGCTGCAATTGTAAGAAAATGGTTTGGAAAGGACCTAAGCAAGGAATATGATATTTACGTCCAGTTTCTACAAACTTATGAGGGAGTCGAAGGCGACTCTGCCAGCATATCAGTGGCAGCTGCCGTCATCTCAGCTCTGACCAAGCTACCAATTCGACAGGATACTGCACTTACTGGTTCGCTATCAGTCAGAGGCGATGTTTTACCAATAGGTGGGATAAACCCAAAAATAGAAGCAGCAGTAGAGGCAGGAATAAAGCGAATAGTCGTACCAGAAGCTAACCTGAGAGATATTGTGACTTCAAAATCAAAGAAACTCGAGATATTACCAGTCAAGCGCATCGAGGACGTAATAGGTCACATACTTGTGGGTGGGCAGGAATTTGTGAAAAAACTCAAGCCAATTAAGATCAACCTATTGTCAGGTAAAAAGTTGGTTGTATCAGAGTAATTGAAGCTGCTCGGTTTTCTTTAACTTAGCTGGCTCAGCTGGACCAATTGCAAGTGCAGTCATGGTGCCAGGCTCTAACTGGGTTAGACCGGCATCTTTTACAAGATAACTCGTTAGTCCCTGACTGTCTGCCCAGATTCGCCAATCTATCAATTCTTGCTGTGAACCTATCTTGAGTGTGACTTTCTTTTCTCCTTCACTCTCCCAGCTCGCCACTAACTCAGGCCAAGCTTTCTTTGCTTTTCTATACACCCCAAGTACTGCATGAGCAGTCTGCACTGCCAGCTTGCCTTTCTTCATTCCAAGGTCAGTCCTAACCAGAACCACCATTTTCACCATGTCAGTATATTCCCCCATATAATCACATCATCTGTTTCACTATTATATCTTGCTCCTGCCTTGGCTATTCCTTGTGGCTCTATAATAATATTATGTCCACAATTCACGACCCGACAGTAATCTAGACCAGTCGATGCACAAACAACTGCAGACTCGGTCGTCCAACCACAAAGCTTGTTCATAAAACCCATATCCAATATACCAGCCTCAACATCATAAGTAACTCCTAAATCTGAGAACAGCGCTTCGGCCTCCTCAGGTTCAAGCATGGCAAAAGGTAGATAGACCAGCTCTGGCTCGTTCACAACAGGCAGTCCAATTGCGCATCCACCCAAAGCCGAACAATCAACAACCAGACCACATAACGCTATTTCGAGTTCAGATGGAAGTATCTGTGTCGGACAATTTGAGCTCATCCAGCTGACTGGGCCTGACCTAAAAGTTTCATACTCAGATATTATGTACTCAAGCTCTTGCTCTGATTCAATCCAATCAGTTACGTATCTCTGCAAAGGTTTGGTTCCTTCACCAATTGACTCAAGTCGACTCAAAACATCTGTCGAACTAACACTTGCATTAAACACTTCAAGTGCCAAATCATTGAGTTCCTCCATTTCCTGTTCACAGTCTTCACAAG